>JAFMMM010000009.1:14538-45077 GCA_017859815.1 Planctomycetota bacterium | reverse complement strand
CATTGAGTCTGCACAGCAGGTGTTTGATCATCGTGGGATTCGGCTGCTGGTCGTCACCGGCGGCCCGGCGGTTGCGCGTGCGGCTTTGCAGAGTCCGAAACGAGCGATTGTCGCGGGACCTGGTAACCCACCAGTTGTTGTTGATGCGACTGCCGACATCGACAACGCGGCAAAGTCCATCGTCGCCGGGGCGGCTTTTGACAACAACCTGTTGTGTATCGGTGAGAAGGAAGTCTTTGCTGTCGAGACGATTTTTGAGTCGCTGCTGGATGCCGTCTCGAAGCACGGAGGATATCGCCTGAATTCTGATCAGGTTCGAGCCTTCACGGCGAAGGCCTTCGGGCCTCCCAAAGAACCTGGCGGACATCATGTTCTGAATCGCGATTTTATCGGGCAGGACGCTGCGAAGCTGGCTGCCGAGATCGGACTGTCCATTCCGGATGAAACCCTGATCCTGTACGGCGAAACAGACGAACACAATCCCTTCGTAACTGAAGAGCAGATGATGCCATTCGTTCCTTTCGTGCGAGCGAAGTGCAGCGATCACGCGATCAGTCTGGCTGAGAAATATGAGCATGGATTCGGCCATACGGCGATCATTCATTCCCGGGATATCCGCACGATTACGAAAATGGGCCGAGTCATGAACACCACACTGTTTGTGAAAAATGGTCCCTGCATGGCTGGTCTGGGTCTGGGTGGAGAAGGTTTTCTGTCCTTTAGTATCGCGACTCCGACCGGGGAGGGAGTCACCAGTCCGATGACGTTCACACGTCAGCGGCGCTGCGTGATGGTCGATGATCTCAGAATTATTTGATCGGAACTTCATCCGGCAGCGTGTCTGCCGCAGAGGGACAGGGGTATGCAGAAGGCACGCATTCTGGGTCATGTCACAGCAACGGTGAAGCACCCTTCACTGGAGGGGTGGAGGCTGGTGGTCCTGCAGCCCCTGAACATTCTGGATGAGGGAGACGAGTTTCCTCAGCTGGCCCTCGATCAGATGGGAACTCGTCGTGGCGATCTGGTGTTTTTCACCAGCGACACAAAACACATTCGGGCCATCACTGGCAGCAACAACTGCCCGGCTCGTTTTTCGGTTCAGGGAATTATTGACTGAATACTTCGGAGTTCTCCGGAACGATCACGGCTCCGCCTGAGAGCGAATGAAAAACACGCATGTCACTGGCACCACAACAGATTGAACGGATTGTTCGCGAGGTCCTTGCAGAAATTCAGGGGCAGCGGAGTCTGTCTGCGCGAGCATCTGCGGCTGCCGGAACCAGTGCTCAGCATGCACCGTCTGCAGGCAGCAGCCCGCTGGTACTGACGGCATCGGTGATCAGTGAGTCGGTGCTGCAGCAGGCAGGTGCTGCCGGCAAAAGTGTTGCGATACCGGCCACTGCAATCCTGACTCCTTCCGGCCGCGATTACATCCGTCGAAATTCCGTGGCAATACAGGCCGCAGCAAAGAATTCAGCGTCCGGTCACTCCGGTGTTTTTGTGATTGACCAGGACAGTCAGGCGGCACGAGCGGCTGCGGGCAGCACAGGCTGGGCAGTGGAAGAGGTGAGCGGCTCTGCGGATGCCGCGGCGAAATGCCGAGAGCTGCTGCAGACAGCCCGAGTCATCTGCACGACGGCCGTCCCAGCGGTGACCGCATGTCTGTTGAATCGATCGGCTGCCAGCCGTGTGGCTGTTGTCACTCGTGGCGAGAACATTGAAGAGCTGATTCGCGTGATGAACCCGCAGGCTGTGTGTTTAAACACGGCCGGCTGGTCATTTAGCGAACTGCTGCAGTTGGCGAGACAGCTGCAGCCAACGAATTCACCTCCACAGTCGTGGCGTGAATTGAGCGGAGGAGGTCCGGCATGAGAATCATGGAGTGTATCGGGAGAGTGACGCTGTCAAAGATGAACCCTCTGATTCAGGGGGCATCGTGGCGGCTGGCTGTACCGCTGATGCAGGACGGACTGAAGGGAAAACCTTCCGGTCGGGCGGAGCCCATTGTGATTTTTGATGAGTTGGGGGCGACAGACGGCACTCTGATTGCCGTGACGGAAAGTGCGGAAGCATCAGCTCCTTTTTATCCCGATTCCAAGCCGATTGACGCTTACAACGCGGCAATCCTGGACGTGGTCAGTGTGGACTGATCCTCGAACCCAAACGAATTCCATTCCCCGTGAACAGGTCCGACCGGGACCGAATCTGAGAAGGTGATGACAATGGCAAACAAGTGGAACAGCGGAATCAATGATCGTGGCCTGAAGGAAGAGATCTGCGAGATTGGTCGACGTGTTTATAACAAGGGGTTTGCCGCGGCGAACGATGGCAACATCAGTATTCGCGTGGGTGACAACGAAGTCCTGTGTTCTCCGACGATGATCTGCAAAGGCTTTATGAAGCCTGAAGACATCTGTGCGGTGGACCTGAACGGCGACCAGATCGCGGGAACTCGCAAACGTACCAGCGAAGTGTTGCTGCATCTGGCCATCATGAAGGAACGACCGGATGTGAAGGCAGTCGTACACTGTCACCCGCCTCATGCCACGGCATTTGCGGTGGCGGGCGAACCGGTCCCACAGTGTATTCTTCCCGAGGTGGAAGTTTTCATGGGTGAAGTTCCAATTGCTCCTTATGAGACACCGGGTGACCAGCGATTCGCGGAAACCGTTGTGCCATTTCTGAAGTCGACCAACACGATCATTCTGAAGAACCACGGGACTGTTTCCTTTGGTGCGACTCTGGAAGAGGCGTACTGGAAAACAGAGATCCTCGACGCGTACTGCCGAATTCTGCTGCTGTCGCGTCAGATCGGCGACCCGATGTATTTGTCCGAGCAGAAGAGTCGTGAACTGCTGGATCTGAAGAAGCGGCTGGGCTTTGATGACCCGCGATTCCACAACGAAGATTGTGACCTCTGCGGTAACAGCGCTTTCCGTGAAGGTTACAAGGAAGACATTCCTGTTCAGCGGGCGTTTCCGGAAGCTCCCAGTTATCCGGGATACCTGCAGGAGCCATGCGGGACGGCCTGCGAGGCTCCGGCTGCTGCTGTCAGTGAAGACCTTGTTCAGGCCATCACTCAGCAGGTTCTGATGGCCCTCGACGGACGTTGAAAACAGTCCCGGCGAACAATGGAAACAGCTGGCTATCAGCTCTGTTCGCTGCTTCAAAATTCACAGCAGGAAGCAGTCATTCATTCTGTCCCACAGGGGACAGTACAGCAGGACATGGGATTGGGTTCATGAAAGTCAGCATTATTGGCGGCGGCGGACTGGTTGGTTCCTGTGCAGGATTCGCTTTGCAGGCCGGCGGCATTGTGAGTGATATCGCACTGGTCGATGTCAATCAGGATCTCTGCGAAGGGCAGGCTCTGGATCTCCTGCACGGGGCATCTCTGATGTCACCTCAGCGAATCACTGCGGGCGGCACTGAACAGGTTTCAGACAGCGATGTGGTGGTCATCACGGCCGGACTTCGTCGCAAGCCGGATGAAAGTCGCCTCGATCTGATCAATCGAAATGTCCAGTTGTTCCGCACGATCCTGGAGGATGTACGCAGGCACGGACTGAAGAAAGACGCCATTGTCTTTGTGGTCTCCAATCCGGTCGATGTCCTGACCTACCTTGCCGTGCAGGACCTCGGACTTCCCGCCGCTCAGGTGATCGGGCTCGGAACTGTTCTGGATACGACGCGACTTCGCAGCATGCTGGCACAGCGAATTCAGGTGCCACCGACTCAGGTTGATGTGACTATTTTCGGGGAGCATGGCGACAGCATGGTGCCGATTTGGTCAATGGCACAGGTTGCGAATTTGCCTCTGGACAAGTACCCGGGCGTGACACCGTCACTAATCGCGGAAGTTGAAAAGAAGACTCGTGGCAGTGGAGCCGAAGTGATTGCCAAGAAGGGAGGCGCGGGATTTGCCGTTGGTGTCTCGATCGCAGATGTTATCCACAGTATTGCATTGGATGATCGTCGGATTCTGCCTGTCAGCAGTCTGATGAACGGTGCCTATGGCGTCCGCGACGTCTGCTTCTCCATTCCAACCGTCATGGGGCGAACCGGGGTGCAGAGTCATCTGGAAGTCGAATTGTGGTCGAAGGAAAAAACCGCATTGCTGCAAAGTGCGGGCGTCCTGCGGGAAACGATTGATCGGGTCCTGCAGGGCTGACTCGACGACAGTGAACCCAGCCGACAATTGAAATTATGAAAAAGTCTCAGGGGCCGCTGATCAGATCAGCGGCCCCTGTTTCGTGACTCTGCAGAGTGGTTTCAGCTGGGGAAGATTTCAGCGGCTGGAAGCCAGTCGATACACGCCCTGCCCGCTGGCTGTCTCCAGCATGTAATAGATTTCCCCTGCTTCGTCTTCACCAAATGCCAGCACCGGGAAGCCTGTGGTCGCGATGCTGTGATTGGCGATGACGCGTTTCTGCTGTTCGTCATATTCCAAAGCCCAGATTCGTCCGCTGATGAAGTCGGCATAGACATACATGCCCTGAAGTTCCGGCAGTTGTTTGCCGCGATAAACAAACCCTCCGGTGATGGATTTACCCAGCTGGTGATCATACTCCCATACGGGTGGAACCAGTGGGTCGGTGGATGTGACTGGATTGTTGTTGAACGGGTAGGAAGCTTCACGAACACTCCAGCCGTAATTTGCCCCGGCCGTGACGACGTTGATTTCTTCCCAGAAGTCCTGTCCCACATCAGCAGCCCAGATACGACCTGTTTGCCGATCGACAGACAGTCTCCAGATGTTGCGGAATCCGTAGGCATAGATTTCGGGACGTGCTCCCCTGCGATCAAGGAAGGGGTTGTCAGCGGGAATCGCGTAGTTCTTGCCGTCCTGCTGATGATCGACATCGATTCGCAGCAGCGACCCCATCAGGGTTTCCAGATTCTGGCCGTGCTGCATCGGGTCATTTCGCCCCCCGCCGTCTCCCAGTGCAATGTACAGAAAGCCGTCGTGTCCGAACGCAATCGATCCTCCGTTGTGGTTGGAGAATGGCTGTGGAATTTCCATCACAACCTGCTCACTGGCGGGATCGGCAGTCTGTGCATTGTCTTTGGAAACACTGAATCGGGAAATCAGTGACGTGCGGGGGGCTTTCGAAGAGCTGTAGCAGACATAGAAGTATCCATTGGTACGAAAATCGGGGTGGAAGGCGATCCCCAGCAGTCCTTCTTCGCTGTCCTTGCGCCAGTCCTGAACTCGATCTCGGATATCGAGAAAGACTTTAGCCTGTTGAACATCACCGTTATTGGGGAAGATGTAGACACGACCACTTTGATCGAGTGCGAAGTTGCGACCGCTGCCGTCACCAGCGTGGGTGAGCTGCAGAATTCGCAGTGTCGCAAGTCGTCCGCGTTCATCGGCACCTTCGAAACCTTCCCATGACAGTTCCGGAAATGCCGGTTGGCCGGCGACATTCAGCTGACCGTCCACCGGATCGGGGACAGTGCCGTCTTCTGCCAGTTCACGGATACGAATATTGCGGAAGGCAACCGGATTACCGTGATCCTGCAGACAGATATGACCTTGTTCAGCCTTACCGAATTGTGGATAGGCCTTGAACTTACTTTCTGCAACTCGCTGATCCCAGTCCTTCGTTCCAAGTTTGAAGTAGTAGTAGCTCACCCCGTTGACAGCAACTTCGCACTGTTGCGGAGAGACTCTTAGATAGATGTGGTTCCATTCACCGGCAGGACGCGTGGCATCGTCCATATCAATCCCCTTGAAGCCAACCTGCTGCTCAAATTTCACGGCCCATGCAGGTTTTTTGGGCTGGTACAGCTGATACAGCCAACCGGCTTTTTGCGGGTCATGGCCGTCGATGTTGTCCTGAATCTGAACTTCAGGACCGGAGTGCCACGGTCGTTTATTGTCTTCCGTAACGCGAAACATGATCCCGCTGTTTCCGCCTTTCGAAATGCGGTATTCAAGAGCCAGTTCAAAGTAGCGGTATTGCTGTTCGGTAATGATGTCGCCCGGGCGATTGCCGGTTCGATCAAGGATTCCATCATGTACGGTCCAGCCGTCGCTGATGGTTTCTGACTGATAATTTCTCCAGCCTTTGGTGCTGACGCCATCAAACAGCAGTTTCCAGCCGCCGCGTTTTTCTCCTTCAGTCAGTGTGGCTGGATTGTCTTCAGCAGAGCACGGGATCGAAGTCGACAGCGTTGCTGCGATGCAGCAGGAAAGGAACCACGCAACACGGTTCATAGCATTCTCCGGGTGGGTAGGATTGAGAATGAAGATTTGAATTGTCGAGATCATGCGCTGTTGTTCAGGGCAGCGCGACGCACCGGTCACACGCAGTGTCACTCGACACCGCACAACAACCGGCTGATCTTTGCATGCGGCAGATCAGTCTGCAGAGTCTAGCGATCCGCCTGGCAGATTGTCATCCGGAAGCGAGTGTTGCTTTTCTGAAGGCTGTTTGACCTTCTCACAACGCGGTCCTGTTTGCGGCAATTCTGTGTCGCAGTTAGAGTTCGTCGCAGCGATGGGAGAGTGATTCTCTGTTGTCCGAATGACTTTGGCAGCGATCTGATTCAGAAAAATCACCGGCGGCAAACAGCGAGGCTGTGCATGTACCAGCTCATTCGAGCTTCTGCAGGAACAGGAAAAACGTTCCGGCTGTCGGGACAGTACCTGAGACAGCTGTTCCTTGGACATTCCCCCGATTCCATTCTTGCCACAACATTTACCCGCAAGGCGGCCGGTGAGATTCAGGGGCGCGTGTTGACTCGACTGGCAGCAGCGGCCGCATCGGACGACGGTGCCCGCCTGCTGGCCGGCTTCCTGGATCTGCCGCAATTGACGTCTGAGGGCTCTGAACAGTTGCTGGGCAAACTGACCAGGAATCTGCACCGGATGCGGATTTGCACGCTGGACAGTTTTTTTCAGCAGGCAGCCCGCGGGCTGACGCTGGAACTTGGTCTGCCACCGGGCTGGTCGATCGTGGAAGAGCATCTTGATCGGGAACTGCGTGAACAGGCGATTGATGCCGTTCTTTCTCAGCAGCTTCCCCAGGACGCGCAGCAACTGATGCAGATGCTGGCTCACGGTCGTTCCCGGCGCAGCATTCGCGATTTGATCGACCAGACCGTGTCGGGTTATCACGAGTTGTTTCTGCAAACGCCTGACACGGCGTGGAATCAGGTGCCGACTCCCACACGCCTGACTGCGGTTCAGCGAGATGAGGCTCTGCACCAACTGGCCGCAGCTGAGTTGCCTTCACACAAAAAGATCGCTGCTGCGCGGCAGCAGGACATTGATCGATTTCGAAACGAACGGTGGGATGAGTTTGTCGGGAATGGAATTGCCGCAAAAGTCCTTGATGGCAGCGAACGCTACTACAACAAGGAACTGGATGAAGCTGTCTGCAGTATTTACAGACGTCTGTTGTCGCACGCGACCGCAGAAATCCTGAATCGACTCTCCCGACAGATGCAGGCGATTTATGATCTGATCAGCAGATTTGATCGCGAGTACTCCATTCTGAAGGCCGATCATGGCTGGCTGGGTTTCGGGGATGTCACCAGGATGCTGTCTGGTGCCGGCAGTGGAATTGACGGCGAACAGATGAACTATCGTCTGGACAGTTCGATCCGCAATTTGCTGCTGGATGAGTTTCAGGACACCTCCAGCGACCAGTGGAATATTCTGAAACGGCTGACCACCACAATTCTCGACGGAGGGGCCGATTCCAGCTTCCTGTGCGTGGGTGACGGCAAGCAGGCAATTTATGGTTGGCGCGGCGGCGTTGCAGAAATCCTTGACGCCGTTCCGCCGGCAATTCCCGGAATTATTGAATCGCCGCTGAATGAAAGTCGTCGATCTTCGCAGGCGGTGATCACAACAGTCAATCGTCTGTTCACAGGGATTGGCGAGCATCCGAATCTGGACCATTATCGCGAACCCTGTTTGCACTGGCAGGAGCGTTTTCCGGAACACTCAACGGCCGTGGGAGAGATGCCCGGATTTGCAGTACTTCGGACTTCACCGGAGTTGGAAGCGGAATCCGCTGACGAGCGCAAGGGGCAGTGGAATCGCTGGGTGGCCCTGCAGATTCAGGGACTTCATCAGCAGACGCCCGGGGCTGAAATCGGAGTTCTGACACGCAGGAATGAAACTGTGGCGAGACTGGTGCACGAGCTGAATCAGCTGGGCGTCCCGGCCAGTGAGGAAGGGGGAACCCCGCCGACAGACAGCGCCGCGGTACTGGCGGTTCTGTCATTGCTTCACTTTGCCGCACACCCGTCATGCACCGTCTCCCGATATCACGCGGCCAATTCTCCGTTGGGACCACTGTTCGATCTGACCGACTGGGAAGACGAATTTCAGGCTGCACAGGTCGCGGAGGATATTCGCAGTCGATTGGTTGATGACGGCTACGGCGCGACTCTCCAGTGGATCGCCGACCGGACAGCAGATCAGTGCAGCACTCGCGATCGTCTCAGACTGGCGCAGATTGCTGCTGAGGGTCTGGCTTTTGATGAGGTGGGATCTCTCAACCCTGCGGACTTCGTGCGGCTCCTGGAGGAGAGTCGTTTCCAGAAGTCCGAGCGAGCTCCGGTGCGCGTGATGACCGTGCACCAGAGCAAGGGACTGGAGTTTGACCGTGTTGTTCTTCCGGAACTGGAAGTGCCGCTCTTCCGCGCTCCTCAGGCTGCGTACACCGGACCGGATGCCGGCAGCCCGCCCGATCGAGTCTGTGTCTGGACCAACCGGACCATCTGGACCATGTTGCCGCATTCACTGCAGCAGGCGTTTCTTGACACGGAGTCCCGCAGTGTCGCTGAGAGTCTCTGTTTGCTTTATGTTGCCGTCACCCGAGCACGACATGATCTGACCATGCTCGTCCCACCTACCAACCCGGGAAAGCCCCCCAAAAACTATGCCGGGCTGCTGGTGTCGGCTCTTGCGGAGACACCAGCAGATCAGCCTCTGGCAACCCTGTTTCAAACCGGGGATGAGTTCTGGTTCCGGACCATTCCCGCCTTTTTGAAACCTCGCCTGCGGCAGGTCGCAGCGGTCTCGTCGGGGAAACCGATCAGGCTGCTGGAAATGCCGGAGGGGCGATTGAGAGGACTCGAGCGTTTTGCGCCGTCAGAACACACCGAAAGCTCGCTGGCACTGATCATCGGTAAGGAGCCCACAGCGGCGGATTCGAAATTCGGCGAGGACTCAGTCGCACCTGCAGACCGCGGGACATTGTTTCATCACTGGTTTGAGCAGATTGATTGGCTGGATACTGAGTCTGCAATCACACGGGAACGGTTACTGTCTGACCTTCCGGTTCTGAATTACTCCAAACAGAACATCGATCTGCTGCTGCAGCAGTTCCTCGATGCCCTGCAAAAACCTGCGGTGCAGGAATTGCTTTCGCAGCGTTTTCACGTGGAGAACCCGCCAGTGGAACTTTTGGGGCCATCAACGGAAAAAACGCTGACACAAATCACAGTTCAGCAGGAACGAACGTTTTTGTTTCGCGATGAGAAGCGAATTGTTCAGGGCTCGATCGATCGCCTGGTGCTTTACCAGTCAGGTCAGACAGTCGTGGCGGCCGACATTCTGGACTGGAAAACGGACTCGCCGTGGCAACCTGCGACTGAATGGATCGAGTCTCGCCGCAGATATTATCACCAGCAACTGGAAACGTACCGTCGTGCCGTGATGCAGGCTTATCGGCTGCCGGCAACGGCCGTGCGAGCGCGTCTGGTTTTGGTTGCTACGGATGAGGTCTGTACGACGCGACCTGCAGTGTGACGAGCGTCCTGTCTGCAGATCCGGGGGGAAATGCATCAGGAGTGGCAGCACAATGCACGCGTGTGACTGTCTTCCACGGCCTCCAAAGACACATGCAGCGTCACAGTCAGGGGATAAGCAGTCTCATGGTGACTTTTGTCGCTGAATTGATCGGAGTGTCTGCCGGAGGGTCCTGCGATTCAACGCGATACTGCATTTGGGGATCATTGGTCCGGCTGCCCTTGAGAATCAGAATTTGACTCAGTTCCGGCTGTTCCTTGTCTCGTTTCAGCCCCAGCTTCTCGAGGATACCCTGAGCTTCGCTGTGCGTGCGACCAATCAGATTGGGAACGAGTTTTTGCCCCGGGTTTTGGTTTGGCCCAGCCATCTGCTCTTGCAGTTGCTTGACTTTGTAGCCGCGTAAATTTGGTGTGTAAGGATCGCCGAACAGCCGGAGAGGATTGACCTGAACATCTTCAAAGCTCCAGACCGTTTCCTGCGATTCCGCGGAGTTGTGCATTCTGACGGCAACCGGAAGGTACGTCTCAAGACTCAGAATCACATCTGCGTGATGCCACTGCTCGGCGTCCTGCCCCAGGTTTGGATAGACGATCAGTTGAATTCGCGTGGCCCCTGCCACCGGTGGTTTTCCATTGTGAAAGCCCATTTCAAACCGCCGCTTTGCCTGTTCGGGTGGCATGCCGAACAGAAACGGTAATGGCCCGTCCATGATGTTGGCTCCCTGCATACGAGCAGGAATCGGGGCAACCACGGCTTCTTCCTTTTTGACGTCCAGTTCGTAGATTCGTTGTCCGTCGCAGGACCAGATTTTGTCATCGATCTGTTTGAGATCGTACGGCTCACCAGTCTTCTTCAATCGGATCGGCGATTGCCGGCCAGCTTTTATCGCCTGAGCTGCCGCAGCCAAACGCTGCTGTTGCTCGCGACCGTCCAGGGGGACACCGTTCAGGTCCATTCGCCCTTTGTCAGGCTTTTCGTAATACACTTTCCCGCTGGCCCTCGATTCCGATTCGAAGACGTTGTCGTAGACAATTCGCAGCACGCGACCTTCGAGGCGTTTGATGCCATCGCTGTTTTCAGACCATTCCTGCAGCAGTTGATCCATGGCAGCCTGTGTGGCATCGTCCATTGGCGATACACGCGGAGTTCCAGCAGCGGCCGCCTGCGGAACAGCCCGAACTGCCGGCATCAGGCAGAAAGTCAACAGCGCAATAACGCACAGCGAGGCAAAGCGATTCAACATCGGATTCCTTCCCGATGCTCCGGCTCTGCATAATGCAGCCCGGAGTGCGGTCAGCAGAGCATTCCGACCGATCCCGGTTCGGAAAACACTGCCAGCCGGATTTGGGGTGACATTCGCCAACAACATCCCTGGTTGGCCTGGAGGATTTTTAGCCAATCTTCCGGTTTGACACTACCCCTGTCGTGGCAGCAGGATCAAAGCACGGAAATGAGCCAATTTCATGGTGAATCAGTCTTTACGGCTGCCAGCTGAAGGTCAATCCGCAATGAGGGAAAACGGAGGGATTGACACTGCGGCTGGAGATATTTCTGCAGGATCCGCTGGAACATGCCTGCGCCAGCGGAAATGGCCATCCTGGCCGTGCTGAGTCACTTCTGCTTCTGCGACTTTGCCCACTGATCGCGCAACGTGACGGTACGATTAAACACAGGGTTTTCTGCTGTTGAGTCGCTGTCAACGCAAAAATAACCCAGTCGTTCGAACTGAATCAGGTCTCCTTCGCGGGCGGCGGCCAGAGCAGGTTCCAGTCGAGCCTCTTTCACAACATTGAGGGAGTCCGGATTAAGTCCGGATTTCCAGTCCAGCGAAGGATCGTCAAAATCATCCGGGTCTTCACGGAAGAACAGGTGGTCATAGAGACGAACTTCGGCCGCCACAGCGTGCTGAGCAGACACCCAGTGCAGCGTCGCTTTGACTTTTCGCCCGTCCGGTGCATCTCCGCCGAGTGTCTCCGGGTCATAGGTACAGTGGATTTCCGTGACGCGTCCGTCGTCATCCTTCACGAAATCGGTGCAGGTGATGAAATAAGCCCAGCGAAGCCGAACTTCCCGACCAGGAGCCAGTCGAAAGAACTTTTTCGGAGGATCTTCGTGGAAGTCGTCGCGTTCAATCCACAGCTCGCGGCTGAAGGGAACTTTACGCGAACCAGCAGCGGTGTCTTCCGGGTTATTGACAGCGTCCAGTTCTTCCGCCTGATCTTCAGGGTAATTCGTGATCACGACTTTAATGGGGTCCAGAACTGCCATTCGTCGTTCAGCTCGACGGTTCAGGTCCTCCCGCAAATGATTCTCCAGCACACCGATATCCAGCGTGGCATTGTGCTTGGTCACACCGGCTGCCCGGCAAAACGCACGTACGGCTTCCGGTGTGTAGCCTCGACGTCGCAGGCCGCGCAGACTTGGCATTCGTGGATCATCCCATCCACTGACGTGGCCCTCCTGCACAAGTTCCAGCAAGCGGCGTTTGCTCATTACTGTGTGCGTCAAATTCAGACGATTAAACTCAATCTGTTGCGGATGGTGAATCCCGAGAGCGTCGCAGTACCAGTCGTAGAGCGGACGGTGGTTTTCGAATTCCAGTGTGCAGATGGAGTGGGTGATCCCTTCGATGGAGTCTGACTGTCCATGTGCATAGTCGTAGGTGGGATAGATACACCATTCACTTCCCGTACGGTGATGTTCGATATGGCGGATGCGATACATAATGGGATCCCGCAGCAGCATGTGAGGGTGAGCCATATCGATCTTTGCTCGCAGTACATGAGCACCGTCCGGAAATTCACCGGCCTTCATCCGGCGAAACAGGTCAAGGTTCTCTTCGACGCTGCGGTCTCGAAACGGACTGTTGATTCCGGGTTTGGAAGCGGTTCCGCGACCACCGCTGATTTCATCAGGAGGCAAACTACACACGTAGGCGCAGTCGCGGCGGATCAGTTCTTCGGCCCAGTCGTAAAGCTGCTGGAAGTAGTCTGACGCATAAAACTGCCGATCATCCCAGTCGAAGCCCAGCCAGCGGACATCGTCACGAATGGAGTCCACGTATTCGGTGTCTTCTTTTTCGGGGTTCGTGTCGTCAAAACGAAGGTTGCAAAGCCCATTGTATTCTTCAGCGATGCCGAAGTTCAGACAGATACTTTTGGCATGGCCGATGTGCAGGTAACCGTTTGGCTCCGGAGGAAATCGCGTTTGGACCTTGCCGTCCCATTTCCCCGTCCGCAAGTCCTCTTCCACCACCTGCCGCACAAAGTCACGATGCGGTACTGATTCGTTCATGAGGTCCTGTTCCGACCGATGTTCTGACTGCTGTGATTTTTCGTGGGGCACCTGCCCTGGAAACTATTCACGGAAAATAGCCGGATGAAGGCAACTGCGGGAAGCCGGATGCCGGCGTTTTGCGGTATTGGCAACAAACGACCGGATACAGAACCGCCGCTGCGGGCCGACAATTCACTCGGATCGCCCACAAATTTGCACGACCGACCGTGATGGCAGCGGCAGCGGCAGAATTGCAATCGGTCAGAGACGCCGTGGCAATGGGTACTATTTTTCGGACTCCAACTTGCGTCGCCAGCGGGCAATGGCAGTCGCCGGGTCACTGCGAAAGATTTTGCGACAGCCGTCACAGCAGACCGGATAGGATTCTCCTGCGTGAATGACAGTGATTGTGCCCCGCCCACCGGTAATGATGCACTCCTGTTTCCGGGCCGTGCCGGCAGCGAGAGAAAACCCCTGACGTGTCAGGCCGTACTCGGTCACGCGTCGCCAGGGGGCCTTTGCTGTGGCACGCTGTTCCACCAGAATCAGCAATCGAATTGCGCTGAGTCGTCTGATCGTAACCCGGCGGAGTCGACTGGCGTCATCCGGGGTCTGAAAAATCCAGGTGTTGGCTTCCGAGTCTGCGGCTGCCGTCGAGTTGTCCGGGCTTGAAGCGGCGAACAACAGCAACGAATTTGCCTGCTCCTGCAGGCGAAGTTCCGGCTGCATGCCGTGATCGTCAGAAAAGATTTCCAGCTGTTCCAGCAGCCGACCGCTGTCAAATTGAAATCGCAGACTTGTTTGCGAATCGGAAAACTGCCACTGCACAGTCACCTGTTCTCGCCATGCACCTTGCGCCGAAGCCCGCCGCGGCTGCGATGTTCCCTGCCAGTCCCCAACGCCAAAGGCGATCGGAGAAAGTACTGCGATGCGCTGATCGAGTGAAGATTCTTCGCATGCCGACAGGACCAGCCCCAATGTCGTGATGATGCCAAACAGCGTCGCGGATACAGCGGGCCCCATGCTTCAGCTTTCCTGCGTGTCGATCAGATTCACAAGGCGGCGGCTTTTCATTTCGGAGCGGGGCAGATCACCCACTGCCGCCATCCGGACAGCAACTGCAAATCCCAGTCGCTGCCGCAGTCCTTCGGTGACTCGCTGCTGTAAATCCTCGATTTTCGCTGCGGCCGCCGGAGTTGGTTCGACAACGATGCACAGTTCGGTCATCTGTCGCGCCGTAGAAACCTCAATCTGAAACTCCTGCACCTCGGGGAATTCTCTGAGCACCGCTTCGATGCTGCTGGGGAACAGATTGTTCCCGCGAACAACGATCATGTCGTCAACTCGACCGGTGATCCCCCCATCCAGCCATTTCAGGCAGCGGCCGGCAGGATCTGCCGACGCACTGACGGTCACAATATCTCCGGTGCGGTACCGCAGCAGCGGGGAAGAGTGTCGACCAAGATTGGTCAGGATGAGTTCACCGGACTGTCCTGCCGCAGCCGGACTTCCATCAGGCAAGAGAATTTCGGCGATGCATTCCGTCTCCAGCAGATACATCCCGCCAGGACGATCTTCACTTTCCACGGCGAGGGATCCGATTTCGGTCATTCCCCAGTGGTCGATCACACGGGCATCCCAGACATCTTCGATGCGCTTGCGAGTGGCCGGGATTGTTCCGCCTGCTTCCCCTGCGACAATCAGCATCCGCACGGAAGATTCCTGGAGATCGAGCCCCTCTGCTGCCGCAACTTCAGCCATTCGCAAAGCATATGTGGGTGTGCAGCACAGAACTGTGGCTTCATTTTCGAGCAGTGCTCGTAATCGGACGGAAGTGGTCATGCCCCCGCCAGCAATGCAAAAATGACCAGCCTGCTGTGCGCCGTCGAAAGCTGCCCAGAACCCGAGGAACGGTCCAAAAGAAAAGGGAAAGAAGAGCCGGTCCCACGAGTTCACACCGGCGAGCTGGTAGATCTGTCGCCAGCACTCAAGGATCCAGTTCCAGCTGTCCGCCGTATCCAGCCAGCGAATCGGTCGTCCGGTGGTCCCGGATGTCTGGTGCAGGCGGCGAAAAGCTGTTGATGGAAACGTGAGGTTCGAACCGTAGGGGGGGTGTTGTTCCTGATCCGCTACGAGATCAGCCTTGGTGCACAGGGGTAACTGCTTCAGATCATCGAGCGAATTGAATGACTGTGCAGACAGCCCGGCCTCAAGAAAACGATCATTCCAAAAGCGATTGCGGGGAAGAATTGCCCGGATCAGTTGCTGAAGTCGCTGCAGCTGCTGCTGTTCCAACTGATCGCGATCCTGCCAGCATTCTTCAATCGATGGATTTTCAGACACAAAGATTCTGCCCTGCCACCGGAGACGGCGGCTAACTGAAAATGAAGTGAACGATACCCGCACCGCTGGATCGTCCTGCCGCAGGACAGTCGATCGCGTGCTGGTACAGAAACTACAGCGACGGTTTCCCACGAGCAACCTGCCTGTGAGCATTTGCCGCAGGACATTTGAGAATCAGCGAGACCGGTCAGTCGACGGTATCAACTGAGCCTGGTCAGACTGGCTGGGCAGATTACGTCCGGCGGCAATAGCAGAAGGCTGGCCTGAACAGGTCAGAACCAGCCTTCCGGATAAGTTGCCTGAAGTCGAACTGCCCAGGATCAGCCCAGTGTAAACTCGGGCAGACGGACAACTTCGCCACCCTTCATCGCGGATTCATGAGCACAGATTCCGACGCAAGTCCAGTTTGCCGACGTGACGGCATTCGGTCGCGGGTCACGATCCTCCAGCAGCGCGCTGATCATCTCATGAGCGAGATGCGGGTGCGAACCGCCGTGTCCACCGCCCTGCAGGAATGAAAGGTGATCTGCATCGTGAATCTCCGCCGGCAGGGTAAATCGCTGAATTTCTTCCGGCAGCAGGTGTGCGAAATCCGGAATCTCAATCTTTTCAGGAATCTCCGGTTCCGGTTTCTTCGCAGTATGCAGGACGTGCGGTTCGTTCTCGATCAGCGTCCATTCAAAACTCTTCTTCGTCCCGTACACATCGAAGCTTTCTCGGTACTGACGAGCAACGTCGTACAGGAATCGCCAGATATGAGCGGTCAGATCGGAGTCCTTGATTTTGATGTGGCAGGTCTCAACGGCGAACTGGTTGCCGGACTTGCGGGCAATGTCGTCGCGAACTGTGCCCGATCCGAAACAGCTGACGTACTCCGCCAGCCCGTCGACGATTCCCAGACAGGGGCTGACAACATGTGTGGCATAGTGCATGGGAATCATCTCTTCCCAGTAAGATGGCCATCCATCCATGTCCTGAGGATGTGACGCCGCGAGGTGCTGAATCTTTCCGAGTTCTCCGCGGTCGTACAACTCTTTGATGAACAGATACTCGCGGCTGTACACAACAGTTTCGGCCATCATGTACTTCAGGCCGGTCTCGCGAACCTTCTCAACGATCTTCCGGCAGTCTTCGATCGTTGTGGCCATGGGAACCGTGCACATCACGTGCTTGCCGGCATCCAGAGCTTTCAGACTCATCCAGGCATGGTCCGGAATCGGGCTGTTGATATGCACAAAATCGATGTCAGGATCAGCCAGCACGTCGTCGTAGCTGGTGTATCGCTTTTCAATCCCGAATTGATCACCGCATTTCTGCAACTCATCAGGATTTCGACGGCAGATGGCAGCAACATTCGCATTGGGATGAGCCTGGTAAATTGGAATGAATTCTGCTCCAAAACCAAGACCGATCATCGCGATGTTGAGTTGTCGAGACATAAGTGCTGAGCCTTTTCTACTGATCCTGAAACATCGTGCCGCTGTCCTGATGCAACCACCGTGGTTTCATATCCCGAACAGATCGCTGATGGACCGATCGGCTGTCCCGTTGAAGTTGATTCAGACCTGCCTTGACTGACGATTGCACATCAGGCTGTTTCGTTGCTGCGCGTTCCTGACGTGGCTGATTGTTCCCCGGAGCGAGTGTGAGTACTGAAAAAACGAACAGTGTTCTGTCACTTGTCTTTTCGAACAGGTGTCGTGACTTTATCCAGACGCAGGCCGAAAAGGGAGCCTATTGCAGGATTGGTCAAAGATCCGAGTAAAAATACCGGAAACCCTGTACGCTGATTCAGTTTTTCGCAACGATCAAAACTCGGAGCCTGGGTCGGGATTTCCCGTTTTTTTGACATTTGCTAAGACTCGCGAGTGAGATGCGGCCCTGGAGTGGGTTTGCGGGCACACTCAACCCCTCAGGCCGGTTGATTTGCAGAGACCACATCGCGGGGCCACGATATTCCCCGATCGTTTTGAAAGGATTGATTTATGTCCCTGTTTTCTGACAACTCCCTCTCCATTGGCGGAACTCCACTTGTCCGCGTAAATAAGTTGACCGAAGGAATGCCGGGGACTGTTTATGCCAAGATCGAAGGTCGAAATCCTGCCTACAGTGTGAAGTGCCGAATTGGTTCGGCGATGATCTGGGATGCGGAAGAATCCGGTCGGCTGAAGCCCGGTATGGAAGTGGTGGAGCCGACGAGCGGGAACACGGGTGTGGCATTGGCATTTGTCTGTGCGGCACGCGGTTACAAGCTGACACTCACGATGCCCGACACGATGTCGATCGAGCGACGCCAGATTCTGCGAGCCTTTGGGGCTGACCTGGTGTTGACTCCGGGGGCGGAAGGAATGAAGGGTGCAATTGCCAAAGCGGAGGAGATGTCACAGCAGGACAACGTGTTCATGCCGCAGCAGTTTCGGAATCCAGCCAATCCGGAGATCCACTTTCGCACCACAGGTCCGGAAATCTTCAACGACCTTGAGGGCAAGATCGACGTCTTCGTTGCTGGTGTGGGAACGGGGGGAACAATCACCGGAGTGTCTCGGTATCTGAAGCAGGAAAAAGGACTGGCGATCCAGTCGGTCGCCGTTGAGCCTCAGGGCAGTCCGGTTCTTTCCGGCGGCGCTCCCGGTAAGCATCGCATTCAGGGAATCGGTGCCGGGTTTAAGCCGGAAATCCTCGACATGACACTTATTGATGAAGTGATCCAGGTCACGGACGAGGAAGCTTTGGAGATGGCACCGCGTGTTGCCCGCGAGGAAGGAATTCTGTGCGGAATCAGTTGTGGCGCTGCGATGACAGCGGCATTGAAGATCGCGGCAAGGCCGGAGAGTGCCGGGAAGAACATCGTGGTGGTCCTTCCGGACTCTGGTGAACGCTATTTGTCCACACCGATGTTCGACTTTACCCGCGACCAACCGGCAGAGTGAGCAACGCGGGACAGCCTGAACCTGAGACAGCCACCACAGGGGTCTGAACCTGGCGGTGGTTGTTTGACTTTTCGGCCGGTCTGAAATTCGCCGCTGGAGAATTCAGCAGAGGACGAGTCCTGGCAGCGGCTGTCGGGTTCCCGAACCAGACCCCTGTGAACTGTCGAATCTCACGTGGGATTGCAGGTATTCCCACCAGGATCTTCTCGCCCTTGTCCGATGGATTGAGTAGACTTCCGGAGACGTGGCGGTACGGCGCAGGTGCACGGGTTGCCGGTCAGCTTGAATGAGATTCCTGAAGGTGGCGGAGTTCCGCAATGCAGTTACCAACCTGTCCGTCGTGTGGCCAGTCTGTTTTGGAAGATGATGTCGCCGAATGCCCGTTTTGTGGCGCAGCGATGGATGGCTCCCGCCCGGGCAAGCCTCCACAGAAATCATCTTCTTCCACGAAACCGAAAGCGGAAAAACCAGCGGAGCCTCCGGCGAAGCCGCGTACTGCAGCCGCTTCAGCGGTGGGTCGCGGTCGGCCGCAGATTGTGGTGGATGAGGATGATCCGTTTGGGATTTCCAGTTCCGGTTCTGCTGGTGCTGTTCAGGCCGCTCCCAGGCCATCGCGGGGCAAGCTGAAAAAAGTCGTTTGCCCGATGTGCGAGAAGCCGGGATTCATCCCCAGGGGGGCAATTGGGAAGAGCGTACGCTGTGCCAACCCAAAGTGTATGGTTCCCGTGTTTACCGCTGTAGATCCGGAATCTGATGGCGAGAACAAGGCTGTTCGGCTGGCAGATCAGGAGGAAGCTGCGCGGCGAGCCGAAGCTGCCAACGCCCCAAAAAAACGCAGTCCCGTCATGCTCTATGCAATTGTTGGGTTTGTTGTGATCGGGCTGGCCGGGTTTGCGGTCACCCAGCTGGAAGGGGAACCAGAGCCGACCGAGATGGTCGGCGGCATTGATTTGTCGCAATTCAGCGAGATGGCGGAAGCCGAAGATCAAAGAAAACGTGACGAGGCAGTTCGAAAAGCGAAGCAGGCTGCTGAGAAAAAGGATGATCCGGCAGTGATCGCGGAACAGCTGATCAGTCGAATGACAGTACTGGCGCGACAAAACCTGCGGGATAAGGCTCTGGCAAGGCGTTTTACGGCTGATCTTTGGTTGCGTTTACAGCGACGAGACGATGCGGCCGGGGAGCTGAATCAACTGGCAGTGGTGAACCGCCGCAGCAGCTTTTATCAAGTCATTCCGATGATTTCGGATTTTTGGAGACTCCGCAAATCGGGCGATTCAGAATCCGCTGCGGTATCTCTAAAAGCAGCGACTGACGAACTCGGCCAGCGCAGTTTTCCCGGCAGTGGTCGAGCTGCAGCAGAGGCGGTTTTGACAACTTCCGCAGCACTGGTGGCTTCTGCTCGCAGTGACGAGGCTTTGCAGCTGATTCAGTCCAGACAGCAGGATCAAACGATTGAGCTGCAGCGTGATTCGATGGTCACGCAGGCGTGGTTATATCTGGCCGATACCTGTCTCGATCTGCAGTTGCGGCCGCCGGCTGTTTCTGAAGCCTTTCAATGGGGTGCACCGCTTCACACAGCTGTGGCCGGAGGGTTGGCGGCGCATGGCAGTTGGGCTGAGGCCGTAGCCTGGGCAGCAGCTGCCTCAACGTCACGGCAACAATCCGACGGGCTGGTGTTGATTGCAGACTTTGCCAGGCAAAAAAAACCGGACCAGACCGTGTTCAAACAACTGCAGAAGCAGGCCGATGCGCTATCTGTACCAGCACTTGCACTGCGTGTGCGAGCAGCTGTTGCCGCAGCCAGTGGGGATGCAGAACTTGCTGATACGTGTCGGACACAAATACAGGAAATCAGTGTGGGCGCCGTGCCCGAAACACCAACCGTGGGGGACCTGGTGCGAACATCTCCCACTGTCAATCTGTTACCTCTGAATGATGCATTGGCTGTCGCTGAGACTGCAAGAGCTCTGCTGCTTGCTGGTGAGTCGGACGCAGCAGCTGCGGCCATTGAGAAGCTGGTGAAAATTTGTGCTTCCATTGCCCCCTCAACAACTACATTGCGGCAGATGACCAGCGAAGCGAGCCAGCAGCAGTCTGCATTCCGCAGGAAAATTCAGGCAGCAATGCTGGAAAACGATGACCGTCAGATCGACAAATTCGTCAGAAGGTTCTCTTCAAATGTCGCAATACTTGCTGACGCAGCGGAAGATCGTCGAGCAGAACTGATTCTGCAGCTGGCTCGTGTTGCCGGTGCCGGCGGGGCTGCGACGATTGTGAAGGCCTGCGAAAATTCCGAATATCTTGCGGCTGAACTGGCACTGGATGAATCCTCTGGTTTGATTGCTCAGCGTGCTCTGCTGCTGGGCCAGGATCCGGATCAGCTGGCAACCGTGGTGACTCCTGCGGGGGCGCTGCGTATCACCCACGGTGACAATGCCGTTTTGCTGCAGAAAATGGCCGTCGTTACAGTACCAGCATGGGGAAGACTTACGAATGATCCCGGACGCGGTCTGTTGGCATTCGCAGCAGGCGATTCAACACTCCCGGGCATCAAACAATGCCTCGGTCTGGAGTTTTCATCGCGAGCGGGCGAGGGGCAGGATGCTGCGGTGATACTCAATGCAATCACCGGTGTGCAAAAGACAATCTGGCAGGAATCGCTGTTGATTCAGGCAGGTCTTCAACTGGGCCGACGTGGTCTGCGTCAGGACTGCATGAACTGGCTGAGCACAACCAAACTGGGTTCGATGGAGCAGGTTTCACTGCTTTATGGAGTGACCGCTGCAGTTGTCGAGAAGGCCGCCGCCAGCCGGGCAGATACACCAGCGGTCGACGCTGGCGGAGAAGCTTGAAGCGGCGGTTTGCGAAAATCGCTGTGCACAGGAATCAAGACGAACCGGCAGTCGCGATGTGTTGATCGCGGACCGTTGACAGGGCGGGCTGGTCTGCGTCAGATGGAAACTTGAGACGTCCCGTTATTCCCTCAGCCCGGTGGTAGTTTGATGGCCGACCCGTCGCAGCGTACTGTTCAGTTGATCATAATTCTTGCGGTGGCCATCGGCGGAAATCTGTCCGGACGAGATGCATTGCAGGCTCAGCCGCCTCAGGATTTCGCGCATTCTGTGGCACCAATTCTCACCCAGCACTGCGTGCCGTGCCACGGGGGTGATCAGGCTAAAGGAAGTTTTTCTCTGAACACGCGGGAGCTGCTGCTGGGGTCGGAGCATGTGCAGGCGGGAGATGCAGCCGGTTCTCTCCTGGTACAGTTGATCCGCAGCGACGACGCTGAGGTTCAGATGCCTCCTCCGGAAAAAGCACGCCTCACTGACGCCGAGATCGATCGGCTGTCAGCATGGATCGACGACGGAGTGGAATGGGAGGCAGGGTTCACATTTGCGAAGACGACATGGGAGCCGCCGTTGCTTCCGCGCAGCCCCGACCTGCCCTCGTCATCCGCACCGGATCGGCAACATCCGATTGACCGCATACTCGACCAACAACTGATTGCCGCTGGTGTCGCGATTCCAGCCGGGATCAGTGACGCGGAATTTCTGCGGCGAGCGAGTCTGGATCTTCAGGGACTGTTGCCCGATCCGAATGCCCTGCAGGAATTCCTGCAGGATCGCTCCGCTAACAAGCGTGAACGTGTAATTCGTGAATTGCTTGATGATCGCATTGCGTGGGCGGACCACTGGATGACATTCTTCAACGATCTGCTGCGCAATGATTACAGCGGTACAGGATTCATCACCGGCGGGCGAACTCAGATCAGTGGCTGGCTGTATGAGTCGCTGCTGAACAACAAGCCCTTTGATCAGTTTGCCCGAGAACTGATCGCGCCAGCCGGTACCGAGCAGGCCGGATTCATCAATGGAATTCGCTGGCGGGGAGAAGTCAGCGCGGGGCAGACGGTCGAGATTCAGTTCGCGCAAAGTGTCGCCCAGGCCTTTCTGGGGCTCAATCTGAAATGTGCGTCATGTCATGACAGCTTTATTGATCGCTGGACTTTGAATGAGGCGTGGGGGCTTGCTGCGGTTTACTCTCGGCGTCCGCTTGAAATCCACCGTTGTGACAAGCCGCTCGGAAGACAGGCTCAGGCTGCCTGGCTGTTCCCCGAACTTGGCACCATCGATTCAGCAGCATCCCCGGAGCAGCGTCTGCAGCAGTTGGCGGAGCTGATGACTCATCCGCAGAATGGTCGCTTTACCCGCACCATTGTGAATCGCCTGTGGTACAGCCTGATGGGCCGAGGAATTGTGCATCCTCTTGATGCAATGCAGTCACCCCCGTGGAATGCAGACCTGCTTGATCACCTCGCCGTTCATTTTTCAGACAACGGTTATGACCTCAAGGAAACCCTGTATTACATCGCAACCTCGCAGGCTTATCAGTCGCAGTCGATTACCCGATCCGGTCCTGACGAGACAGCGGCTGGCTACCGGGGACCGGTGTCACGACGCATGACGGCCGAACAGTTTGTGGATTCAGTCTGGCAGCTTACGGGGACGGCACCGGCGGTGATCGAAGCGCCTGTGATTCGCTCATTCTCAGATGAGGGTGAGGCGGCAGTACCGCTGAACGCTGGCTGGATCTGGGGAAGCAGCGCCGCGGCAGGAAAAACACCACCGTCCGGAGAAGCGATCAGTTTTCGCAGGATTGTTGAACTCTCAGAGCTTCCTGAGCGGGCTGTTGTACTGGTGACCTGTGACAACGCGGCTTCGTTATTCATCAATGGACATTCTGTCTGGCGAGGGACAGACTGGACGAAGCCGGGTGTGGTGGATGTCAGCGGTCATCTGCAAACAGGAGACAATACTGTCCTGGTAACGGGGGAAAATGGGGGACAGGGACCGAATCCTGCGGGTCTGTTTCTGCAGCTGGTTCTGCGGTACTCGGCCGACCATCAGGAGTTCGTCGGTAGTGATGCTTCATGGGAGTGGCATCCTGTATCGGCAGGGCAGGCGGCTGAACCGGCTGATGTCCCTGATGACGGATGGAAGCCCGTGGAAGTTGTCGCGGCACTGGACGTATGGCAGAAAGCAGTGCAGTCGTCGGGCCGTTCACAATTGCAGCAGATACTGAGCAATTCTTCGGTGCCGGCTGTCAGAGCCTCGCTCATTAAGAACAATGCCCTGATGCGAGCACTGGGTCGCCCGCATCGTGAGCAAATTGTTTCCATGCGACCGGATGAGCTCAGTACGCTGGAAGCGATCGTTCTGTCAAATGGAGACGAACTGGCAGGCTGGCTGCGAGAGGGGGCAGCCCGGTTGCATTCGCAGGCGGCAGAGGATCCCCAGCAGGTGATCCGTCGACTCAGCCGGTTCGCGTGGTCGCGGGATCCTCAGCCGGAAGAGTTGCAGTTGATGGACGAGCATTTGCAGGCAGGCTCATCACAGCAGCAGCTGGAGGACCTGCTGTGGGCGATCATTATGTCACCGGAATTCCTGCTGATCCGCTGATCATTGATAATGTCAGTGACCACTTCCAGGTTGTCATGTGCTGACTGAATTCCAGGGCCGCTGCAGGATTCAATTTGCTGTTTCGGAACGGACCATCAGTTCGTCACGTCGTTTAAACAAATCCTTCAGGCGATCCCGGGAATAGAGACGGATCACGTTTTTCTTGTATCGCAGGCGACCCAGTTCGTCGTAATCCAGATGCGGCAGGATTTTCGGACTGGCCAGATCCGCATAGAGGGCGGCGAACGTTTCGGGGTCCACTCCGCGCCCTTCCTCGAGGTCCTGTTCGGCGTTCACGCCGCCGACGGAGATGCTGAAAAAGTTGATCCCCGTCGTTGCACTCTTCAGATCACCGCCCGAGGACAGCAGGCTTTCAAGATCTGCCGTGGACTTCTTCACCAGTCGATAGGCACTGAGCACGTCATTTCCAAAGTCCGTCACCTGAGACTCCTGTGCCTGGATTTGAACAGGTGCGCCCGCGCAGAAGTATCCGGTCAGAAAGCCGCCGCTGAGAAGCAGAATTGCCGGGACAAGTTGGGAGATCCGGAGCATGGGACGAAATCCTGAAAGGCTCAAAGTGAAACCGCGGTTGCCGTCGAGCGGCCGCGAGAGATCAACAGCGGGATTGCAGAACAGAAAGAAGGGAAATCTCAGGCAGCCCTGCGGCCCGCAGTGTCTTCGTTTTCACTCAGCTTTCGAAGTCGAACTGCAGCCGATTCTGTCTGCTCGCTTTTTCCAAGACGAAAGCTGAAACCGGTCATTGCGAGGCAGCATACAAGAGCAAACAGGCAACCGATGACTGCAATCTGATCATCTGACAGTACCGAACGAAGTTCCAGCATCTTTTGTTTCCCATCAACTGTTCGATTCCGGCGGGGTGGGCCTGGGCCGGATCAAAAGGCGTTTACAGATATGGGAGTAGTCGTCTTCTTCAATTGCCTAACTTCACATGGGCGGCCGAAGCCCGCAAGGTCTTCCCAGAGAGCGTTTTCGTTCTCGCCAAAAAAGTCAGGCATTCGGATTGAGGATAGGGGGTTTAGGTTGTGTGTAGCAGAAAAATCGTTGGAACCCGCAAATTCGGTTCAATGGTTCCATTCGTGAGTGAGCAGGCTGACTTTGATTGACGATGCCTGAGGCAGCACTGTGCGCAGTCTGCAGACCAAATGCCAAAGTGATGGGGTAGCAGCTGGCTATTGGAAATCTCGCACTGCTGGATCCCAAAGTCATCAGGATAGTTGTATGCGTTTCCCCGATTTCAGGCTGCTGCTGCCGTTCATTGCCGTTCTGGCCGGTTTCTGCGGTTGTTCGCAAGTCGAGGAACAGGTGGAGTCGCTGGTTGACGAGGCGACAGTACTGCACGCTGACGGCCAGCCCAAACAGGCTCTGGATCGAGTCTCGAAAGCCCTGAAGATCGCTCCCGACGATGTGGCCGGTTTGACACTGCGTGGACAGCTACTTCAGGAACTGGGAGATCTGAAGGAGGCTGCCAATCAACTGCAGCGAGCCGTGGATCTTGCGCCGAATGTGGTGAATCCTCTGTCTGTGCTTGCGGGAGTCCGAATTCAGCAACTCGCTGAAGCCAATCCTTCTCCGAGCATTTACGGCGCAACTGTGAGCGTTCTCCGGGAGTTGATCAACCAGCAGCCCAATAATCAGCGGGCCCGCTTTGATCTGGCGAAGATTCTGTCCGCCGGAGGGGAAACTGCGTCCGGGATCAGACTGCTCGACGATTTAGTGGCAGAAAATCCGCTGTTCGCTGAAGCTGTCTTGTTGCGTTCAAGTATCCAAAAGGACGCGGAACCACGTCGGTGCCTGGCGGACCTGACGCGTCTTCTGGAGGATCAGCCTCGAAACGTCGACGCGCTGATGTTGCGGGGGGAAATTCAGTCGAGACTGGAGCTGAATGAGCAGGCGATTGTGGACTTCAAAAAAGCTTCAGGTGTGGATCAGACCAATCCTGATGCCAGTCATTTCCTTGGGCGTGAGTTACTCAGAGCCGGGGACTATGCGGGTGCGGTTAATTTTCTGCATCGTGCTCGGGAATTGAAACCATCAGATGCCAACATCGTATATCACCTGTATCTGGCGACAGCGGCGCTTCAGGATGATCGAGCCGCAGCAGGTTATCTCGCTGCGTGTCTGGGACTGCCCAATGCTCCGGCCGAAGCTTACATCGTGTCTGCGGAGAACGAGTTGGTCGATGCACGCAGGGACAGTGGTCAATACAGCCGTGCATTGAGTCTGCTGAAGAAGGTCTCCAGAGAGCAGCGAGAGTCACTGAGTGAGGCAGACCTGCGACGACTGCAGTTAATGGAGGCTCGCTGTCAGAGCCAGTTGCAACGAACAGCAGAAGCAATCATTCTTGCCCGGCAGGTTTACGAGAGTGATCACACGGCCGTTGAGCCAGCAATGCTGTATGCCGAATTACTGCTGAGCCAGAATGAGACAGAACAGATCCCGAGGATTCTGGGGCGGCTGGAATTGAATCCCACTTCGCAGTCCGACCTCATGATTCGTCGGGCGACACTGCTAAGAAAGACTCAACTTCCGTTGCTGGCCCTCGATGACCTCAACAGGCTGCTGCAAAGAAAACCGAACGACGTGGAGGCATTGTATCTGCGAGCCAGTATCAGGGTTGAGACCGGATCCCCTGGATTTGCGTTGTCAGACCTGATCGAGGCAATTCGGCATGCTCCTGACTTTGTCGAAGCACGCACTCTGCGGTCTGCAGTTCTTGCAGAGTTGGGAGAAATCTCTGCGGCTGCCGACGATCTGGTGACGGTTGCGGCTCAGGATCCACATGATGAGCAGCACCTCAACGATGTGATCGGGATTTGGCGCCGGACGGTTCCGGAAGAAGACATTCCGATTCTGCTGTCTCGCATGAACGAGCATCCCAGTATTCGATTGACATCGGATCTGGCAGATGAACTGCTGGCTGGTCTGGAACAACGGGGAGGAGATCCGCAGATCTTTCAGCAGTACGCTTACTTCTCGGCAGAAATTCGCAGCTCACCGGCGGTGGTGATTCGAACGGCGATTGCGGAAGCGAAGGCGGGTCGGCATAAGAGATGCGTGGAGCTGTTACAGAGTTTGCCGCGGGAGTCTCAGACTCAACAATCATACTGGTTGCTTGCTGAATCACTGATTCAGGTCTCTCAATTGGCTGATGCTCGCACAATAGTTGCTGAACTCATTAAGGCCAGTCCGGACTCCGAGTCGCTTCGACTGACGCGATTGAAACTGCTGTTGGCTGAAAGAAACTGGATGATGCTCAATGCTGACGCTGAGGCAGTTCTGAAGCAACGACCAGATCATCCGATGGCCAGACTGGCTCTGGGGATGTATCTGTTTGCCAACAGCCGCTACGAAGAGGCTTTACAGTATCTGGACACCGATGCTGTGCGGAAATTCGATACGATTGATTCGCTGTGGGCTCGCTCTCGCTCGCTCGCAAAACTCCGGCGAATCGCTCAGGCTGAATCGGAGTTAGCGGTCCTGCTGAAGACGGATCCGCAGCATGCCAGTGCTCGGTTGTTGCGGGCAACGCTGGCAGAGGAACGACAAGACTACCGTCAGGCCATGAATGACTACGCTGAGCTGCTCAAGGTGAATTCGGGAAACGCCTGGGCGCTGATCGGACGCGGTCGTCTGCTGATGAAATTTGGCCGGTACAGTGATGCGGAAACCGACTTTAGCACGGCCGTAGCCCTGTCCGATGAAGCCAGCGCAAGAGCGTATTATTTCCGCGGTACCAGCCGCATGAAACGTGAGGACTACGCTTCTGCCGGATTGGATTTTGAGGAGTGTATGAAGCGGTCTGCTGAATCAGCAGATCCTGTTCTCGCCCGCGCAGGGACATTTGCCCGTGCAGCAGCTTTTTGCGGCGAACGTGAGTATCAGCAGGCACTGAACCTCTACGACAGCTTTCTGAAAGATCACCCGAAGAGTGCCGATGGATGGTTCCATCGTGGTAATCTGCTGTATCGAGCTGGCTATCAGAAGGCTGCTGCTGCTTCGTGGGCCAGTGCCGTCAGATCAGATCGGCAGCTGGAACGAGCATGGCTCAACCTTGCCGCAGTCATGCAGGAGCTGGACGAGGACAAGAAGGCGGAAACGGCTTACAGGCAGTTGCTGATCGTGAATCCCGAGTCGACCGTTGCACTGGACCGTCTGGCACGACTCAAAATCTATTCGCAGGATCCTGAATGTCGTGATGCCGTGGAGGCGATTTCGCTCGCCAGACGGGCCACGGAACTGGATCAGAAGCAGGACTGGCAGCTGATGGATACGCTTGCCCGTGCCTTCCACGCAGCGGTGGAACGCCAGGATGCGCTCTACTGGGCAAAGATGTCGCGGGATGCAGCACCGCCCAACCTGCAGTATCGTCCACGGGGTGTGATTCGGCAGGTTCAGGAAGAACTGGCTGAATTGAAGCGAAGGCAGAGGCAACGGTCAGGTGTTGTGGCAGTTGGGCACAAGACCGTGACCCGCTAAACACCAGTCTGGTCAGCCTTGAGGCGGTCTTCCCGACGATCCTTCTGCCCCGGCGGGGCGTTCACCGGATCCGGGCCTGCCTCCAGCGCCCGGCGGTCGTCGTGGGGGAGCCGGACAGCAGTTTTCCGGACAGACATCATGGTTGGCGGGATAGAGCCCGACACACTGGGGACTCCTGCCATGGAGACGTTCTTCGATCAGCTGGCGAACCATTGACACGAAGCGAGGGTGCGTACCGGGAGTTTCTGCCCGCGCCATACGAATTTTCAGCTCCTCGCAACGTTTAGCCGCCTCGTCATCGAGATCGAAAAGTACTTCCATATGATCGGACAGGAATCCGATCGGAGAGATCACGAGGGCATCACCACCCCGCTGGTGCAATTCGTCAATGAAGTCCAGAATATCCGGTTCCAGCCAGGGGTCCTGCGGGCGACCGCTGCGACTCTGGTAGACCAGCCGGTATTGCGATTCCTCCAACCCCAGCTTCTCGGCGACCAGTCGACACGATTCCGTCAGTTGGCGGGTGTAGTCTGAAGTATCCGCCATGCTCATTGGGATGCTGTGAGCCGTAAACGCAACAAATGGTTGACGTCCGTCTTTGACACGCTGCATCGCGGTGCCGACATGTTCAGCCACAACATCAATAAAATCGGGGTGATTGTAGAACACCCGAATTTTGTGGACTTCCATATCGTCGACGCCGAGTTCGGCTATCGCGTCCTGAATATTCTCACGGTACTGTCTGCATCCGGAATAGCAGCTGAATCCTGATGTGACCCAGGTCAGGACTTTTCGCACACCCGCTTCCCGCATCTCATGCATGGTGTCTTTCAGATAGGGGGTCCAGTTACGATTGCCCCAGTACACGGGAAGATCAATGTTCGCGTTGGAAAGTTCGGTCCGCAGTGCTTCAAGCATCTCCCGGCACTGCTGGTTAATCGGGCTCACGCCTCCGAAATGGTAATAGTGCTCGGCCACCTCCAGCAGACGTTCCCGCGGCACAGGCTTGCCTCGCAGCACGTTTTCCAGAAAGGGGATGACATCCTCCGGCCCCTCGGGACCGCCGAAGGAGAGCATCAGTACCGCATCGTAGGGGTAAGCATTTGACATCAGTTCTTCCACGCATTCTGAAAACAACCGCGGTGGTTTCCTGTCCGCGCCGAAAGTCGGCGGGACCGTCAGACGCAGTGTAGACCGAATTGCCGACCGGTCGGCAGAAAACAGTCAAACTATTCAGCGCGAAAGAAAAAGCGATGCATGGATCAGTGGCCGCTGTCCTGCAGTTCGCTGACCATGAGTACAATTTGGCTACTGACCGCTTTCCGTGTACAGCGTCCTGGCAAATGAAGCCATATGACCAAACGTGTCACAGTAGGTTGTGTATCGCAGTCGCTGTCGGATGTCCGACCCAAAGGCCTGCCCACCAACCACCAATGCGCACTCCCAGGCGGACGCAGTGTCGAACAGTGTATTGAAACTGGCGATGAATCGATCGGCATCACGAATGGAAGTGACGCTTAACCACATCAAACGCGGCCGGTCAGTCTCAATCGCACGGTGCAGCGTTTCGAATGGCAGCATGTTGCCGAGAGAGACTGAACGCCATCCCAGATCGCGAAGGACCACCTCGCCCATGCTGACTGCCAGCGTGTAGGGATCGCCGTCAAGTGTCGCTCCAAGTGCCAATGGCGCATTGGCCTGACCGGACCCTACGGCCCTGCGGAGTTCGTGAATCACGCGAAGACAAACTTCGCAAGCACGACGCTCCTGGTAGACTTCAATCTGGTTGCAACGCCAAAGTTCACCAAGTCTGTGGAACGCTGGTGCCAGCATTCTGTCGCAGATCTCCGCAATGGACTGGCCTGACAGGAAAGCATCCAGAATGATCCGCCGCGCCTCAGGCTCATTCCCTTCACGCAGTGCGGTCAGGAATTCAATGCCGGCTGCATGTTCAATTGCCGAGTCATCTCCGGTCCCGGGGGGCAGCCCGATTGCTTCCGGGTTCGCCAGTACCATCCTCTCTCGCCGCACATACCTCAGCACGGAATCGAGCGGCAACCTGCGATGACCGCCACCCGTCTTCTGAGCAGGAATCAGCCCCTTGTCGACCCAACGCTTCAAAGAAGACTCGCTGACGCCGAGAGCTGCTGCAACTTCTCGAGGTGAAAAAAACTGGCTCACGGCTTTGCGCCCCTCTCACGAGATCGTGCGGTCGAAACATGATGACCTTCTCTGAACCTTTTCTAGACCGACACT
>JAFMMM010000009.1:0-14528 GCA_017859815.1 Planctomycetota bacterium | reverse complement strand
GAGAGTTTTGTTTTTTTTTTCTGCCTTTCGGGCGACGGACAACAGACTGAACCCCGACAGACGCCCCGAAACATTCATGTCGTTCAAAACGCTAGTTTTTCTACTGAAACGCCGTAAGGTAATTGACTGCAAGTGGTTATGCTGTTTTTTGGTGCCCGGGAGAGCTGGCCAGCCAGGTTTGTACCACGTGCGCGGACGCGGTTTCGCACGGATGACGAAGTTGACATTCCATGAGTGGATCTTTGTGATGGGATAGGACGTTTTCATCGTGGCTGCGGCCTGAACAGGCCGAAAATGCTGGTAAACCCGATTGCTACGGCTTCGTGGTGTCGCTGGAGTTGGCCTTGAGCTCTGGTGTCAAAGGGCTTTTTGACTCAGCCGAGAACCGCAATGGAAATTCTGCCGGGACGGCGGCTGGCTTCATGGTCAGGATTTGGTTTGCAGTGCCGGGTGCGGGCTGTGTGGCAGGTTCGAGCACCAGCCAGCGTCGGTCCTTCAGCAGAATCTGGACTCGCATCACGCGTGCGAATTCAGCGGTGATTCCGGAATCGCGATTTCCGAAGACTTGATCACCAATTCGCCGCACCATCGGTTCGAGCCGCCGGCCTGTGAGCGCGAGTTTGCTTTGTACCCGATCACTGGCAAAGTACTGTTTCAGGCTGGTGCGAAGCGTTTGGTTTTCGATCAGGCTTTGCTGGAGTACAGACCAGACAACCTGCTGCATGGTGCTGTCCTCAACAGCAGATCGAATCGCCTGTCTGATCTCCTGCTGGACCCGGGGGTTCTGACTGACTCGCGTCAGGATCCGTTCCATGACCTCGACGATGTTTTCGGTTCTTGCTTCCAGCGCCGGGCGAATCTCCCGGGCAAGGAATCGATCAAATTCCTGACGGACAGCGTCCCGTCTTGGTAGTGGTGACAGGTCATACAGGTAGCGCCATGTGAACGACCACAGTGAGACGCGTTCCCACAATTCTCGTCCCAGCTCCATCGCTGCCGGTCTGACTTCGGCCTCCACAATGGGAAGAATTTCTTCCCGCACGAGAGGAACAAGTTGTTGCTGGATAACTTCACCGCGGTACTGTTCGGCCAGTTGGAGAAATTGTTCCCGATGAGATTCCATCACACGAGGCAGTTCGGCCTGAACCGACTGAAGAAACAGCCCGGCGACTTCCTGAATCAGAGGCTCCAGTTCTTTTCCTGCAGCGGATCGGTTCTGCTCCCATTCCTCGGCGATGACGACCGCCAGTCGGCTGCGAATTTCCTCTGACAGCAGTGTTTCCCCGACCCATTGCAGTGAACTGGGCGTTTGACGCCATGTGAGTTGCAGGTCCTGTCCGGCAAGCTCCTGAGAAATCTTCGGATCCAGTCGAATCAGACAGCGTTTCGTCCAGACTGGTGACAGCAGACCACTGTCTGTGCCCAGCACTCGCCCTGCCTGAATCATTGAACCGTCATTCCGGTGCGTGAAAATCGGATCTCCGGGTGCCAGCAGCAGCGGTACTTGTGATTCTGCGGTGAATTCGTCGGGAACACTGACCGCCCAACTGACGAGGTCTGCACAAAGTCCGACTGCGGCAGCGGAGCCACCAGAGCGGCCACCGGCTGAGACCACAAACCAAACCAGCGCACCAGTCCAGACGGCGGTACCGAGCAACAGTCTGATTCGTCGAATTTGTCGGGATGTTCGCATCGGTTGTCTGCTGATAAATCCGACGAGGCGGGGTGGTCAGAACTGGAGTACTGCAATTGCTTCGCTTCTCCCTGCTATTATCTGCGGACACCTGCAGGAATCAAAGGCACATTTCTGAACCGAGAGCCGGCTTTGGTCGGCCCGACCGATATTGAAAAACAGTCGCCAAGTTCGGAAGATATGGAAGTCCGGAGAAGTGAGGGGGGGATCGAGCCCCTGTTCCCCGGACGCAGCGAAATGGGAATTCATGTCTCTGATCAATTCGTCCATTCTTGCCGGACTGCTGCTGGCCGCGATCCCGCTGGTGCTGCACCTGGTCATGCGGTCTCGACCGAAGCGGATCGAGTTTCCGGCCCTGCAGCTGCTGCGAGTTCGTCAGGCGTCAAACGCTCGACGGATGCGTTTGCGTCAGATTTTATTGCTGATGCTGCGGGCACTGCTGCTGGCGGCATTGGTGCTGGCCCTGGCCCGTCCGTCATTGCCGGCTGCAGATTACAGTCTCAGGTGGTGGGAATGGCTGGGACTGGCTGCCGCCGTTGTGGCAGCCATATTTGTCTATCGCTGGATGCTGCATCGGCAGTCGGGAGACGCGCCGCGGAACAGTTCCGCGATTCAGCGGACTGCAATCTGCCGTGTGTTTGGGCTGTTATTCGGGCTGTTGCTGGCCATCTTGCTGACCGGGGTCCCGTGGGCAGTGCGTGTCCGGGCAGAATTGTTGTCTCCAGGAGCTGACGGTCCCGGACAGGTCCCGGTGGCCGCAGTGTTCCTCGTTGATAACAGCTACAGCATGACCTACCAGCGGGAAAACAGAACGCGACTTGAACTTGCAGCGAGTGTTGTGAGTGAGCAGCTGGAACGATTTCCCGGTGACAGTCAGGCTGCCGTCGCCACGATCGATCAGGCGGAGCCGATTCTGATACAGGCTGATCTGTCGGGACTGTCTTCCAGAACAAACGCGATCACCGCGACAGCTGTGCCGGGAACACTCAATCGCCGTCTTAAAGATGCAATTGATGCTCAGCTTGAACACCGGGAGCAGCTGCAAAAACAGCTTGGCACGGGAGGCAGCGCTGATGTTTTTTCACGCGAGATCTACATTCTCTCAGACCAGTCACAAAATGCGTGGCAGATTCCCGATGAGAGCGGTCTGGCAGAACTGATCGCGGCCCATGACTGGCTGCAAGTCTATTTCGTGGATTTGTCGGTCAGCAGTCCGCTGAATGCCTCGATTTCTGAGTTGACGCTTTCTGATGAGTCGGTGGCTTCCGGGCGGGACCTCGTGCTCAACATGACAGTCAACTCCACGGCATCCACGCCGGCAGTGACTTCGGTTGAGACCACGTTGATTGATGAATCCGGTCGCGAACTGCCCGGTGGATCGCCGTCGGCCGTGACGCTGAATGGTGAGTCGGTCAAAGTGACGTCCACAGTCCGTGTGCCGCCGGATGTCAGCTGGCTGCAGGGAAATTTGCGTTTGACCACAGACGACCCGCTGGCTGCGGACAACTCACGATTTTTTTCCATTCGTGTGCTGCAGACGCCTCGAGTCCTGCTGATCTCAGACTTGCCTGAAGAGATTTTGTATCTGCAGAATGCGATGCAGCCGGAGGAATTGACGCGACTGGGGATCACATTCTGCGACTGTCAGTCAGCGACCACTGCTGCAGCGGGTGAGCTTTCGTTTGCGGAATTTGACGCGGTCTTTATGTGCGGTCTGCAGCGTCCGGATGATTCGCTGTGGACTCGATTGAGAAATTATCTCGAAACCGGTGGTCGTATTGTGCTGGTTGCTGGTTCAGATCGGATTCAGCCCGGATTCTGGTCAACGCCAGCGGCCCGTGATGTGGTTCCTGCCCTGCCGCTGACTGTTGTTCGTTACCTCACCGCGCCGGGGTTCCTGCGGCTTGATGAATCTCAACATGTCATCTGCAGAACACTTGGGCAGCCGAAGGAACTGCGAGTCGAACTGGGAGCCGTGTCATTTGATCGGTGCTGGGCGGTTGAACTGCTTGAAGATTCTGAAGTCCTGCTGACACTCACCGGCCCCGGTAATCGCCCGCTGCTGCTGGAACGGCAGGTGGGACGCGGGCACAGCCTGATGTTCACGTCCGCAATGGATAATCTCGCTGATCGTGGAAATCTGTGGAACAATCTGGTGGCCAGTTGGGGATTCCTGGCGTTTACCGATGAGCTGTTGAATTACCTGACCAGTATTGATGAGGCGGTTACCAATTTTTCAGCCGGTTCCGTTGTGGATTTTGCGGTCCCTCCCGGCGATCGGTTTGAACAGTTTCTGTTGCAACGTCCCGGGCTGCGGCAAACCCGCGGCAGTCTTGAACCGGAATCGCGCAGTGTTCTGATCACCGACGCGTTTGATCCGGGGCATTACCTGTTGCGTCCCTTTGAGTCGAGGAGCAGTTTCCGGGCTCCGTTCTCGATCAATATTCCGGATGCCGAGTCGAATCTGGAGAAGGTGGATCAAACAAAGCTGACGGAGATGCTGGGACCGGAACAGTGCACCGTGATCCGGGATCCGTCGGAACTGGCGTCGATCGTCAGAATCAGTCGAGTCGGGGTCGAGGTGTTTCCGGTGCTGCTGGGGCTGTTGTTACTGCTGTTCTGTGCCGAACACGTCATGGCAAACTACTTTTACGACACGGCGGAAGTTGGAAATTCCGGGCCAACAGGGCGTCGCAGCGGCACTGTCCCATCGGGTGGAGGGGCATGACCTGGCGAGGCCACACAGATGCAGGCCCGCCGGGTTCATCAGTGCGGTTTTCCGATCAGGCCGCAGGCTGCCCGGCATCGATCGAGCACTTCGCGGCCCGTTGCCCGAGCCCGTGCCGCCCCTGCGCGAAGAATGTCTTCCACGGTGTCGGGATCCTGCTCAAGTTGTTCCCGACGGTCGCGTGCGACGGCAAAATGCTCCATCGCAGCCTCGTATAAAGCCGCCTTGGCTTCACCATAGCCCATTCCGCCGGCGAGATATCGAGCGGCAAGTTCCTGCTGCTGCTGTTCCGTGGCAAACAAACGAAACAACGCAAACACAGCACACTGGTCCGGGTCTTTCGGATCTTCGACCGGTGTGGAGTCGGTTTTCACACGATTGACTTTCTTGCGGAGCTTTTTGGCTGGCTCAAACAGTTCAATCGTGTTGTCGTAGCTCTTCGACATTTTTTCACCGTCGATGCCTGGCACCTTCGCGGAGGAATCGAGAACACTGGCATTTGGAAGCTTCAGCGCTTCAACTCCGTAGGTACTGTTGAATCGAGCCGCGATATCGCGAGTGACTTCGATGTGCTGGACCTGATCCAAACCAACCGGGACGGTGTCGCTGTCGTACAGCAGAATGTCAGCTGCCATCAGAACCGGATAGGTAAACAGTCCGGCGTCGGCGGCAATGCCCTTTGCCTTCTTGTCCTTGTAAGCGTGGCACTTTTCCAGCAGGTGCATCTGAGTCAGTGTCATCAGCAGCCATGTCAGCTCTGTGACTTCCGGAACATCAGACTGCCGGAACAGTACTGCGCGGTTCGGATCAAGCCCCAGCGCCAGCAGATCCAGCGCTGCGTCTCGCACATAGCCCTGCAGCACTTCGGGTTCGCGAACAGTTGTGAGTGCGTGGTAATCCGCAATGAAGTAAAAAGCCTGCTCGCTGTCCTGCAGCGATATGTACTGGCTGATTGCACCGAAGTAGTTGCCCCAGTGAAATCGACCGGTGGGCTGGATGCCTGACAGAACTTTCATGGAGTACTCAAATGGTTAGTGACAGGAACTGATGGATCAAAAACGCAGCGAGGCCTGCGGCAGGCGGAATTCAGGATTCGGAATCGGAGACTGGACACGGTGCAGCGGGGCGATTCGGAACCTGCAGAGAACCAATGATGTCAGCCGGACAGGTGCCACCCAGCTGGGAGATGGCTGCCGGCAGTTGCTGAACAATTTCTGCGGACAGGCCCGGGTTGTAGAAGTTTGCTGTTCCGATTTGCACTGCCGACGCACCGGCAACCAGAAATTCCATCACGTCATCGAGGGACTGAATGCCACCAATTCCAATGATCGGCACATTGATCGCCTGAGCCACCTGCCAGACAATTCTTAATGCCAGTGGTTTGATGGCCGGTCCGCTGAGCCCGCCCAGCACATTTCCAAGGACAGGGCGTTGCCGTTTCCAGTCAATTGCCATCCCCTGAAACGTATTGATCAGTGATACCGCATCAGCCCCCGCGTCTGCAACGGCTTGCGCGATTGGGATGACGCTGGTGACATTTGGGGTTAGCTTGGCGATGACCGGGTGTTCACATTCATCGCGAAAGGCGGCCACCGCTGCTGCCGCCAGTTCGGGATTGGTTCCAAAGTCCACACCGCCGGAGACATTTGGGCAGGAAATGTTCAGTTCCACCGCGCCAACACCTCTGTGCTGCTGCAGGACCGCCGCCATGCTGCGAAACTCGTCCATCGTTTTCCCGGCGATGTTGACGATGATCGCGGTCTCAAGGGACAGCAGCCAGGGCAGTTTCTCTGCGGTGAACTGGTCAAAACCGTCGTTGTCCAGTCCGATGGAATTCAGCAGACCGCTGGCGGTTTCCACCGTTCGCGGAGGAGGATTCCCGGGTCTGGGCGCCTGAGTCACAGTCTTGGGAACGATCCCGCCGAGCTGGCTGAGATCAACCAGTGATTCCATCTCGCGGGCGTATCCGAAGGTTCCGGAGGCGACAAGAATTGGGTTCTTTAGTTTCAGTCGATTCAGACTGACACTCAGGTCCATCGATGTTCTGCTTTTGACTGTTGGATAATGGAAACCAGAGGGTGCCGATGCAGTCGCCAGTCCCTGACTTGTGACTGATGCAACCATCCCCGTTTAGTTTATCACAAAGCAGCCCGATTGCAGTGAATCAGCGTCCGGAAGTCCCGCAGAGCCCTTTTTTCTCGCTCCCACGCGATCCTTCCCTGCAGGGATCGATGGTCTGCCCCATTCACGAGTTCGCGCAGTACACTTCTTGCAGCAGGTCCTTATGACCGACTAGGATTTCGGCTTTCGCTTTTTTGCTCGTCAGGGTGACACCGACTGATTCGCCCGGGAATCCTCCTTATGCACAAGTCAGATGATGACCAACTGATCTTCCTTGGAATTGATCTTGGGGGGACCAATATTAAAGCCGGTCTGGTGGACAACGCGGGGACTGTTCTGGGATCGGCATCGGTCCCCACGGAAGCCTGCGGCGGACCGGATCACGGCGTTTCCCAAATGATGCTGGCAGCCGGACAGGCTGCTGCCGCCGCTAATACCGACCTGAATTCCGTGACAGCTGCCGGACTGGCCAGCCCCGGCACGATGGACCTGCGGAAGGGAATGCTGCTGGAGCCGACCAATCTGCCGGGCTGGGATTCGTTCCCCATTCGACAACGTGTCGAGGATGCCGTCGGCAAACCAGTGGTGCTGCAGAACGACGCGAATGCTGCTGCTTATGGTGAATACTGGGCCGGGCAGGCGAAGAATGCCGGAAGCATGGCCTTCTACACGCTTGGAACCGGCCTCGGCGGCGGCCTGATCATCGACGATCACATTATCGAGGGAGAGAACTCTCACGGGTCAGAGCTGGGGCATGTGGTGCTCGAAATGCAGGACGGCCGCTTTTGCAAGACCGGTCAATATGGAACGGCTGAAGCTTATGTCAGTGCAACTGCTCTGCTGGAGCAGTTCCGGCACCAGCTCGATTCCGGCGCGGAGACCAGTGTGCGAGCCTGCCTTCAGAACGGTGAAGAGCTCAGCCCATTACTGATCTCACGCGAAGCCGAACGAGGGGATCAGCTGTCGGAAGAGCTGATTATGGAGATGGCGATGTATCTTGGCGTGACCGTCACATCCTGCGTGCACATCATCGACCCCACAATCGTGCTGCTGGGGGGCGCGATGACATTCGGCCGAAATTCCACCCGGATTGGCAGACAGTTTCTGGCCAAAGTTCAGAGCGAGTTCCGCAGTCGCACGTTTCCCACGCTGGCGGAACGAACCGTGATTGACTGGGCTTCGCTGGGAGGCACTGCCGGATTCATCGGTGCCGCCGGGTGTGCGCGACGGGCCCATCGTCGGAATCGGTAACGCAATCTGCTCAGCCCGCGGCCGCAACTGCGTCACGGGTGGAGGTCAGGCCAGGAGCGTTTCCTCGCGGGAATTTCAGCGTGAATGTGGTGCCCCGGCCGACTTCACTTTCCACACGAATGCGTCCTTTGTGAGCCTCCACGATGCGGCGGCACAGGGCCAGCCCCAGTCCGGTTCCCCCCTGCCCGTTCTCATCGGGGTTCTTGGTGGAATAGAACGCCTCAAAAATGTGCTGCAGTTTGTCCGGTGCAATTCCACAACCACTGTCAGCCACAGAGATTTCTGCCCAGTTCTCGGCAGGGTTGTCATGGACCGTAATCTTCAGACGACCGCCTTCACGCATCGCCTGTCGGGCATTAACGATGAGGTTCATCAGCAGCTGCTGGACCTGACTGGAATTCACTTTGGCCCAGATGCCAGGTTCCACGTTCAGATCGACGCTGACTCGATGTATCTGCAGGTCCTTGCGCACCAGTACCAGCACGTCTTCCACAACGCGTTTGAGCTCATGCGACTCAATTCGTGACGATGTGTTACGAGCATAGCTGAGCATTCCGGTGGTGATGGTCGCTGCGCGCTGCGAAGCGGAAAGAATTCGATCGAGGCAGCGGTCCCGCGTCTTTTCGTCCTTATGACGGACGCCCATCTTTGCGTAATTGATGACCGTTGTCAGAATGTTGTTGAACTCATGGGTAATCGACGACGCAAGTGCGCCCACGGAACTCAGTCGCTGGGCTCTCAGTAACTCCTCCTCCAACAGGGAAATCCGCTGAATGAGCTCTTCTGTCTGACGATCAGATTCCATAGTGGTTGTTTCTGGTTCTCTGCGGAGGTCCCGCGTCTGGCTTCATGTTCCGGTTGGCGACTGCAGGTCAGTACGTCCTGCCCAGACCTTATCGGGTCTGCCGATTGCGACGCTGAAGCCTGCAGTGACAGTAACAACAGGAATCACGATTCCGGGTGTTGTGCAGGAACAGGGAGGACGCCATTCGCCCCTGCTGCCAGATCCAAACCGTCAACTTATCCGGTAAAGTTGCCCCAGATTGACGAGCTTACACGTCTGAGGTTTCCTCGCGGGGAAACAGTCGCGCGGGGATGAGGGCCTGCAATATGAGTCACCCGGCTGCGCAATCACCTGGCTGCAGGATCTCCCAGTTGCTTCATTTCTCGAAGCAGCAGGTCCTGCATTCGTTGAAGCCGTACCGCATGCTCCGGACGAGCGGCAAGATTCGTCTGATCCTGATCCGGCTGCATGCCCGTGAGAGCCGTGGTGTCAGGGTGGTGATGCTGCGGAAGCAGCTCGGCAGGGTTGCTCTTTAAATGAAACAGCTGAATTTCATTCACGCCGCGATCCGGCGCCTGCCAGGTGATCAGCTTCCAGTCGCCTTCCCGCAGACAGCGGATTCCGGGTTTTGATCCGCCAGAATAGGCGCCGTACATGATCTCCCGAATATTCTCTGCGGTCCCTTCGAGAACGGGACGCATGCTGATTCCCTGGTTGGTCTCCGGAACCGGTACACCGGTCAAATCACAGAGTGTGCTGAGTAAGTCCAGCAGGTAAACATTGCCGGCACGGCGCTGGCCGGAGGCAATGTGCGGACCGGCCGCAATGAACGGAACCTGCCATGTATGCTGGTAGAGATTCTGTTTGCCCATCAGACCGTGACGCCCAATCGCCATTCCATGATCTGCTGTGTAGATCACAATAGTTCGTGCGAGTTCTTCCTGTTGCCGGAGTTGTTCCAGCACGCGACCGATCTGCTGATCGATCAGCTCACTGCAGGCGAATTGCCGTCCGATCTCGTTTCGCACGGTGGCCGGATCCCGATTTGTCCAGACACCGCTGACGGCAACCTCGTCGCGTACATCACCATGAGTGATATCAAAGGGATGCTGTGTCAGGTAATTCTCCGGCAGTGTCGGCTGCAATGGATTCATCGCCGGCGGGTTGCTGCGATCAGTATGGTTCACGGCCCCGTAGTGTTTCAGGAACTCCGGCATTCCATCCCGCGTGTCATGCGGATGAGAGAATCCGAGATAGATCAGGAAAGGTCTCCGGTCTTCGTTCCTGTCTCGCTGTTCAAGGAAATCGAGAACTTGCTTGGCATGCCACGGGCTTCCTGACTGTGCCGTGCCTCCGCGTTTGGTCTCATCGCGGCGAAACTCAAACTGCCGATTCGCGCCCTCGTAACTATTGCCTCGTTTACACGTTCGCATTGTGGCATAACCAGCCCGGCGGAAGACTGCGGGTAAGGTGTTGTCAACAATTCTCGCCGGAGACCGGACCCTTCCCTGCGGTGCATTGGGCAGATTCCACAGCGTTCTTCCCGTCATGATCATGTGTCGAGACGGATTGCAGACAGCTCCCGAAAAGGAACCCATGTGGCAGGCGTTATCCACCACCACACCGCGTGCTGCAAGGCTGTCAAGAACGGGGGTTCTGAGCGTGGATCGCGGGTTGTATAGCTGAAAATCCTGGGGCGACTGATCGTCTGCAACAATCAGCAGAATGTTGGGGCGATCCTCTGCACCGGTTGCAGACGGTGCTGCCCCGACGCAGCAGGCGGCGAACAGAATTACAGAAATGGCCAGGGTGGCTCGCGATGCACTCATAATCGGCACTCCGGATGCTGCATGTCAGGTTATCGAACTCATGCAGCATACGCCTGCAGATCAGCGGTACCATCGGAACGGAGCTGCTGTGGCTGATTCATCCGGAATTGAGGCGCCCCAGGTCCGGTGATGACTCAGGCAGCCTTCAGCGATCTCGCGTTGGCGGCCCAGCGAATCCACTCGCCAACAGTCTCAATTCCGGGCAGTTTCGGGGATTTGCCTCCGCCGGATCGTTGCGGCAGTTTCAGCCTGCACAGCGTTTGCAGTAAATCCTCCGGTTGTAATTCACTGAGTGACTCTGCTGAGCGAACACCGGCGGCAACAAGGATTTGCGCCGGTCCGCCTCGCAGTTCGGGAATCTGGCACATGAGTCGAGCCTGTGCCTGCCAGTTCTGCACAACACCTTCGGTGATTCGTGACTGCCGCAACCGTCGCACAATTCTGACGGGAGGAAGGCTGAGCAGGTCTGTCACATCCATGATGCCGGAATCGTGGAGCATTGCTGCCGTGCGCGGACCAATCAGGGGCACGCTGCCGATGCCGCTGGATGGTGTCAGGTAGAATCTCATCCCCCCGATCTGTTCTGCCACTTCACCAGCCTGCACATCAGCGGCGTCATTTTTTCGCAATTCGGCAGCACGCCTTTGCAGGTGTCGTTTTCTTTGTCGTCGTCTTCGCGTCTCTGAGAGTTTTGATGTATTTGGCAGCGGGCGAGTGCTGACCGTTCTTTGTGCCCGGGTGTTGCGGCGACGTTTTCGCAATTCAGTCACCTGAGGTATTCCTGGAGCATCTGCTGCACCGGCACAGAGAGCGCTTTGCAGACTGCGTCCTTCCTGCCCGAATCTGGCCCAGTTGAGGGCCTGTTGTCGATCAATTGGTCTGCGGAATCGACGCTGCCGACGACCTTCTGCACTGCGTTGAAAGTCGGAGATGCGATCCAGCAGTGTTTCCGGACGAAGTCGTTTCAGTTGATCAGCAGAACGAACCCCGGAGGCAATCAACAGCTCTGCGTCACCGCGCCGCAGCATGGGAACTCGCACGCATAATTCAGCCTGATTGCGCAGCGCCTGCAGCCGTGCTGCTGACACTGAAAACCCTTCAACGTCGACTTTTTGCTGAAGATCTTCGGCGGTGATCTGCAGCAGCTGGCGAATCGATTCCACACCGGTCAGGCGCAGTGCCTCCAGTTCTGCCAGGCGGATTCCTGATAAGTCTTCGATGCGATGTTCGGTGCTGAGATAATACAGCAGCCCCGGCTGCCGTGCGGGAGATGTCTCAGACGATGGTGGTGCTGTTTCTTCTTCCACAGGTGTCGGCGCAGGAAACTCCAGCGTTGCGGGATGCTCTTCCGACTCCGAGATTTTCGCAATGTCCTCGCTCGCAGAATCCTCTGTCATCTCGAGCAGCTTTGCAGCAGGCAGAATTTCTGCCGCGACGTCCGAGAGCAGGATGATCTGCTGCCCCGTCTGCGCCACTGTCGTCAGGATTTCGGCCGTGCGTTCGGACCAGACATCGCCGGGCTGAAGATTGGCATCCCGCAACACGAGCGGCATGATCACGTTTTCGGCGCGCCAGGTCTGAAACAGCGAAAGCCGCAGTAACAGTCCGCAGAGATCCTGCACAACCGGGTCGGCCTGTTCCAGAGGAATCTCTCGTTCCGAGCTGGACGGGGTGATCGTCAGTGTTTCGGATTCTGCCGGATTCAGTGACAGGTACTGTCCTTCGGTGATTTCCCGGAGCCATTCCGACGCCTTTGTCAGCACGCTGTTTTCCACTCCGCAGCGACTGCGGCGAATGCGTTCCTCCAGCGCAGTCTCAGCAAGATCAAGGCGACATCGTTGCTCCCTCAACAACTCAATTTCTGCGTCCAGTTCTGCAATACTCGCATGCAGTTGATCGCTTCGTTCCAGCGTCAGCTCGGGAGCGATGCAGGAACGAATCCAGTCCTGCGCTTCTGCGAGGCGTCCGTGCTGCTGCTGCAGATTCTCCAGTGCGGACTCCAGTTCGGTCTCTGCTTCCCGCAGCTCCGCCAACAGTGACCGCGAGGCCTGCTCGCACAGCAGAGATTCTTCCTGCATCCGGGAGACGGGGCCCATCGCCGCGTGATGGCCGATCTGTGATGGGTTTACCCCGGGCTCTGCCAGCAGTTCTGTAATATCAAGCAGACAGTGCTCCATCAGCCGCAGCCGGCGGCTCCGTTCAGAGTGCCGCAGTTCCTGCCCGGGCTGTATGCGCAGTTTCAGGGTTTGAATTCCCTGCTGCAGTTCGTGCAGCATCTCCTGATCGGATTCCCTCGCAGGCGATGCCGCGGCCAGCGTCTGTCGGAGCACCTGCATTTGTTGATCCAGTTCCTGAACAATCTGCTCGCGCTGCATGTCAGTCACCGCATCCGATTCGCGCACCTGCGCTGCAACCTCGCGCTGCAATTCCTGGACGACAAGATCCCGGATACGTGCCCATGCAGCAGCTGACTGCGAACGGGAATGCAGGATGTCCGTCGTCATGACGCTGGATGAATTTTCCAGTGCCAGCAAAGCTGCGCAGCGAACTCTGCGCAACCTGGTTTGCTCCAGCTCCCCTTCGAGATGTCGGCGTAGCTCGTTGGCATCGTTCACCTCGCTTTCCAGTTCCGCCAGGCGGGCAGTATTCCTTTCATCGGTCGCTCGCAGTGCGACAAGTTCACTTTGCAGACGGCCCTGTCGGCGGCGCAGAGCCGAGATTTGATGCACCACTCCGCCATTGAGACCATTCCCGTCCCGCTGTCGGCGAATGTCGGCGAGTGCATTCTGCAGTGTGACTGACACCACAGGCTGCGAGGCAGACTTGTCGGACCTCAGGCAAAGTCGTGCGAGGTCACGAAAACTTCCCGCGTCTTCCGCTCCGGGAAAAAAGATCTGTTGGGGGGAAATCGTGTCGAACCAGGAAGGCAGCAGGGAGACGCCGGTCCGCGGTAAGGTCTCTGCATGTTCTGAACTGGCGACAGTTGCGGAAAGAGCGGTGAATTCCGCCCTGGATATCCCCCAGACAAGTGCTCCCAGTTCTTCCTGCTGATGCAGTTCATAGCTGTCGTCGGCAGGTTCCAGCGAAGCGTTGCGGACAGACCGCAGGGCTGCACCGCAGAGTATCGTTACTCGCTCAGAGGCTGGAGCGTCGAGGTTCTGGACGATGGTTAGTCCGCCGGCAATCCGGTCCAGCAGCAGCGGATTGCCCGCTTCGGGATTTTCCAGTCGGATACGTTTCAGAAACATCTGGGCTGATCCTGCTTCTTCCGGTGAAATTTCTGGTAATTGAGGGGCCTGACTTGTGTCCTGCTGTCACTCTTATGCCGCGCGCTGAACTGCACCCAGCAACTCCTGTAAAACGCCGATGCGATCGGCACTGTCACCATCCGGCGGATGGTTCATCAGATCCTGTAAAAAGACCTGCAGGTTTGGTTCCGGGCAGTGCAGTTGACAATTGTCGGCCAGCTGAATGCGACGCGGCCAGAAACCGGCCAGGCCGCCCTGCAGCGACTCGCGAAGATCCTGCAACAGTCGAGATTCTTCCAGTGACTGTTGCGTCGTCTCGCCGCAAATCAATGTGCCGTGGATAATCCAGTCGGTGACATGAACACGGCGGGAGACTGCCCTGCTGCGACCGACCTGCTTCAACTTGAGCAGCAGTTCCTGTCGGTCGACTGGATTTTGAAACGAAACTTCAGCGCGATGATAACGCAGTGAGTCGGTGGCAACGAATCGAGCGGACACGGTGCGGTCTTCGATCAGGTCAACAACGAATCCGCCATGAGCGCCCGATTCCGCAGGAGAAATCGCCTGCGGGCAACCCACGATGAGTTGCGGACACTCCTGGCCCTCGACAGTGAATTCCGACGCTTCGCAATGTTCCGGCGGGACCTGACCGCCCCTCAGCAGAAGTGACGGAAATTTGTCGAGGTCAGCTGTTGAGCGGCGGATCAGCAGGCAGTCGTCCGGCGCGGCGGACTCGTCCTCTGCAGCGGCGACCGTAAATCCCCCCGCCATTGTCTTCAGCAGGAATGGTTGGTGACATTCGACAACACTGGTCGCGGGCAGCTGCTGCAGAAGTGAAAAATCGGCCGACGAGTGTCCGGCAATGATCAGTGAG
>JAFMMM010000485.1 GCA_017859815.1 Planctomycetota bacterium | reverse complement strand
TCTGCCGCGTTATTTCCCTGTTCATGCTTTCGAAAACCGAACAGATACGTAATGTTCTGAGGTCTCCAGCGATGAAAGTAAAGCTCATTTTTCTGAGTAATTTGCTGTCGCAGTGCCTCATATTGATTTGTTGAGTCAAGCACATACCCGGAATCGCCGGGGGCGGCAGGCGATCGCAACCCCCAGGCAGAATCAGGCCCAGCCCCCCGCAGCTTCCCATTACTGACAAGCAGACGGATCGGAATTGGGGAAAGCGTCTCCTGCAAAGCACGGAAGCTGACAATCCCGGCCTGTCGATCAACCACCACATCTGCCAGTTGCACGCCCGTTGCTGCAGCCCTGCCACTCTGTAAGTCGAGACGAATCTCAGGGATCGCAGCACCAATCCCCAACAGTCGCTCGCGCAGGACGAGTGCTGAACAGGCATAGCCTCGCGATGTGAAGTGCATGCCGTTATCCGTCAAGTCTGCTGCTGCCACCTGTTCCTCATGCAGACGGTTCAAGATGTTGTTTGCTGCCAATACTGCATCCGTAAACTCCGAAAACAGATCGACAAATGCGAGTTGCCGCGATTGTGCCACGCTTCCTGTTGCTTCCGCGAACACTCGCACGCGAGAATTGAAACGGGCCGGTGAAGGAATGGGCGGTTGGGCTGACATCAACTCGTGCGGCGACAACAAAACCACAGGAATTCCCGATGCCTCCAGTTCGTCCACCAGTTTCATCAATTGCGCGCTGAAGTTGTCACTGCTGAGTCCTGGAGTTAACGCTTCATTCTGCCCCAGGCAGATCAGGACGAGCGTCGGCTCCTCCGCACGAATGTGCTCCACCATACGCATGTAACCGACTGCCGGCGCATCAAAAATGCCACGAGAATCAGACCATATCGTATCCGCATCCCAGCCCAGATTACGAAATGTAACAGTTCGCTCCCCAACCGTACCGGTGAGCACTGCTTCAAGATGTTCGGACAGTTGTGCCCGCTCAACGAAAGTTGCACCGACGATGCAGACATGATCGCCGTCCTGCCATTGGAGGGGCAAAGTTTCGCGACGTTTGCGTCCCAAGGCGACCGTCGAAGCCTGCTCGGAGAAGACAACCGAAGACCAGCCTTCCGGTAGACTGTTGACTGCTTCCACACCCTTCCAGTCGCGGTCGTTGAAGACTGTCTGCTGCCAGCCTACGGGTGGTGGGGCAGGGGCCTGCTTCCAACCACCTGGTAATACAACCTGAGTCTGGTCCCGCGTCACATCAACGGCAACCCCGACAGAACCTGATTTTTCGCGGCCCTGTAACTCAATCGCCAGCAGATTTCGCCCCTCGCGAAGCAGCGGTCGAATATCGAATACTCGCCCGGTTGCCACACCGGACGTGACGACGGCACGTTCGAACTTGAGCAGTCGCTGGCCGTTCACATACACCGAATAATCAGTCGAAGCGGCGATGCGAAGGTGCACCTGTTCCGCAGGAATCATGCCGCCCGGTAACTCACACCGGTACCAGACAGATACCCCAGCATCTGATCCCGCGGCATTCAACCACGTCAGAGCAATCGGGTCCTGCGCCCCAACCTCCGCGCTCGGCCCGTAAGTCAACAAACTCACCATCACCGTAGCGAGCAAATATCGAGTGGGAAATCTCACGTGCAGCAATCCTCTGTTTCATTCGCGGAGGAGTTTCATCGTCCTGGATCAACTCAGGGACACTCTCCGGGAGAATACTGCATTCTAAGTCGCCTCGCCACTCCGAACGTCCTGCCAGGTTCATGACGTTGAGAGCCGACCAGCGGACTGGCGTCACTTCACATCACCAAGCCAACGGGGAACGAGCCCACGCAGATATTCGCGACGCTCCGCATTTGATCCCGCCCCCCAAACACGCAGCAATTCGTCACGCAACTCCTGCACCCGCTGCACCTGCGCTGTGGAGCCCAGGAAACCAGCAACATGCAATGACTCATTCAGCACTGCAAGCCGGACCATATTCGACATGCTGGAGCGGTCATCACCGCTCAAACATCGCTCAAGTAAATGGCCAGCCAGTGCCCCCGCAGTCTCTGCAGCACACAACTCAGCAGCAACGCAAATCAAAGTTGGCAACTGCGACTGCTGCAACTCTTCAGCAGTCCTGCGATTCCCCGGAACCGCCCCTTCGACAACTGCGGTTGTTTCCGCTGCAAGCATTTCCATAGCCTCCGACCGCAGGACAGCAGCCTCGTCTGCCAGGGAGTTCGCCTCCGCGGTCAGCAAACACAGCAACACCAGGCGAAGTCGAATGTGGTCAGGCCCGGCGTTACTCCCTGACGTCCCGGTCAACCTGCTGCACACGTCCACAAACCGCTGCAACTGCTCAGGTCCCGCAAATAGCGACTGCCGAGCCGTCTGCGGCAGCAGCCCACGAAGTCGCAGGCCCCGCAACTCCTCCGGATCCACTTCTCCAGGATCGGCGCTGCCATCGAATTCAATCAACAACGAACACTCCGGGCTGGATGCCTCTCTGAGCAGTTCTTCCGTCTGCAATTCCATCCATTCCAACAGTCGTTCAGTCGTCAGTTGCCGCTCACTCCATCGTCGCGAAGCATTCCAGCGAGAACGAAAGGCGATCGCTTTGTCTTCGCCAAGTGTGGCTGAGAAACGCTGCAACTCGTAATCGGTCACGCTTCCCAGTAAACCGGCCGCTTCAATCGGATACCCAGAATGCTGAATTTGCTCAGCAGTCTGCAGAACCCTGCGAACTGCATCCGATGCTTCACCGCGGAGACCATTTCTCAGCAGTCCCACTGTCTGTCCGAGCAGCAAATCCCGCGCTTTGCGCCGTTCTCCGATGAGATCGTAAAGCGACGCCAGTTCGATCGAGAATTTCCCCTGCAACTCGGATCCATCCGCCGTATTGGAAACAAGAAACTCCAATAGCAGCAGCCTCAACTCCGAGGACTTCTCCAAACTGCCGATTCGCTCCTGCAGCACGGACAGAACCGCAAAAAAACGTTCCCGAACATCCCCACCAGCAGCAATCTCTGCGGCCGCCGCACCCAGCAATCCGTCAAGCTGCCGTTTTGCGGCCGGTTCATCCTCAGCATGGACATCCAGCAGCAGTTCCAGTGCTCTTCCCTGATACCCCAGCGACTCGCGATTCTGCGACAGAAACTCGCGGATCGCAGATCGCATCGTTTCATCACGCACTCGCTCCAGCAGCCGCGCAATCTCCCCCATTTCAATCTGCAGTGCCGCATTGCCCTCGCTGCCATTCCGAGTGAATTGCCGGATGTCCTGACAGATTGCGTCAAATACGTTTTCCGCACTGATCAAATCCGGCTGATTCAGTGAGGCTGCAATTGCCAACCGACGCAAACCCTCTTCTTCCAGCAACGTTTGCAGCACCCGCTCTGCCAAATCCGCACGCGACTCCTGCGGCCCCAACACACCGGCGGCACTGATCAGCAGTCGGCCATGCCCACGCCACAGCTCGGTT
>JAFMMM010000484.1 GCA_017859815.1 Planctomycetota bacterium | reverse complement strand
AGAACTGCGCGACTTCCTGTCACTGTCAGTCGCCCGACAGCAGGCGGAACACCCTGCCCTGGCAGACGAATGTCACTTGCCGGATCAGCCCCCAGCGAAAAAGTACCATCCTCCAGATAGTGCAGTCCGCTGACGGCCAGCCAGCCATCCGGAGAACGCAGCTTTTGATCACGCTCCTGCTGCCACGTCCGCAGTTCAGCAAGCCAGTCTTCGTCGGCGACAGAATTCTTCACGCCGACAGACAGGGAAGCGAGGATCAGCAGCAACAGGAAACCGGGCTGTATCGCAATCGGGGCAATCATCATTGGGCAATCCACCTGTGCCGCGTTGCTGGATCAGGACGCAGCGACGTGTTCGAAATCCACGCGGTGCAGAACGGCAACGGGCTGATGAAGATTCAGCCTTTCGCGTTTCTGACGCGTGATTGCATCTTCGAATCCGGGATCGCATGGGAACGGCGTAACCCGGAATTCACTTCCAACTGACGCAGGATAGTGCCGGACTGCTCAGAAATCGATGAATAGATTCGTCCGCTGAAACCCACCACACTTCCGGCAGCATAAACGTCGGAGCACCAGGTTTCATGGAATTCATTGCACCACAGACGCCCCCGATCGTCCGGAAGCACACCCAGCTGTTCCAGTTGCAGGTGATCGGTAAAGCCAAGGTGGCGACGACAGTCAATTTGCATCGCGGCTTGACGGCGGTGGAATCGATCAAACGGACTCGTGTCGAAATCACTGCAGGAAAGCGTGCGAACACCCATTTCAGCGGCAAATTCCAGCATGGACTCACTGCTGTCGCAGGAAGTCACCAGCTCTGTGGAAACACCAAAGATCTGATATAAAGCTGCCAGCCCGGCACCAAATCGACACCCGGATGCCAGTTGCAGATGCTCGGGCATTAACAGGCGTGAAAATAAATGCTCCGTACCGTCGTACGATAAGGCTGCCCCACAACGGGTGCCCGTCGCAATCACGAAGGCATCGGCCTGCAGTTGTCGCCACTGTCTGCTTCCCGGGCAAAATACCACCAGCGTTCTGCCCTCGGAAAAGCAGAACTCCCCGTGCAAAACGTTGACACCGACCGCCTGCAGTCGATCCTGCTGAAACTGGATTTCACGACTCAGAGCACGCTTCAACAGAGACAAAACAAATCGTGTCTCGCGGTAACGCTGCAACTGTGGACGTCGCCAAACCGGAAAGTCCGCCGCCAGCTGTAAGGTCAGGCTGCGCAGGGATTCGGCGGCAATCCAGGCCGAATGTCGCACCACCGGCAGTACGGATACAACGCTGTGACCAGCCTGGGCAGCCTCAATCGCGACCTCGAATGCAGCCTCATCGTTCCCAACAACCAGCAAATCACAACCCATGACCACGTTCCCGGAATTCGCGAAGAAGTCGTTGGAAGCGATCCTGAAAGGTCAGCGTCAATCGCTGAAATCAGGATCACCTCACAAACTTTTCCGGAAGTATGGAAGCGCGAAAACAGGAAGGCGGGGCAAATTGCCACACAGAAAAAGAACAGAGGGGCTGTCGGTGATTCTGCGGATTACAACGATGCTGTCACTCCAGGTGGACCGTCAGCGAGCGTATCTTCCGGTGCTACCGTAAACACCTGCCGTCGGCGTTTTCGGCACGGCCTGACTCATTCCGGCCCCCCGATAGCTGCCCGCCGAAGTCAGGCCACCCGCGTACCTCGAGCTCGGAACTCTGGTAATGTTCCCGTTGCCGCCGTAGCGACCGCCATACAAACCACCTGGCCGGGAACTGTTCTTCGGAAGCCAACTCGGTGGCGCCCTGTTGTACAGCGGCATTCCGCCGAGAGACATTCCGCCACCTGGCTGAGGAGTCGGTGGAGCGATTGCATACCCGTATCCCTGCGGAGCATACTGCTGCCCATACGGATCAGGCACCGGCATCATTCCCCCGCCACCTGCCGGCGGAAATACCATCTGCGGCTGATACATCTGGGGCTGATACATCTGAGGCAACATCCCCCCCCCGGGTGGCATCATTTGAGCATAGCCGGGACTCGCCATCGGAACTGGCATCGCTGGCGGCATTGAGGAGGCCGGGGCCTGCATGATCGGGGCCTGGAACACCGGTGCAGCAGACATCATTTGCGGGACACCGGGTGCAAGTGTAACTCCCGATTGCTGAGGTACGGCAGGTGCCTGAGATACAGTCGGCGGCTGGGTTGTCGCGGCTGGATTCATGGCAAGGCCTTCGTGTGTCCCAACAACCGAAGGGACCGGAATCGTGTAACCGGGAACGGAAAGCGGCGGAGCCTCAGCTGGGGCTGGAGTTGACGCAATTACACCCAAATCCGGTGTGCCTGCTCCGCTGTTCCCTGGCGGATAGAACGCCACGGACGGAATCGAAAGAGGAGAATTGGCTGGAATTTCATTGGGATAGTTGGCTGCAGAAGTGGCCGCCGAATCCGAACTGACAATTTGCTGGCTGAACTCCCTGCTGTTTCGGGATGGCAGCGAACCTGTGAGGCTGTGCCCAGGAGAATGCGGCTTCCATTCCGGAATATCATACACCACACCTTTCGTCTCCGAGTACGCAGCTGTTGGTACCATTCTCGGCGCATCCTCTGCTGGTGCGTCTGCTGCCGCAACGCTTTTCTGGTCACCGGAATCCTGTTTCTGCGCGGGATATGCGGCTATCCCCTGTGATCGATCCTGACTCTCCGATGCCGCGAATGGCAGGTTTGGAAGCTGGACTCGCTGAGACTCTGCAGAAGTGGAATCTGTCCGAGCAGATGAAACATCTTTTACGAGCCGACCTGTTTGCTTCGGAACCGTTGGAATCGCACCGATTCTTTGAGCTGTACGGCGAATCAATGGCAGCGCCATTTCACTCACATCATCGGTCGAGTCGTCGCTGTTCAGATTTGCCCGCAACTGCTCGGCACGCCTGGAAACCGGAATACCCAATCGATCTCGCAATCGAGGGTTGGTGATTCTGGATGCGTCCGGGACAGTCACTCGAATCGCCTGAGCCTGTTCACCGACTGAACCTGCTGAGGATTTGTTCGGAGTGCCCTGTGTTGCCCCCTTCGGGATAATCTCCATGGAAAATCCGGGACTCCACGACGAAGGACTGCGAATCATTCCGTCGTCGGCAACCCCAACCACAGCCAACATCTGCAAGCCAATCGCTACAGCGAACATTCGAACGCCTCGCACCGATTTGGACGAGATCATGCTCTGCAGGGAAAAACTCAGCCGATCGCTCTGGAAAACCCGAGCAGAGGGACTCTGTTTCATCATGGCAGCGGAAGACCTGACTGTTGAACCTGTGGAATGGCAAAAACAGCTTTGCCTGTCCATCGATTCGTCAATTCAACACGACAATCCGCAGTGTTTTGCTCCTCGATGCAATCGCTTTTGCGGGTAACTCCGGAAAAGTCCGATTAACCGTCGCAACCGGAAAATTCCCCCCAGCCCCCCCACTCCCCCGCA
>JAFMMM010000483.1 GCA_017859815.1 Planctomycetota bacterium | reverse complement strand
ACCAGCAGGCAATTTTACAGATCATGAAACTCCATTGCCGCTCGCCAGCGGCCAGCCTGCGAAGTCACCCCGGCTTCCGGCTCAGCGATTTTGCTGCTGCCATTGACGAACGCGAGTCACCACAGCCCTCAGCGCGTTTCTGTCCCGAGGCATCAATACAGAATACTCCCGCAACGGATCCTGCAAAATCTGTCGCAAGAACACCAGCGCACACTGGCGAGTAAATAAGGGCGCGGCTTCGCCCAGCCCATTGACTAACTCCGAAAGCTGCTGCGCCGTTGGTCCGGCACCATACGCCGCCGAACGAAACCAGCCATTCATCGCAAACGTCATTCGAGCCGGTGTCTGCTGGCTGAGGCACACCACCCGCAGGTCGGCTTCGCCCAGTTCCAATTGCTGTTGAAACCTCATGATCAGCCAGCGGATCAACAGGATTCGATCCTGCTCTCGCCCCGATCCAGCCAAACGCGCGGCCAGGTTCGCACTCAGTACATCTTCCGGTCCGGCAACACCATTGAGTGCCGCCTGCAGGGCGATCGCCTGAACTTCCAGTGCTTCAGCGTGTTCAAATTCGCCGGCGTCGGCCACAAAATCTGCAGACGTGTTCAAACTCTCGCAGACATTGCCCGGGATCACAGCGCCGATTTCGGTGGCGGTGTACCACTCGTCCCGTTGTGCGGGACGGAAAGTGCTCAATTGCCCGTTTCGATCCACTCGCCCCCACAGCCGCCGCGTAATCTGCCCTTCACGAGATTGGAATTCACCGCGGTAGGCCGCAAGAATGATCTCACCGTTCACCCGCTCAATCCCCAGCGTACTGGCCGCAGACGCTCGCAGTTCCAGCACCCGAAATCCCAGTTGGATCAGTAGCCGCTGCCCTTCACGCAAACCGCGTACAGCCAGCCGACCGCGATGGACGGTCAGCAGGGGAGGCAGGTCCGCCGCGGAATCCTCACCGGCCTCAGCAGCCCTGGTTCCAAACTCCAGCAGCGAATCGGCGTCAGCGATCACGGCAGCTCCATTGGACAGCTCGCCTGCAATCCGTGAGTACGACAGAGTCAGCAACTGCGACTGGGCCCCCGCCGTCCACAAGCCTTCTGCTGCACTGGCGATTCCCGACCACGTTGGGCCGTTTGCCAGTTTTGCCGCAGCCACCCCGGAGACCTCGTTCCAGGCCACGACCGTTGTTTTTTGAGGCAGCGCAGGTCTCAAGAGACGTGGCGTCGGTCGCGGTGCCATCTGCGGCCGCGCATCTTCCGCTTCCGGCGTCCGAACCACCTCACTCTGATTAGTCGCCGGGGGCGGCGGTACAGCTTCAGGTGACTCGGTTTGTGATTCGGAGGCCCCGTCCTGAACGATCTGCCGCTCCCGGACGTCCGACGAATCCTCCTTCGAACCGGCATCGCCAGAGCTCGGATCCGGTTGCACAACCCGTCGGTCGGGCAAATTATTGAAGACAATACTCAGCACTGCGACCGCCACCACCAGCATTAGTGCCAGCAGAACCAGCGTCGTTGCCGAACGAGATCGTCGCCGACCATTCCGCAGTGGAGTTGCAGTTGTGGGGCTGGAGACCTCCGGCATGGAACTTGTCGGCTCTTCTCCATCAGCAACCGGCAGCCGGATGATCTCCTGGTCCGGCATTTCATCGGCTGCAGCGTGTTTGTCCGTCGCAGTTGATCCCACGCCGGAAGCTTCGGCCGCCACTGTCTCCTGGCCCGGAACAGCTTCAGGAAGCGGAGCAGACAGTAGCCGGGAAACATGCTGTTTCATGGCATCCGCTGATGGCCCCACCGATGCAGTTCCCGCCACCGTGCTCTGGCCTGACGCTTGTAAATCGCTCTCCAGCGGCTCTCGCCGCACCAGACTCATCACTTCCCGCATCAGGGCTTCGGAACGCCAACACTCCGTCTCAAACCGCTGCGACTCTGTTGTCGACAGTCGCCCTTCCACGAATGCCGCAACCAGATTCGGGTCTGCCTCTGTCAGCCATTCGCCAACCTCGCGCGCAGGGTCTGCCTCACGATGGAACTTCTGCAATGTCAGAAATTGCCTGGCAAGCAGAGCATCGTCCTGCATTTGCTGCTGCAGTTTGCCGGCGACCAGCGCTGGCAAATCGTTGTCCAGCATTCGCAGTAACAGCAACAGTGTCGAGGAGTTGGCAGACATGAGAAAATCACCGGGGATGCAGTGCAGACGATTTGAACGCACAATCAGGGAACAGGATTAGTCAGGCGGCCGTGCTGCGTCGGCCGGTTGCTGCAGCAGCAACTTCAGTCGCCGTCGGGCCCGGTCAAGTTTCGGACCGACAGCATTGATGCTGATCCCCAGCAGCGATGCAATTTCTTCATACGGCCGTCGCTCGTCATAGAACAGCCTCAGTACGTCCTGGTCCGCCTGCAACAATCGTGTGCGGGCAAGCTGCATCTGTTGCAATTGTTCCTGGGCGACACCATCTGCCGCTTCCGCACTCGCGATCCCGGCAGCCGTGTCAATTTGCTGTGGCTGCAAGTGCTTCCGCTGGCGAGCCAGATAACGAAAGGTCAGTCGACGAGCAATTACCGCAATCCACGTGGACAAACGACTGCGACCGGCGAAACTGGCCAGCACTCGCATCCCGTCGCTGATCAGGGTGGAGTAGAATTCGCAGCTGATCTCGCTGACAAGCTGTTCAGCGGAGGCGGCTCTTCCGGCTTCAACGCAGGCAGAGGCTATTCGAAAATTGATCAACCGCTGATATCGGTTCACAAATTCAGCCCACGCAGTCTCCTCGCGCGCGAGCAAACGCTGCACCAGAACCAGGTCGTTTTGAACCTGAGCGTTCTGCTGCAGCGTTGTCGCATCACCAACAGCATTCTGTTGGTCGTCCGCGGATGTCTGCATGTGTTCGTGATCAGCCAGCGAACCTATCCCTGCAAGGCATCACCAAGAATCTCCCGCTGCCTGCTGAGCAGCACAGAGAATCCATCAATCGTATCGTCGCAGAAATCATAGACTCTGCGTGCCAACTGATTGAACCCCAGCTCCAGCAGCCACTGTGCGCAGCGGTCACACAGTTCCCTGATTTCAACCGTAGCCCTGCGGACCTGTGTTTTACTGGTTTCGATGCAGCGGCGAGCAGCCACGGCAGCCTGATCCGGCTCACCGGCACGCAGTAATCGCCGAATTTCTTCCCTGCATTCCGCTGTCCTCGCAGCTACAACCTCCGTCACTCGCTGGTCAATTCGGTCGACCGCATCCACACAATGGGTGGCAATCTCCTGCGGATGCAACTGAGGCTCCTGTGCATTCACGGCAGAAATCAGCAGCAAACAAACAACTGCGAACGTCTTCAATGAACTCATGACAATCCCCTTTCGAAAATATGATCTGGCGGCGATGACCGCAGCGATCTGAAACAAAACCGGTTTCAGAATGTCAGTGCACAGCTGCCGCAGTTTCGTGCAGGCAAATGCTGATTTCCTGAATTTTTT
>JAFMMM010000108.1 GCA_017859815.1 Planctomycetota bacterium | reverse complement strand
TATCGCCGTCCGCTCCCGGTCATCCTGCGTGAGCGAATCATGAACCCAATCGGCGCATCACCCACCTGGCGCTGGCACGGTTATGACAATTCCTGGGTGACCCTTGATGGTCAGCGGATGCAGTCCGTCAGTGGTGGTGGTCACTGGGGCGGAGGCCTGTTTATCTGCACCCGCGATCATGCGAGATTCGGCTATCTGTTTCTTCGCAATGGACGCTGGAAGGATCAGCAGTTGCTTTCTGAGCGCTGGATGAAGCTGTTGCAACAACCAGCTCAGGCAAAGGCCGACTACGGAGCGATGTGGTGGCTGAATACTGATCGGGCCAGAATCCCCGCCGCTCCCGCCAGCAGCTTCTACGCCGCTGGATTCGGCGGCAATTACATCTATGTCGATCGGGAAAATGATCTGTTAATCGTACTGCGGTGGACACCGGACCTGGCAGGAGTTGTCGAGCGAGTGCTTAGTGCGAAAGAAAATGCCCAGTAGCCCGCCATGCCTGCAGGGCTGTCGAAAATCCTCGACGTCCCAGCCCAATACGAACGCTGTTTGCCGGTCCACCGAGGCATACGCCCGGCAGCAGCAGGATGCCGTGTTGTTTGGCAAGCAGATGACAGTAATCTGAAACGGTGTCGACCGGCTCTGGCAGGGCACCATTGAACGCGTCGAGTCGAATTTCCGCGAGTGCTGTTGATCCGGCCTGTGGCGCACGCCAGCGAATGTGTCCCGGATACTGCTGAACAAATGCGTCAAATTCCCGCAGATTCGCAGCCACCAGTTGGCTGCTGTCAATTGCCAACTGTTTATGCACCTGCAATGCCTGCATCGCCAGAAACTCCGTCGGGGCTGACGGACAGATCGTGGTGTAATGCTTCCATCCGATCAACTGGTTACGGAGAGCGGAATCGCGAACCACCAGCCAGCCAGCACGCAGCCCTGGCAGCCCGTAGGTCTTGGACAGCCCGTTCAGCACGATCGCTTTCTCAAAACAGTCTGCGGCTGACGGAATCGAGAGCTGTTCCTGCAGGCCCGTTTCGAGGCCCCGATAAATCTCATCGCAAAACACCCAGCAGTCATTTTCTTCTGCGATCTGCAACAGGAGATGGAATTCCTCGGGGGTCGGCTGAAAGCCTGTCGGGTTATGGGGAAAGTTCACGATGATCAGGCGAGTCCGTGGACTGATCATCAAGTTCAGGGAATCAAAGTCCAGTTGCCAACTGGTGCTCGTCGGCTGAAGTTGCCACAAGTCCAGTTGTCCGCACAGATGTTCCGCAACGTTGTGCAGGGCATCGTAAGCAGGGCCGAGTGCAATCACGTGGTCTGCCGGATTCAGCAGCGTCTGCATCGTCAGATAGATCCCTTCCACCGGTGATGTCAGGATCACAACATCTTCGGGTGTGACGTCCTGATACAACTGGCAAACCAGTTTTCGGTAAGCAGGATTGCCCTGACTTTCCGTGTACCCCAACTGCAACTGGCCCAGATCGCTCGCAGAACGACCGGATTTCTGCAGCAGCTCACCAACGCTCATGGTTTCACAATCCGAGGACGACAGCATGTGAGCCGCAGTGAATTCGTACAGTGCAAAAAACAGTTCTGTTGAGAACGGTTTGATCTTCATGACTGAAACTCTCGCGTTTCGTTTCGGGGAATGGGCGATGGAAATCAGGCGGAGGCATAACGTACACCGCTGCTGCTCAGGATCCCAACCGAGCAAAGCGATCAGCCCGAACAAGTGCGAATCTGCGGACTCCGGAGCTCTCGCTCACGGAAATTCACAAAGACAGGTGTTTCATTCAGAACGCTCACGGCCAGTCGCAGCCCGCACGGCAGACACCGCCCGTCAATTCCGGTGGCCTGAGACATCACCGTGGCAACAACTGCCAGTTCTTACCGTTCCACATGTCGCCACGCCTGCAGTTGCGTGTTGGAAAACAGGCAACTGTCAGTATGATATGTCAGCATCGACAGACAACCGCGATTTGCAGTATGACCGCAGTCTCTTGCCGTCACGGTTGCCTTTCCGGCCGAATAAGAGTCTCCCCTCCCAACCACGCTCACCCGTTTCAGCCTGCCTGCCGGGCCAGTCCAACCCACCACGGGAATCAGGAATATGAAACAACGTCCTACAGCGGTCCTGTGTGCTGTGCTGTTGTCTTTCGCCGTCACGACATCCAGTGCGGATGACTCGGCGGCCCAGTCCACACTGCGGTTTGCCAGTGATATCCAGCCGCTGTTTGCCAAACACTGTCTGCAGTGTCACGGCCCCGACAAAGCAGAGGGAGGCCTCAGGCTGGATGAAGCCACAGGGGCTCTGGGTGAACTTGATTCCGGCCAGCGCGCGATCGTGCCGGGGAATGCCGCCGCCAGCCAGCTGCTGCAACGCGTCAGCTCCAGCGATCCGGATCTGCAGATGCCTCCGGACGGCGATCGCCTGTCGGCAGCAGACACTGCAAAACTGAAACAGTGGATTGAAGAAGGGGCTGAGTGGCAACAGCACTGGGCCTATCGCCCCTTGTCTCGGGATACCGTCCCGACCGTGACGGACAACTCCGCTGTTCGGAATCCGATCGACAGCTATGTCGTTGCCGAACTGGATCGCCAGCAGATCGCTCCGTCTGCAACTGCCGACCGTTATACCCTGATCCGACGACTGCATTACGATTTGACGGGGTTACCGCCGACTCCGGCTGAGGTCGAGGCATTCGTTCAGGATCAGTCAGCTGATGCCTGGGAAAAACTGGTGGACCGATTGCTGGCATCGCCGCATTTTGGAGAACGCTGGGGACGGCACTGGCTGGACAAAGCTCGCTATGCGGACTCGGACGGCTACGAGAAGGACAACAATCGTCCTGATGCCTGGCGTTATCGTGACTGGGTCATTCAGTCAATCAACGACGACATGCCCTTCGATCAGTTCACCATTGAACAGCTTGCCGGCGACATGCTGCCCGGATCGACTCCATTACAAAAGCTCGCCACGGCGTTTCACCGTCAGACGCTGACCAATACCGAAGGAGGGGTTGATCGCGAACAGTTCCGCGTGGCTGCTGTGATGGACCGCACGGAAACCCTGGGCACCGTCTGGATGGGACTCAGCGTTGGCTGTGCTCGCTGCCACAACCATAAGTACGATCAAATCAGTCAGCGCGAGTACTATCAGCTGTACGCTTACTTCAACAACGGTGACGAAAGCAACTCCACAGTTCCTGCGATGACAGCCTTCGACGAAGCAGGGCGTGCCGAACGGGCCAGTCTGCTCCGGCAACTGCGGCAGCGTCAATCACATCTCCATCAGACGCTGGAAGAGTGGCTGCCGGCGCTGAAAGCCGAGCACGCCGCTGCGTCGGATCAGCCGGTCGCCTTTCATCTGCCGGACAAGATGAAGATCAGCGGTCCGGAGGGTGTCACTTTCACACGTCAGTCGGACGGGTCCTGGCTTGTGGGTGGAGCCAACCCGGAACGCGCAACGTATACCATCGAGGTCACCGGTGATGTCGACAAGATCACCGGACTCAGGCTGGAAGTCCTGCCTGACGAATCACTGAATGCTCAGGGACCCGGGCGTACAAAGCATGGGAACTTCGTGCTGAATGAAGTGCGATTTTTTGCCGCCCGGCAGCCCAAATGGGATGCCGGGGATCAACAATCCATCGTTTCGGCGACGGCCAGTTTCTCGCAGGATGGCTGGCCGATCCGCAACGCCTTTGACGGCAATGAAGATGCGGAAAAGAATGGAACCGGCTGGGCCGTTTCGCCGCAATTTGGAAAAGTACACACAGCGACCTTTGGCTTCGATCGCCCCGTCGAGTCGCAGCGTAATCAATTGCAGATTCAGCTGAGTCAACAGTACGGCAGCCAGCACACCATTGGTCGCTTCCGAGTTTCTCTGGTCACCGGTCGGCTTCCCGGCACGGGACTTCCTGACGAAATCCGCCAGATCGTCGCGGCTGACCGCATCTCTGTGTCGCAGCAGGAAGCACTGGTTCGCTGGTACCAGCAGCGAGATCCGGAAACCCGCCGCCTGCAACAGCAATTGCAGACGATGCAGGGTGACACCATGTCCGTGCGTGTGATCAGTCAGGCAGGGACGAATCGCACCACGAATATTCTTCGCCGTGGGGAATTCAAACAACCGCTTGAGGAGGTTCGGGCAGACACGCTGGCCATATTGCCGCCTGTCTCGGCTCGGCAGCAGGACGCCGCCTCAGATCGCCTTGATCTCGCTCGCTGGCTTGTCAGTGGCCGAAATCCGTTGCCGCCACGCGTAGCCGTCAACCAGATCTGGAAGAATCTCTTCGGTACCGGGATTGTTCCCACCATGAACGACTTCGGAGTCCGTGGTGATGCCCCGTCTCACCCGCAACTGCTCGACCATCTGGCCGTGCGATTCATCGAAAACGGCTGGTCACGCAAAAGTCTGATTCGCTACATCGTAACGTCGGCAACTTATCGTCAGTCCTCCCGGCACCGCCCGGAACTGGCTCAAACCGACCCGCTGAATCGACTGCTTCATCGCCAAAACCGATTTCGTGTTGAAGCAGAAATCGTTCGCGATATCACGCTGGCGGCCAGCGGTTTGCTATCGTCCAAAATCGGCGGTCCCAGTGTCTTTCCACCCATCCCGGCCGGAGTCACAGACCTGACTTACAACAGCAGTTTCAAGTGGAACACCAGCGGTGGTGAAGATCGCTATCGACGTGGAATGTACACCTATTTTAAGCGGACCGCGCCACACCCCAATCTGATCACCTTCGACTGTCCGGACTCCAATGTGACCAGTGTTGATCGCGATCGCAGCAATACCCCCATCAGTGCTCTGGTCACACTCAACAATGAAACATTTGTGGAAGCGGCACAGGCGATGGCACAGCATATTCTGACTCACGCCGACCACACCGATGACACCTCCCGACTGAATTACGCTCTGCAGCGCTGCATCGTTCGCCCGCCCACGGAGGCTGATCTGGCCGACTTTCAGCAATTACTGGATCGCAGCAGAGCATGGTATTCCGAACACGCTGACGCAGCGGGGAAGCTGGTTGGCAATCGCACTGTTGCAGGCAGCAGCGCCGAAGAAAACGCTGCGTGGATTGCAACGCTGCGGATGATGCTGAACCTTGATGAATTCATTACTCGAGAATAGTGCGATCGCCCCAACATCCTGCACCGACAGTTTTCCACTCAGGCAAAAGATCGAATCATGAATCCACTCGAAGCCTACCAGCAGAACACCCGACGCGAGTTTCTGACAACGACAGCCAGCGGAATAGGAGCTCTCGCGCTGGGTTCCATGCTTTCTGACGACGGTGTCCTGAGAGCTGAGGATGCGGTTGACGCTCCCGCTTCGGTGCAAAGCAATCGACAGCGGCCACATTTCGAGCCGCAGGCCAAAGCCTGTATTTCGATCTATATGGCCGGGGCTCCTTCGCAGCTCGATTTGTTCACACCGAAGCCAAAACTGCGGGAACTGCATGGTCAGTCGGTGCCGAACTCCATTCTGGAGAAAGCACGCTTCGCCTTTATCAAGCCTGATACCGCGACGCTGATGGGGTCCCCGCGTCCGTTTCGCAAACACGGCGACTGCGGAATGGAATTCTCAGACTGGCTGCCTCACCTGGGCAGCGTTGCAGATGATCTGCTGATGGTTCGCAGTTTGTACAGCGAGGAATTCAATCACCACCCTGGCCAGTTGATGATGCAGTGCGGTGTCTCGCGCTTTGGCATGCCCACGATGGGTGCCTGGATCAATTATGGCCTGGGAAGTGAGTCGACCAATCTGCCGGGCTATGTCGTGCTGACAGCAGGTCGAGGCAGCAGTGGCGGGGCCACTCTGTATCAAAGCGGATTTCTTCCCTCCAGCTATGGCGGCGTGCTGTTTCGAAACCAGGGAGAACCGGTTCTGAACCTCAGCAATCCTCAGGGCCTGCCACCGGAATTGCAGCGAGCCGGACTGGATACCCTGAAGGCTGCAAATAATCGCCGTTATCAGGAAGTGCACGACCCTGAAATTGCCAGTCGAATTGCCAGTTATGAACTGGCGAACCGCATGCAGACCGCTGCCCCGGAACTGACCGACATTTCCCAGGAGTCTCAACACACTCAGGAAATGTATGGCGTCGGACGAGCGGAACCAAAGAAGGTCTGGCGCGGCTCACTGGGACATCTGCAAACGTATGACACTTTCGCCCGGAATTGTCTGTTGGCAAGGCGGCTGGTGGAACGAGGAGTGCGGTTCGTCAATATCATTCACGCGTCATGGGATCAGCACAGCGAACTGGACTTCCACTTATCGCACAACGCAGAATGTGTTGATCAGCCAATCGCCGCATTGATTCGCGACTTAAAGCAGCGCGGCATGCTGGATTCCACAATGGTCACCTGGGCCAGTGAGTTCGGACGCACACCGCTGGGTGAAAACCGGAGCGGCCGCTCCGCAAATACCGGCCGTGACCACCATCCGTCAGCATACACCATGCTGCTCGCCGGTGGTGGTCTGAAGGGTGGACTGACCTATGGTTCAACCGATGAAATTGGCTGGTATCCGGAAGACAATCCGGTGCATATCAACGACCTTCACGCCACCATGCTGCATCAGTTTGGACTGGATCATCTGAAGCTGACCTACCGGTTCCAGGGGCGTGATTTCCGTCTCACGGATGTCGGCGGCAACGTCATCTCTGACTGGATTGCCCGAGCATAGGATTGGTCTCGGGAGGACCGGCGGGAATGCTTACGGCGTCTGCGCCTTCAGGATCTGCCCCAGCACATCAGGCTCACCTTCCTCACGAACCAGATTCCAGAATTGCAGCCCCTGATCCCAGGGGATCTCGACCGGGACAAGCCGTTCACCTCGAGCGATCAGGATGTTGACAGATCCGTTTTCTTTGGAATCACGAAATGCGTCCAGCATCCGTCGTTCGCTGAAACGATAGTCGCCCACGCCAATAATTTCGGTTTTCGGCAACAACTTCAGTCGATCAGCAATTCCCCCCAGCGCAACACGGCTGACTCGACCATCACCGGAGATGACGGCCCCAAGGGAATCCATCAGATCCAAACCGCCACGGTATCGGAACGTGTTGGACGGCGTCGACGGCCGATCTTCTGTACGTTTCAGTCGGTATCCCAGCAGGTCAACGAAGGTGGGGTCGAAGTCCTGTTGCCACGATTCAATCCGACGAACGATCAGTGCGTCCCAGTTGTATTCGGCAATTGCATTCAGTTCCGCAATGACATCACTGCGGGTGTAGGGCCGGGGACGTGTGACATCTGCGGAGCCCTGGAAAAAACTGTGGCAGAAGTCATCGAGCGTTTTCTTTCCGGCAGTCAGCTGACGAATCCGGGCATCTGCTTCCAGCCAGAACAGCATTCCCTCCATGTAGTAGTCCTGACTGCGGCGGAGATCCCCCCAATTTGCACTGCCCCCGCGCAGGATGTGCGAGGCTGCCGCAGTGTCTGCCAGAGTACGCCACTGTCGGCCCTGCTGGTGAATCGCCGCACGTAACTCAACGAACAGACGATTGCGGAACTCCGCTTCATTCATCAGCCCGCTGCGAGCTTCCACCAGTTCGCCAAGGTACTGTGTCAGACCCTCATAGACCCACAACAGCTCGGTATCTTTCGCAGTGTGGAAATCACTGGTCAGCATTCCATCCGGGCGACGGTACTTGCCGCACCATGCATGCAGATACTCGTGCGGCACCAGCAGACGATCCCATCCCTTCAGGGATTGCGGCGATCGCAGTGAACCGGGGGGTAACACGTTGAACGTCGACCGGGAATGTTCCAGACCATTCTTTGGCAACGCCCCGGTGACACCAAGAATAATATCGAACTTTCCAAACGGATGAGAGCCGATCAGCAGTGCTGTTTGCGTGACCATTTCCCGATACTTCTGCACCACATCTTCATTCAGCTTTGTCGCTCCCTCGCTGTCGGCGAAGACATGCAGCGTATGCGGCGGACAAATCTCCGGATGATCCACCAGATTCCACGATTGATACCACCGCCCAATCATGATCGGACTGTCGACAAAGGTCCGCAGCGAAACCGGGCCATAAGCGTTTGGAGAATCTTTTGATTTGTCCGGGGTCTGCCCAAGAGCGGTAGCGGCTGTCCAGTCCTCCGGCACCTGCAGCTCCACAGAGATCTCCTGCTGGTCGATATCGGCGCCTTCCGGATACAGCAGCAGGCAGCCAGGACTGATCACAGCAATCTGAGGACTCACAAAACAATCATGACCGAATGATGTCGTTGTCGGCTGATCGGCCACGTAACGGATTTCGGCCTGAATCTCCGTGCAGCCAGCCGGTACCTCCACTTCCAGCCGATAGACCTCGCCCGGGCTGCGTTTCCATTCCAGCCGATCCTGCCCGGCCGCAGAAAACTGCAGCCCCACCACATTGGCGACAGGCCCACCCGGACCGTGCGAACCGGGGACCCATTTGGGATACCAGAACGCCACTTTCCGAGCAGCGTCAGCGGCGGGCACGGGAATTGTCAGCGACGCCTCAATTAAGTGTCGAGTCAGATCCTGAGCGTCAATGGAAATCTGCATCTGCTGAGCAGTTGCTGCAGAGGCACTGAAGACCACGCCGATCAGAACGCCGAAGTGCAGGAACAGAGAATGTGGTCGCGGAGCTGACAGTGACAGAAGCATTGCGTCGTACTTTTCTGGAGGACAACTGTGAAGGTTTTCGGAAACCCGACAGAGTCAGGAACAGGCAATGTGCAGCAGAAGGCTGCAGGAATCAATTCAAACAGCACGGAAAACGGCGGATCATCCGGCAACACCTGGGGAATTCACAGCAGTGAACACACCGCCGTCGCCGCGAGGCAAAGAAAATCCTATCATCTGTTCAGCCGGTCAGTGTTTCGGTCAAGCCTCCATCTGTTTTGTGCATAAGTCAGGGGAATCTGCATGAGCCTGCGGCTGTTTCTGACCGGCTTTGCCTGCTGCTGCGTCCTGATGTTCAGCAATCCAGTGAAGGCGGCAACCGATCGACCGAATATCCTGTTGATTGCGGTTGATGATCTGCGACCGGCACTTGGCTGTTTCGGTGACACGACGGCCGTGACACCTGAAATTGATCGACTGGCCGCACGGGGCATGACCTTTTCGAAGGCTTACTGCCAACTCGCCGTCTGCAGTCCGTCCCGCCTTTCCCTGCTGACCGGATTACGCCCTGACACGATCAAAGTCTGGGATTTGCAGACCCACTTCCGCGAGACTGTTCCGGATGCCGTCACACTGCCCCAGCACTTTCGTGATCATGGATATCACACTCGTAGTATCGGTAAGATTTTCCACGGCAGCGGCACCCCATCGAAAGATCCACCGTCCTGGTCAAAAAAGCCTCAGCTCGATCACGTGCGCGATCCGCAGCTGCGGTACTCGCTGCCGCAGAACCTGCAGGGCAGCGGCCTGAAACGCGCGTCGACCGAGGCCGCAGATGTTCCTGACAACAGCTATGCCGACGGGATTGCCTGCGACCTGGCCGTCGCCGCACTGGCAGAACTGCGGAAACAACAGCAGCCATTCTTTCTGGCGGTTGGTTTCCGAAAACCTCATCTGCCGTTTTGCGCACCTCAGACGTACTGGGACCTGTATGATCGCGACGCGATCCCGCAGCCGGCATTTGCCCGGCATCCTGTCGGTGCACCGGAGCTGGCGACACGCAGCTGGAACGAGTTGGAAGGCTACCGTGATATTCCCACCAACGGTCAGCTGACGGTCGCCAAAAGCAACCAGTTGCGGCATGGTTACTATGCCTGTGTAAGCTATATCGATGCTCAGGTGGGACGTTTGCTGGACACGCTGGATCGGCTGCAGCTGACCGACCGGACAATCATCGTCCTGCTGGGTGACCATGGATTTCATCTGGGCGAACAGGGTCTCTGGACCAAAGCCAATAACTACGAACTGTCGACTCGCGTGCCGTTGATCATCTCCGTCCCCGGGATCCAAAATTCCGGGACACGCTGCAACCGAGCGGTGGAGTTCGTGGATATTTTCCCCACTCTCGCGGAGGTCTGCAGCCTGCCTGTTCCAACCGACCTGGAAGGCGTCAGCATGCAGCCCCTGCTTCAAAACCCGCACCTTGCCTGGAAGACTGCTGTGTTCAGTCAGTATCCTCGACCACAAACTGGCAGTCGATATTCCGGCCGCGGGGACATCATGGGATACGCCGTGCGGACTCAGCATTTTCGTTACGTCGAGTGGCAGGACAATGCCAGCGGGAGATTGCTGGCGGCAGAATTATATGACCACCGGACCGACGCCAACGAGACTCAGAATCTCGCACCCAAACCGGAATCTGCTGCAATACTTCAGCAGCACGCAAAAATCCTGCGGGCCGGATGGAGGGACGCAAGCCCTCTGCAACAGGGAGTTCAACCATGACCGCGGGACAGCAGCCGGAAATCTCACTGTGTCAATTTCAGTCGGAAGGCTTCGTTGCCGTTCCGCAGTTTCTGCGCGGTGAGGAACTTGCTGAATTGCAGCGGCACGTGAATCGATTTATCACGCAGATCGTTCCCGATCTTCCCTCCGAAGATGTGTTCTATGAAGACAGAACCAACCGGGATTCCCTGAAACAGATTCAGCGAATGGGTCACCACGATCCATGGTTTCATCGGTTGTTCACGAGCGGACGATTCCGAATGCTGGCGGAAACTCTGCTGCAGGGCCCGGTCACCCCCCGCAATCTGCAGTACTTCAACAAGCCTGCTCGCATGGGCCAGCCCACACCGGCACACCAGGACGGTTTTTATTTCATGCTGGATCCGTGTGACGCAGTCACGATGTGGTTCGCGCTGGACCGGGTGGATGAAGAAAACGGCTGTGTCCGCTATATTCCAGGTTCACATCGCCGAGGGATGAGACCACATGCTCGGACGAACACTCTGGGATTCAGTCAGGGGATTGTTGATTACCCAACCGAAGAAGACCGCGTCCGTGAGTTTCCGGTTCCGGCATCTCCGGGTGACCTGCTGGTTCACGACGCGATGACCATTCACCGGGCTGACGGCAATCGGTCTCATGATCGTTCTCGACGTGCTTTGGGATTTGTTTATTACAGCCAGCGGGCTCGGGAAGACCTGGCTGCTCACCAGGAATATCAGCAGCGTCTGAAGGCTGAATTGAAAAGTGCAGGTCGGATCTGAATCCGAATTGCCTGAAGTTTGTCAGAAGGAATCAGAACATGCGAATTCATCAGACTGTGGTTTTTGTGATCACACTGACAGCAGTCACCGTCGTGGCAGCACTGCAACCGTCTGCAGCGGGCGAGCCGCAACCGGCCGCCCCGGAGTTCAGTATCCAGCCGTTGTTCAAGGGTGGACGCTTTCCCAACATTGTGGTCACTCCCAGGGGAACAATTGTTGCCACATTCGGAAACGGTCAGATTCGTTCCCGTCGCAGCGACGATGGAGGTGTCACCTGGGATCAGGAAATCACCATTGCAAAAAGCGGAATTCATGGTGGTGGAACTACCGTGGATGACAGCACCGGTGAAATCCTGGCCTTTGTCGAGCGCGAGCATCCTCCTGCACCGCTCACCGTTTATCGCAGCACAGACGACGGGAAGAGCTGGAAGTCAGAAGCCGTGACGATTCTTCCTGACAGCGAGGGACGAATGCCTTCCATGCATATGAATGAACACGGCATTACGCTGCATCAGGGAAAACACAAAGGCCGCCTGCTGCGTCCGTCGCGGTTTTATGGAGCGGGGAACCGTCCCGAAAGCCTGTTCCCGACGCACTTCACCAACGCCATCTACAGCGACGACGGAGGAAAAACGTGGCAAACCAGTGAACCATTTTCGGAATTTGGAACCGGGGAAGCCACGCTCACCGAACTGTCCAGCGGTCGCATCTATTACAACTCCCGCAGACACTGGGCTCCGGAAGGGAAAAGCCCGCTGCGACGCTGGACGTGCTGGAGCGACGACGGCGGCGCCACATGGACCGAAGCCACCATCTGTGAAACACTCCCCGACGGGCCTCAGGACAGAGCCTACGGCTGCATGGGAGGGCTTGTTCGCCTGCCCATGAAGGATCGCGATGTGCTGATCTACAGCAATTGTGACAGCCCCTCCGGACGTCATCACGGAACCGTCTGGGCCAGCTTTGATGGCGGGGCAACCTGGCCGGTCAAGCGACTGGTGACAGAAGGGGCATTTGCCTACTCCTCCCTCACCGCAGGCCTGCCCGATACCCCCGGCGAAGGCTGGATTTACCTGCACTTTGAAAGTGACGGTTCCAAAGTAGCCCGCTTCAACCTGGAATGGCTGAAGGAAGGGACACCAACAGGCGACGGCGACATCCCCTGAACACAAAGCTGTCGGAAACAACGCCTCCTGAGAGTTGGCGTGAGGACGATGCGGCCCCGGCGTTTCGATCCGGAATGTGTCTCGCGATCGGGACACATTCCGGGCACGGCACACACAACGGCATTCGTCGCTGACCAGGATGTATCCGATCGCCCCCAGCCCGGAAGTCAGATCACTTTGAGGCCATCGGTTTGCGGAAACTGAATTCCTTGATTTGATCCGAGACGGGTGCCACGTTGCGTCCTTTCAGCCGCTCCTGCTCCCTCGCGATTTTGAACCAGGCCTCAGCCATCGTTGCCACTCGCGCCGGATCATCAGCCGCCAGATCGTTGAGTTCTGTACGATCGTCGCGAAGGTGATACAACTCCCAGCGACCCAGCTTGGCGGAAACCAGTTTCCAGTCGCCCTGACGCAGTGCGCGATCGGTGCCGAAGTGGAAATAAAGCGTTGCGTGCGGGTCTCTTTGTTGCCCTTGAAAGATCGGCAGCAGCGATCGCCCCACCAGCGGATCAATTTCTCGATCGCCCACTCGAGACGGATACCGGGCACCACTGAGGTCGATCAATGTGGCCATCAGGTCGACCAGATGTGCAGGCTGGCGGGAAATCGCCCCCGGGTCCGTCTCCAGCCCCTGTGGCCAGTGAACGATCAGCGGGGACGAGATTCCTCCTTCATGCTGGTTCTGTTTGTACAGGCGGAAGGGTGTATTCCCAACATGCGCCCAGCTGGCATCATACGTCCAGTAAGACTTTGGATCCCACGGCTTCAGGTCACGCCCGCGAGTTCGTTCAAACGGGCAGGCTCCGTTGTCAGAGCAGAACAGAATGAGTGTGTTGTCGTACAGACCATGCTGCTTCAGATAATCCACCAGACGACCAACATTACGATCCAGTACGTCAACCATCGCGGCAAACACTTCCATGTGGTCCGCTTCCCATTGCTGTTCTTCAGCAGACAGTTGATCCCAGGCGGGAATATGAGCGGGGCGGGGACTGAGTTTCCAGTGTTCCGGCAATAACCCGGATTCCAACTGTCGCTGATGTCGCTGCTGCCGCATCACATCCCAGCCCGCATCGTATTTTCCGTCATAGCGGGCAACATCCTCTTGCGGTGCCTGCAGAGGATAATGCGGAGCATTAAAGGCCGTGTACAGCAGAAACGGTCGATTCTCCTGACGAGCAGATTCGATGAAATCGAGTCCAAAATCCATGATGACGTTGGTGGTATAGAAGGCTTTGCCATTCCACTCTTCCGGCACATCCCAGACCTCTCCATTCAGCCGAAAGGTCTCGTCACCAGTGAAGAAGTTGGTGGCGCCCGACAGATGCCCCCAGTAACGATCAAAGCCAAAGTCTGTCGGCTGTTTACTCAGATGCCATTTTCCCACCATCGCCGTGGAGTAATCTGCGGTCCCAAGGACTTCTGCAATCGTCGCACCGCGACTCAGCTGTGCCGACCCCGCCTGATCACAATACAGGCCGGTGAGCAGCGACACGCGAGACGAGTGACACTTGCCGGTGTTGTAAAACTGCGTCAGCCGCAGGCCGTTTGCAGCCAGCGCGTCCAGATTCGGCGTGGAAATCTCTGATCCGTAGCAACCGAGGTCTGCATATCCGAGATCGTCCGCCATGATCAGAACGATGTTGGGACGTGCCGCAGGTTCGTCACCGGCCTGCACAGACAGGCCACCGACAGCCGAGAGGAGTCCAACAGACAGGACAAGTTGCATCAGTTTCATCGTTAAAAAAACCTTCAGGTTGGCATCATGACCGAAGTATCTTCAGCAGCGAGGCTGAAGCACGTTCAGCACATCGGCAGCGCACTCTCCTCGCTCAGAATATCAACGTTCTGGACCGGCCGAAGCCTGGCAGCACGTGGCAGCAGGTCGAATTTGCAGTGTTCGCCTGCAGACGGCGTGCAGTTTCGACCTCGAGCGAAAAACGACCAGCTTGTGCGGGAAAGAATCCGCAGTCTGTACGAAGTTCAGTGCGAAAGCTAACCTCCGTGCACATCGACAGTGTAATCCCACTTGCACCAGCTGGTTTCCAGGCAGAAATCCAGCACGAACAGCCAGGACGATTAGATGAGGAATTTCTTTCGTACCGCAAGGCTGCTGGTACTGACAATCGCCGCGACCAGCATCGTCACCTCAGCAGCAACGGCCGGGAAGCCG
>JAFMMM010000107.1 GCA_017859815.1 Planctomycetota bacterium | reverse complement strand
TCGCTGCAAACGTCGTGGCGATCACAGCCTGCGTGGATTGAGCAGCAGTCAGTCATGGCATGATTGGCTCAATCGGACTCTTCGGAGCACTCGGAACCCTGAACGCAACGAAGCCATGCCGTATCGGATCAATGCCCCCGGGAGTGGCAGAGACAGGTTTTTCCGGGGCATTGCCCGTGCCGCAGCATCACCGGCGGCGATTTTTCCCGGCGAGGTTGCGTCCGGTTGCAAAAGGTCGCAGAATGGCACGCGCTGCACCTTTGCAATTGGCGGTCTGGTGACTACGCACCGGCTGCGAGAATTGCAGCAGCATCTCATCACGCCAGATCTTCTGCCTTCAGTCTCCTACCGGAATCGCTCTTATGTCCGCTCCTTCGGCACAGCGTCTGACCACAGTTCAGTGGCTGATTTGTATTATTGCCGCGATCGGTTTTGCCTTCGATATCTACGAGCTGTTGATGCTGCCGTTGATCGTGAAGTCAGCAATCGCGGACCTGCAGCCGGCCAACGTAGTCAATCCGGCCGACTGGGCACCTGGCGGCGAGATGTATTTGAACTGGGCCAGAACGTTGTTCTTTGTGCCGGCCCTTGCGGGTGGCGTCTTCGGGTTGCTGGGAGGCTATCTCACCGACCGTCTGGGGCGTCGCAGCGTATTAACGTGGAGTATTCTGCTGTATGCCTTCGGGGCATTTGCCGCTGGCTATCTCAGCACCAACCTGTACATGCTGTTGTTTTTCCGCTGCTGTGTTTTTATTGGCGTGTGTGTGGAGTTTGTGGCGGCGGTGGCATGGCTGGCCGAATTGTTCCCCAACCCTCAACAGCGAGAACGCGTCCTCGGATACACTCAGGCATTTTCCTCTGCCGGGGGAGTACTGGTTGCATTCATGAGCGAACTGGCCAGCACCTATGCTGATTCCCTGCCCGAAATTCAGGGTGGCCATGCGGCGTGGAGATATACACTGGTATCCGGTCTGATTCCGGCAATTCCGTTGATTATCATTCGCCCATTCCTTCCCGAAAGTCCGGTCTGGCAAAAACGACGCGATCAGGGCGTATTGAAACGCCCCAGCATTGCGGAACTGTTCAGTCCGGAGCTGAAGAAGACGACGATCGTGACAACGCTGGTTTTCGCCACGACCTTTGGCCTGGCCTTTGGTGCCATTCAACAGAACCCGCAGATCCTTGGTGCACACATCGATGTGCAGAAGGAAGTTGATGCCGAGAAAGCCGCTCGCGAAGCCGAGAGTGGCCAGGAGATGACTCCTGCCGAATTGAAGCCGATGGCGAAGAATGTGAAAGACCGCGTCACTTCCGGCGTCCAAAAGTGGCAGGAAATCGGTGGTCTGGCGGGGCGAATTCTGCTGGCTGTGCTGGCAGTTCGAATTCTTGGACGACGCAACCTGTTCCGAATCTTCCAGATCCCCAGTTTGTTGTTGATCCCGGCACTTTACTGGTGGCTGGCCAACAACCTGCAAACCGAAGGATCGCTGGGTACATTCCAGTTTCTGATCTTCTTTGCGGGACTGCTTGTCGTTGGTCAGATGAGTTTCTGGGGGAACTACATTGCTCTGGTCTTTCCGGTTCATTTGCGTGGAACGGGCGAAAGTTTCGCCGCCAACATTGGCGGTCGAGTGCTGGGGACTGCTGGTGCATTTCTGACGCTGACGCTGTCCAAGTCTCTCAGCGTGGAGGGTCCGGCTGCGATTGCAACGGCGGCGGCGATTGTTGGCGGCGGGTATGCAATCCTGGGGGCTGTTCTGACACCTTTGTTGCCAGAGCCGCTGCCGGAATCTGAATCGGAGTAAGCTTTTCTTTCGACGGCTCATTGCGGCGGGGGTCTCCCGCGGAGAACTCCGGCAGTGTCACGAGTGATATCCAACGTTGCCTGTACTCGCTGCGGTTGTGTCTGCGATGACCTGACAGTCAGCGTGGAAGACAACCGTATCGTCGGTTTTTCTCCGCAATGCAGTCTGGCTCAGGAGTGGTTCGACTGGGTTGCAGCACAACCCGAGGCCTCGCCAGCGCTGATCGATGGGCAACCGGTGGACCCTCAGCAGGCTGTTCAGGCCGCGGCCGAGTTTCTTAGCCGATCTACTCAGCCGTTGATTTTTGGATTGTCCCGCAGCAGTACGGACGGACAGCGCCGTGCCTGTGAACTGGCTGACTATCTGGGAGCCGTCATCGACTCCACTGCCTCACGCGGCCATGGACCGTCGATTCTGGCGTTTCAGGCCGCAGGCGAATCGACGTCCACACTGGGGGAAATCCGGCACCGTGCAGACCTGGTCATCTACTGGTCCAGCGATCCGTTCAAATCTCACCCGCGGCATCTGGAACGATTTGTCGAAGCTCCCGGACTCCACTTCCCCGAGGGACGAAGTGGTCGTCATGTCGTCGTTATCGACTCCCGGGAGACGGAAACGGCGACAGCGGCAGATGAATTCATCCAAATCCCCAAACGCAGCGACTTTGAAGTGCTCGGGGTTCTGCGATGTCTGGTGCAGGGACTACCCGTGCATGCCGACGCCGTCGATGGATTGCCGATGGCGGAACTGAAAGACCTTGCCCAGCGGATGCGAAACTGTCGTTTTGGCGGAATCTTCTTTGGCATTCGTCTGGCCGCGGCACCGTACGGGCATGCGGCTGTGGAATCACTGCTGCGTCTGGGCAGTGAGTTGAATCAGCAGACGCGATTTGTCGTCCGGCGCATGCGTGTTCCGGGGGACGTGACTGGAGCTGACAGTGTCTTGTGCTGGCAAACGGGTTACCCCTTCAGCATCAATCTGAACCGGGGGTACCCACGTTACGGGCCTGGAGAATATTCGGCAGACAACCTGCTGGCCCGCGGCGAGACAGATTGCGTGCTGATGGTCGGTGGCGAGCGAATTTCAAGGTTGTCTGAAGCCGCTCAGAAGCATCTGAATCAGATCCCCGTCATCCTCCTGGATCCTGCCGGACTGGAATGGGATCTGGATCCGAAAATTCGCTTTAACACCGCAATTTATGGCATCCATCGTCGTGCGACGGCCTACCGGATGGACGAAGTTCCGATCCCGCTGCGGAAGATTGTGGACAGCCCGTTGCCTGCGGATGATGAAGTGCTGCGGGACGTCCTGAACGCTCTGCGCGCTGCAGAGTCGCAGGTCTGAACATGTGCTCAGTGTTAGATGCAGGCTACCGTTTCCGGAAAACACTTTTGCGGCGCTGACTGGGTAGTCGACAAGAAAGACTGGAAAAGAATGACCGAAGGAGATGCTGCCTGGCACTGCATTCTTCTCCCACGTAGACTGCAATGATTCCCTGCCTGCCTCGCCGCCTCACTGTTTCCATCCTTGCACGTGTGTGGAAACAGTTCATTCCATAGCCTCCGGGTCCGTCCCATGAAACCATCTTTCCAGTGTCCTTCATGCGGTCTTCGGTTTCGAGTTGATTCCCGATATCTTGGTCGCAGGGTTCGATGTCCTCGGAATGGGTGTGAGCAGTCAATTCGGCTGCAGGCTTCTTCGCAGGGACCTGCGGTTGGTGACCAGCCCGAATCTTCATCAACCGGTGCATCGAAGATTGCGGCTTCTCCGGCAGCCTCCGGTTCTGAGAACTCAGCGACTGCTGATGTTTGGCAGCGTTCTGCAACAAGCCGACAGTCGCGCTCACAGCAGCGACAGCAGCGGATGATGCGACAGATTTCCAGCAGCAGACATCGGACTTCACGCGGTTGGACTCGTCGGGGATTGGCAGCTGCAGTGGTCCTGATCACAGCGGTGGGTGTGGCGGCAGTGTTGATGCCGGGATCCGGATTCCGCCTTTCTGCATCAGCAGATCCATTTGGAACCGGTGCAGACGATGTTCCGATCGACTCTGCATTGCTTGAAGCGGGTGAAGTGCGGACTGCGGCGATGATTGAGGCTGACCGCAGGATGAAGGAACGACAGGATCGTTTGGATCAGCACATCCTGCCTTATTTTCGCACGTATTGTCTCGACTGCCACGGACCGGATTTGCAGGAGGGAGGCATTCGAGTTGACGTGATTGCGACTCCTGCGGAGTTTCTGCAGGACCATCGCAAATGGGAGCGAGTTTACCGCATGATGAATGCGGGGGCGATGCCCCCGGCAGATCACGAACCGTTGCCTCCGCCGGACCAGCAGAAGCGCGTTCTGGACATGATCTACGATGAGATTTTTAACTTTGACTGCGAGTTGGTTCAGCATGCGGGTCGACCGGCGGTGCAGCGACTGAATCGCGCGGAGTACAACAATACGATCCGGGACCTGTTTGGGATCACGCTGACGCCTGCTGACGATTTTCCTCAGGATGACGTCGGAGAGGGGTTCGACAACATCGGTGATGTTCTGTCGGTGCCTCCCCTGCTGATGGAGAAATATCTCGACGCTGCAGAGGCTGTTGCCAGGGAAGTGATTGACACTCGCGACCTGACCGATGGACTGCAGCTGGACTTTCCGGCCGAGAAGTTACGGATGGGTCGTGATCAGGGGCGTCCCGGGATCGACAACCGCGGTTTTGCCACGCTTTCCACAACTGGCAGATTAGCCGCAGAAATTGAATTGCCAGCCGACGGGGAATACAGAATTGTCGTCGAGGCCAATGCAACTCAGGCCGGCGATGAACTGGCCAGAATGGCATTGTTGATGGACGGCGAATCGCTCCTTGAGGCCGAGATTCCCGGACATCAGCAGGCCACGACGGTTGAGCACACCGTGGAATTACAGGCCGGGAAGCATCGTGTTGCTGCGGCTTTTCTGAACGACTTTTACCAGCCGGACGCTGAGGATCCAAAGTTGCGGGATCGCAACATGGGCGTGCGTCACATACGGGTCAGTGGACCACTGAATGGCGATGCCGATCTTCATCATGAAGTCCATCGGCGACTTGTCAGAGTTGCACCCTCTGCCGATGTCGCTGTCAGGCAGGCGGCTGCACAGGTGATGGAAGATCTTTTGTTCAGGGCATTTCGCAGGCCGGCTACTGGTGAGGAGATTCAGCGTTACGCTGGTCTGGTGGATCAGGTTGTCACGGAATATGAAGAGAGCTGGGAGTACGGTCTTTTCGTCGCGGTTCAGGCCGTTCTTGTTTCACCCGAGTTTCTGTTTCGGCTGGAGACCGAGCCTGCTTCCGGTGACCGGGAAGAGGATCAGGTTTTGAATGACTACGAGGTGGCATCGCGTCTGAGTTACTTTCTTTGGAGCACGATGCCGGATGAGGAGTTATTCGACCTTGCCAAAGCGGGGCAATTGCGGCGTGCGGAAGTCCTGAGTGCTCAGGTCGAGCGGATGCTGAAAGATCCTCGCGCGTCAGCACTCGGCGACAACTTTGCTGCTCAGTGGTTGAATCTGCGGAATTTGTCGTTGGTGGAACCAAACCCGGAGTTGTTCCCGGATTTCAGTGATGAATTGCGTGCGGACATGGCGGAGGAGACACTGAAGTTTTTCAATTCCCTGGTTGCCGAGGACCGTCCGATCAGTGACTTTTTGAATGCGGATTACACCTACATCAACCAGCGGCTGGCAAAGCACTACGGGATACCGGAGGTCAGTGGCGAGGAGTTTGTGCGGGTTTCTTTGGCAGGGACGCGTCGTGCAGGTGTTTTGACTCATGCCAGCATACTGACACTGACATCGAATCCTGGTCGAACCAGCCCTGTGAAGCGGGGAAAGTGGATTCTGGAGAACATTCTCGCTCAGGCCCCGCCGCCGGCTCCTGCTGGTGTACCGGCACTGGAGGAAAGTGCAGAAGACGTCAGCGACCTGACATTGCGTGAGCAGCTGGAGAGACATCGTGCGGATCCTGGTTGTGCAGTCTGCCACATTACGATGGACGCGCTGGGTATGGGGTTTGAGAACTTCGATGCCATTGGGCAGTGGCGTGATGAGGAGGCGGGGAAGCCGGTGGATGCCTCCGGCGACTTGCCGGACGGCGGCCATTTTTCGGGTGCGATCGAGCTGATTAGTCTCCTGGAGCAGCAGCAGGATGAGTTTGTCAAAGCCTTTACGGAAAAGCTGATGACCTATGCACTGGGGCGCGGACTTGAGTATTATGACAGGTGTGCGGTGGATCGGATTGTGGAAACGGCCAGACCACAACAGCATTCGTTTTCAGCGTTAGCGAAAGCGATTGTTCTTTCCGATTCATTCCTGAAGAGAAGTGCAACTCGCGAGGTCGTTATTCCGCTGGCACAGCAATAGTTTCGAAATCGAAGACGCTCGTTGAAACCACAGGCGATTCCGAGGACAATAACGGTCGCAGGAATTGCATTGCGACGGGTCAAAGGTGTGGCGGAATCAGAATCAGATGTCGTGTGATATCGGGGGGAATCAGAAAGATGAGACGAAACAGGCTGCATCGTCGGACAGTGTTGCGTGGTTCCGGGATGGGACTTGCACTACCGCTTTTGGAGGCCATGTCGCCAGCACGCGTGCGTGCGGATCAGCCAGAGAAGCCTCCGGTAAGGATGGCCTGTCTGTTCTTTGCCAACGGTGCAATTATGGACCAGTGGCGTCCAACGGGAGAGGGTGCGGACTTCGAGCTTTCCCCAACGCTGCAGCCGTTGCAGGACTTGAAGCAGGACGTGCTGGTGCTGGAGGGACTCACTCAGCATCATGCGCGGGCTAACGGTGACGGACCAGGCGACCATGCTCGCAACGCCAGCGCTTTTTTGACCGGTGCCCAGCCGCGCAAGACTTCCGGGGCAGACATCAGTGTTGGTCAGTCGATTGACCAGGCGATTGCAGAAAAGGTGGGCATGGCGACACGGCTGCCATCGATCGAGCTTGGAATTGACCGTGGCCGCAATGCCGGAAGTTGTGACTCCGGGTACAGCTGTGCCTATTCGTCCAACATTTCGTGGAAATCCGCGACGACACCGTGTTCCAAGGAAGTGAATCCTCGGTCTGCGTTTGAGCGAATCTTTGGGACACCGGAGCAGGCGGCCGACAACGAGCGTCGCCGCCGCAATCGCCGCAGCATTCTGGATTTTGTCGCGGACGACACTCGCCGTCTGCAGCCATCGCTCAGCGGCACAGACCGGCAAAAGCTGGATGAGTACTTCACCAGTCTGCGGGATGTGGAACAGCGTCTGGCACGAGCATCAGCAGAGCCGATTACCATTCCGGAACTTGAACTTCCACCGGGTGTTCCGTCGGATTTGAAAGAGCATATCAACCTGATGTTCGACATCCTGTTGCTGGCGTTCCAAACCGATGCGACTCGCGTGGCCACCATGATGATTGCCGATGCGGGCAGTAATCGAACCTATCCGGAAGTCGAGGTCCGCGACGGTCATCATCACCTGTCGCACCATCGTAACAGTCCGGAAACGATGGAAAAGATTGCGCGTATTGATCGGTATCTGGCCGAACGCTTCGCGTATTTCCTCACGCGACTCCGCGAAACCAGTGAGGGTGAATCAAATCTGCTCTCGAATAGTATGGTGTTGTACGGAAGTGCGATTTCGGATGGGAATCGGCACAACCACGATGATTTGCCTGTGATTCTTGCGGGCAATGGCGGCGGTAGCCTCAGTACCGGGCGTTATCTCAAAGCAGCGGCAGAGACTCCGCTCAACAATCTGTTTCTGTCGATGTCAGACCGTATGGGAGCATCTCTGGATCAGTTGGGTGACAGTACCGGGCGGCTGACATTGATTGACTAAGAACTGTGGTGTGGGCGTTGGGGTTGCGGTGAGATCCGGTGAATGCAGACGGATTTCACTGGGTCGTCGGGGCGATGTATTTCCGCTGTAACCGGCGGTCGCACTGGATACCGACGTCAGATGAGGACGGCAGTGGAATGGGTGTGATTCAGTTTCTCGTCGAGCGACCTGATCTGCTGGCTTCGTGTGTTGAGTCGAAGCACATTGATTTTCTGATGTATGACGGTCGGATTGCGGCGGCCGAGATTGAACATTCCGACGACCGTCTGTTCTGTCACCGCAGGATCGCCGAGAGTGGTCAGATGCGGCTGCTGTGGCCACGATTTGATGGCATGCACAGCGTGATTCACAGCACCACGCTGCGTGAGCAGGAGGAACCGTATCAGCTGGAGATTGAGCTGGCGCGCGGGCAACTGTCGCGTTTGCGGAATCAGTATTCCATCTGGCATGGATCGGGTCTGCAATCTTCTGAGAAGCTGGAGGATCTGATCCGCGAAGCACATCGGGCGTTTCGATCCGCGGCGCTGCGAGCCGAGTTTCCGGAGGTTTCGGCCGCTGCTGCGGTGCTCTCGATAGAGTTGTCGGCACAGGCCTGCGATCTGCTGTGTGAACACTACGTTTCGCAGCGAATTGAATTTCGCCGGCAGCGCACATCACGCATCCCGGTGTTCCTTGGAGCAGGGCTAAGCAGTCCGCCTGTGAATGAGGGGCGATTCCTGTCCATCTTCAACGCAGTGCAGATCCAGACACAATGGGAAGATCTTGAGCCGGAAGACGGTGACTACCAGTGGGACCAGATTGATCGGCTTGTCGACTGGGCTCAGGAAAACTCTCTCAGGATGTTCGGCGGTCCTTTGCTGGATATTTCCAGTCCGCGTTTGCCCAGGTGGATGAACAGCTGGACGGGATCGCTGAAGAATCTCTGCAGTTTTGCGGCCGACTATGTGGAAACTGTGATCAGCAGATATGTCGGAAGAATTCGCCACTGGGAAGTTGTGGCAGGTGGTAATCGTGGCGGGCTGGGCAGTTTCACAGAAGAACAGCGATTGAACCTGTTGTCGTCGGTCATTGCTGCTGCCCGCGGTGTGGACGAGCAGACTCAGGTCAGCCTGCGTGTTGTACAGCCGTGGGGAGAGTATCTCAGTGAGTCCGTGAATCGGCTTTCACCGATGCAGTTTTACGACACGCTGCGACGATGCGGAGTGCAGTTTGATGAGCTGGATCTGGATTTGCGAATTCAGCAGGGAGATATGAAGGCGCTGCGCCGCGATCCGCTCAGCTTGTCGCAGCTCATCGACATGTGGTCTGGATTCCAGTTGCCCATCAACGTGATTATTTCGCCGCCGGCAGTAACGGAGAGTCAAACGGAGATCCACAATGCTCAGTGGCTTCGTGATGCTGTGACCATGTGTCTTTCAAAAGAACGCGTCACTGGAATCTGGGTTTCCGGCTGGGAAGGAGCATCCCGAGACGCGACTGGAGGACTGTTCCGGGAAGATGGAATCTCGTGTGAGGGGCTTGAGGCACTGGATATGATTTCTCAAGTCTACCTGAAGTAATTCGTCGATCGAATTTCCTGCTGCCAGCAGGAAAGCAGCATTCATCAGAAGTCTGCCATGCTCCCGCGTTTCTTAATCCTGTGCATCCTGTTGGTCTGGGACAATTCTGTTACTGCCGGAGTTCCGGCAAGGGTGGCACGGCATCCGATTTCCGTCACGGAAGCCGGAATGTTTGTCACCCGTGACAGGGCTGTGACGCGCATCCGGATTTTTGCGGAAGACCTGGTGTTGTTTCAGGGGCTTGAACCGGACGATCAGGACCGCATTCTTCCCGACGATCTGCGACGGGGGCTGCAGGATCATCGGGAATTTCTGCTGGAGAAATTTATTCTTCGTGATGCTGCCGGCGAACTCGTCTCCGGAACAGTAACTGACCTGAAGCCATTTGAGATCCCTGTGGACGGGATTCCGTCCACAGAAATGATGAAGCATACGGCGGAGTATCAGATCGAACATGAGTTCGGTGAGACGCCGCAGTTCCTGACGATTCAGCAGGACATTGCGGATGCGAATTTCATCATTCCCAGTGAGATGACGCTGACTGTGCACCAGAGTGGCACTGGCTTGAACTGGACAGAGCGACTGCAGCCCGGCAACTCCACAACCATTCGTTTCGACTGGGATAATACACTCAGTGAAGACGCGACGGACGAGCAGTGGGATCAGTGGTTTCAAAAGCAGCGAGAACAGACGCTGGGGATTACCAGTTACAGCAGCCTGTATTCGTTTATTTATCTCGACCGTGCTGAGGTGCGGCACGAGGTACTGATTCCACTGGCCACACTGGGGACGATACTGCCGCTTCGACATGCAGATCCGGCGTTCATCGATGTGTCGGAACAGGACGTCATTCGAGAGCAGATTTCGGAGTGGTTGTCGGAGGAGAATCCGGTGCTGATCAACGGTCAGCAGGTCAGACCGCAGTTTCCGCGGATTGACTTCTATTCACTCAATTTGTCCGATTTCGCATCTCGTCCCGAGGCTCAGCCGGTCAGTCTGGCAAGTGGGCGTGTGGGTGTGATTATGACGTATCCTGCAGCGGACGACTTTGTCCGGACAGCGTCGGTTTCATGGACACGATTTTATTCTGCTGTCACGCGTATCCCCGCGATTGTTGTCCCTCCCGTCGGCGAGCTGCAGCGTTTTGAATTCTCCCGATTTCACGAGCCGGAAAAGAATGTCTTTGCGTGGGAGTGCCCGGAAGAATTACTTCCCCAGCTTCCGGCACAACTTCCCGCAACTGTTCCCCCGCGTCCTCAGCTGCAGATTTCCATTGTCAGTGTGATTTGCCTGCTGTTGGTTCTGCCCGCATTCGGTTTTGTCTCTGCCCCGCGATCTCGTGCAGCAGTGTTGGCCGGACTTGTGATTGTTGCCGGGGGCAGCTGGAAAATGAACCTGGCGGCCGTTGGTGTTGAGCATCCGCTGCGGGCGCCGCCACAAATTGCGGATGACGAGGCGGGAAAAATCCTCACGCATCTGCACGGGGCAATGTATCGTTCGCTCAGTTTCGGCGGTGAAAGCCGTATCTATGACGCGCTAGCTGCCGGAGTGGACGGGCCGCTGCTGGAAGATCTTTATCTCCAGCTGATGGAGAGTTTGCGTATTCGCGAACAGGGAGGTGCGATTGCTCGCGTGGAACAGGTGCAACTTGATCCTCCTCAGCGAACCGGATCAACCGGCACCGATGCCTCTGTCATGTGGCCAGGTTTTCAATGCGAAGCCAACTGGGTCGTTGCGGGAACGGTGGAGCACTGGGGCCACATTCATGAGCGGCAGAATCGGTTTGAGGCTGTGTTCTCAATAGAGCCCCGCGATGGCCACTGGAAGATTACGGCGATGGACATTCGCGGGCAGGAGCAGAAGTCAGCTCGCACTCGTCTGCGCAGTTTCTGACCACCAGAATCAGTGACCAACTGCTCCATGCCTACGGTGACTGAAACTGCAGGGAATACAGGTCTGCCTGCTGCAGTCGGAAGAGAATTCGCACCGGTGTTCCCGCGAGTTCGCTCAAACGAGCCTGACTGTTCCAGCGAACCTCAGCAGCAATCGCATCCCCGATGACGGGGACGGAATGCTCCAGTTCAAATCCCGGGACTGGAGTTCCATCCGGCCGTTGCAGCTCCACCCTGATGTTTCCGGTATCATGGCTGACGCAGTTCAGAATCAAACGGTTTCCTGTGAATGTCAGTGGATGGGTGATCAGATCACCGACCTCCTGCTTTGCACTGACGGAAACGAATCCGTCGGTGCGGATTGAAAAGTATCTCAGTCTGCTGTCCGGCCCTTCGTAGTATGCTTCGGAAGCGTACATCAGCATCAGTGCTTCATCTTCCGGATGCGGGACAAGACCGTGGGCCATGTAATTGCTGCGGTTGCCGTCTCGTTCATGCGGGGCATCGGGAGGAATCAGGGCTTCATTCCAGCGGTGAAAGTTCAGCCCATCGCGGCTGGACATCAGAATTGGCTCAACCTGGCTGTCAGAAGGTCGATAGCGAGTGGGAAAGCCGAGTCGAATATGTGGGGCTCGGGAGTAGGGCTGAATTGCATTGGTATACAGATGCTGTTTCGGTGTTCCTTCCGGATACTGCAGCAGTTTCGGTTCGCTCCATTCGAGAAAGTCAGTGGAGGTGCATGTCATAATCGCTCTGACCCCCTCGACAAACGTGCGGTGATAATCCACGTAGGATCCGGACAGGGGATCCCAGAAAGCGAGGTTTTGTGAATCGAAGGCGCCATCGGTGATGACTGGCTGATCGCGAAGAACAGACCAGTGCACAGCATCCGGTGACTGAAACACATACAGACCTTTGCTGCCATGTGGACGGCCGCGTGAAATGCCCTTGTATCGCGCCTCTGGAGGAGAATTTGGGTTGTTGTCCCTGAAGGCGACAAAGCAGTGCGATCCCAGACCATCCAGAATGATGTTGTTTTCTTTTTTCCCGTCCCATTCGACGAGACCGAGGTTGGGGCGTGTCCAGTTGATGCCATCCCTGCTTTCAGCGTAGCAGGTGACTTCGGGGTGCAGGCTTTTTTGAGTCTTCAGATCCCCGTGAGATCCACGGTAATACATTCGATAGACGTCACCATCTTTGAAGATTGTGTAGTAAGCGCACGTGTTGCCTTCCCAGGGTTTATCTGTGATGAGGACGACATCACCGGGGGCTGGTTGATGCATTCGCAGTGTCAGTTCCGGTGCCATTTGATCAATCAGAAAGTCGTCCACGAAGAGCTCAAGTCGCGATCCCAGAGCCAGCGGTTCATCGGCGATCACTGCAGCACGTCCCATAAGAGAAAGACAGATCATCAGGATCAGACTTCGAGTCAGGAATCGCATGGAGTTGTCTCCGAATCAGGTGAAGGCGAGGCAGACAATTTTCAGTATTACGGAGTGTTTTTTGACGGCTCGTTAGTATACCGTCCCGTAACGGTGGGACGAGCGTCCCCGGAGAGTGCAGGACGTTTAATGGACAGACTGTTTGCTGATGCAGGAGACGCTGCACGCGATCCTGGTCATTGACGTTCTGTCGGACAGTCTGTTTGGAATACCAGCAGTCACTGCAGGAAGGTCTCAGCCATGTTTCGGATTGGTCGAACAGTTTTGCTCTGCTTTGTCTTTGCGTTTGCTTTGCCACAGATTCACGCCCAGGGCTGGAGCCTGAACGATCATCCTGAACTGGCGGCGTTTTTTGAAGAACAGGTCGCTGCCATTGAGGCGCGCAACGAGCTGACGCAGGTGGAATCGCTGGAGGCCTGGGAACAGCAGCGACCCCGCCTGCGGGAAGAGCTGTTCGACATGCTGGGGCTCAGCCCTCGCCCGCCCGCAAGTCCTCTGCAGCCTGAAGTAACCGCGGTTACTGAGCATGAAGAATTCGTGGTGGAACGGCTGCATTTCCAGTCCGCCCCCGGTCTCTACGTCACGGCCAATCTGTATCGTCCGAAGGAACAGGACGGTCCACTGCCCGCAGTGCTTTACGTTTGTGGTCACGGTCGAGTGAAAGAGGACGGAGTGAGCTTTGGTAACAAGGCTTACTACCAGCACCACGGAGCCTGGTTTGCCCGTAATGGCTACGTGTGCCTGACGATTGACACTCTGCAGTTGGGGGAAATCGAAGGCCTGCATCACGGGACCTACAATCTGAATCGCTGGTGGTGGAATTCCCGAGGTTATACGCCCGCCGGGGTCGAGGCATGGAACTGCATTCGGGCGCTGGACTATCTGCAGACGCGCACCGAAGTGGACTCCGATCGAATGGGAGTGACCGGGCGTTCGGGGGGCGGTGCTTACAGCTGGTGGATTGCCGCTCTGGATGATCGAATTCAGTGTGCGGTGCCAGTGGCGGGAATCACCAGCATGCGTGATTACGTTGTCCATGGGTGCGTGGAGGGACACTGTGACTGCATGTTTATGGTGAACTTCCATCGCTGGAATTTTGCAAAGGTGGCTGCACTGGTAGCACCGCGTCCGCTGCTCATTTCGAACACTGACAAGGACAGGATCTTTCCGCTGGAGGGAGTGATCGATGTCCATCGCCAGACACGACATATCTATCGATTGTACGGTGCGGAGGATCGTCTGGGGCTGCAGATCACTGAGGGCCCTCACAAGGATACACAGGAGCTGCACATTCATGCATTTCGCTGGTTCAACAGGCATTTTCGCGACACGCTGGATCAGGTCGAGACAACGGCTGTGAAGTTCTTTGCACCGCAGCAGCTTCAGGTGTTCCAGTCGTTGCCGAAAGATCAGCAAAACACTCAGATCGATGAGATTTTTGTCCCTGCTGCGGATGTTCCGAATCCGGAGAGCGTCATTGCGGATGCTGCCGGATTCATGAGCGTTGTTCGTAACCGTCTGCGGGATCGCTGTTTTGGAGCGTGGCCCGCAGATGGAACTGAGCAGCTGGAGCCTGTCGGGGTCAGTACAAAAAAGACCACCTCCGCGAACACGGTTCAGACAACGATTCGGTTTGAAAGTCAGCGGCACGTTCCGCTGGCGATTGATGTCCTGCATGCGGCAGATGCATCCGCCGACAGGATTACGTCTCTGCGCCTGTCCGTGTTTCCGGCAGTATCACCGGATACTTCGGGGCCTGCGCCGGTGGCAGGGGCCGCTCACGCTGCCTTTGCTGTGCGTCCGGGTATCACTGGCCCATGGGATGTCAGTGTGGCAAAACAGAATCAGATCCGTCGTCGTTTTCAGCTCATTGGAACAACGCTGGACTCCATGCGAGTCTGGGATCTGAGGCAGGCAATAAGAGTTCTGCGCACCGTATTCCCCAACCTTCGTGAGCTGCATCTGGAATCAGCCCCCGGGATGGAATCTGTTGCGATGTTGGCTGCGTTATACGAAGAGGGCATCAGCAGCCT
>JAFMMM010000482.1 GCA_017859815.1 Planctomycetota bacterium | reverse complement strand
CGACCGACAGCGGACTGACTACGGGCAGGCACCACAGCCCTGGAAACCAGGGCCCTGGACAACACAATCCTGAACAACACAATCCAGGAAACCACAACCTCAGGAAACCACAACCTCAGGAATGTCCGGCAGCGAGACAGAACAGGACCCTCGACTTCGAATCGTCGACCTCGGACGAACAACCGGCCTGCCGTCTTTTCGGCGGAGCAGCCACGATTCCGCATGGCGCGGCCGAAAAGAAAGTCAGGCCAGGGTGCAGTCGTCCAGGGTGAAGCAATCAGGAACCAATCTCCGCCACGGCGGAACGCCGCAGTCCATCTGGTCTCGTGAATCGTCTGCCCTGGTCCCGCTGTCCGGACCCCTCTATTCTCGCAATCTGTTTGTTGCTGGCAAGCTGCCACCGCTCGGTTTTACAGAGTCGGTCGGTTGCCACTGTCAAAGGCAATTCCATCCCAGGTCAAGGACACGCAATCCTCTTTGCCTCATGGACCAGGCGGAAAATCAACTCGCGATCGGCTGCCGATGCGGAATCCAGTGCTGCCGCCAAAGTTGGATCCAGAATCTCTCGATGCTCCGGACACGCCTCTGCTCGCTCTGACAACAGCCGCAGCATTGAACGTCGCAACTCCCGATATTTCCCACGATACACCCCGGTGAACAGAGCCGTCAGGCTGGCAAGTATTCGCGAATTCTGAATGCGGTCCGCCACCGTTGCGGTTTGGTCCTGCCGCAGTTGCTGCGCACAACCACAGGCCCACACCAGCAGCCAGGAGGGATCTGACAGATCCCCGCGAGTCGCCAGCCGAATGACCGCGCGCTGCTCCTCACAATTCGTCAGCTCGAGGTGACTCCAGGGACGCAGTAAACCTGCCAGCAGTCGTTCAGATAAGCACGACGCGTTGCACAGCACGGATGCCAGATTGTCCTGATTGGCGACGATCGCATCCAGCACCCGACCAGCCGCAGGATGCTCGGAAGATTTCCCCAGATGTTGCAGCAGGATCGGCCACTCCGCAGTTCTGACCGTTCGCTGTTCCACCATGCCCAGCAGTTGATCAATTCCAGCCGGTGTCTCGTCGCCACCCGCGGCACTGATGCACTCGGACAACTCAGCAACCTGCCCCTGTTGCAGCAGTGCAGGATGCTGCAACAGCCACAGTCCAGCCCAGCGTCTGATCACCGTGCAGTGCGGATGAGCCGCCAGTTGCCACAAACTGCGAATCAGCAGGTCAGATCGTGAATTCCAGATCGCCGGAAATGCCGGAGCTGGCTGTATCTCACTCAGCGTACGGCCGGCCGCCAGATTCCAGCCTCCAGTCCGGAGTTCGATCACCATGCTGTTTTGAAACAGGATTCGCACCAGCCCGGTGCAGTCCAGCAGGGCAGTGCCGGTGCCACAATCCGCATCGGTATACTGCCACAGACAGCGCACAACGGCCCGCAGACAGCGAGAAGGTCTGTCAGCAGCCAGTCGCCGAAAATATCGCCAGAGACGACGCTGCAAATATCGCCGCGTTCGCACACGAAACAGAAACCGGTGATTCCGAGCCATCACCTGCTCGTGCGGTTCTTCCAGCCTGATCCGTTGCACGCCGGTCCTGCCGATCAAACGCCGTCGCACCGGCGGCAACACTGTCCCTCTCGGCGTATTCAGCAGTGCAGTTTTTTCAGCACCACTCGCATCGCAGCGCTCGCGGCGAATCGATCGATCAAATGCTGCCAGCAGCAGCCCCATGATCTCGTCGTCCCCTGCTTGCTCTGCGGCAGCAAGAATCGCCCGCACCAGTCGTTCGTGCCCGGCATTGCAGAATGGCTGCCGCAAATACTGACGCAGCAGATTCCTGGCAGCCGGCTCAGGATACTGCAGCCAGTGCCTGCCCAGCTCAGCCAGCCAGTCCGCATCACAAATTCCACAGACCACTTCCACAGGAACATCGGCGGCTTTCGCCAGCAGTTCCTGTGGACTGCGAAACTCAAAGAAGATGTCCTGGTGATTCCCCTTCAACGCCTGCACTGCGGCACTCCCTGCCATACGTTCCAACGGTCGCAGCAATTTGCCTCCGCTGCTCTGCAAACGATCTCGTCAGCGGTTCACCACAAACGACAGGACACGAGCGGCAGTGCCTTTGCTGTCGGCATGATGCGCTGCACTCACGCGAACCTCCACCTGATGCTCTTTCGCCGCCAGCTCAGATTCAAACATCACTGTCCGAGGATAATGCAGCCCGCGACTAAAACGATGATAGAGTTCGACGGACTTCCATTCGCCGTCATCGATGCGATATTCCAGCTGCCCGGCATCCGGACCGGCAAGCACAAATGCCCCGACAGCTCGACCTGTGAAGGAGAACGCCAGGGAGGATCCCGATTGCTCTGAATGCAGCATTGTCTCCCCAGTGAATCTGGCTCGCGACGAACCCGGCAGACTCTTCCAGTCCGGAATTGACAACTGCCAGCCGTCTCTCCGCTGAACCTGATCAGCGGCCAAAAACTCCCCGCCGAAGAAACTTGATCCCAGCAGTGGAGCCGGAAGTTCCGGATCTTCATTGCCATCGACCGGACTCGACAGGACCGCCTGCAGGACCTGCTGCACCATTTGAGCGGCGTGCAGATTGCCGGCCGGGCCGGGATGAGTTCCTCCCCACTGTTTCCAGGTCATGCTGCCGTCAGCAATACGATTGGCCAGCTCTTGTGGCAAATCAATCGAACTGACGTTGTAGTGAACCGCGACTCGCTCATGCTGCAACGCACTTAATTGCGTCCCCCCGCCCTGAGCCGTCTCCAGCATCGGTGGATTCACAAAATGAATCATCACGGCACCGGACTCCGGATTGGCCGTCAGATACTGTCGCAGGACTCCTTCCATTCCGCGGACACAGCCATCCGCATCATGGGCAGCATCCTGGTCGTCATTGACCGCAAATTCCACAAACAGAAGATCGACAGGACCACCGGATAACACATCACGCTGCATGCGAAATGCCCCGGTGTTGGAACACGTTGACGCGATTCCTGCCCGCACAAATTCGAACTGGGTGTTTGGGAACTCCTCGGTCAGCCACTGTTCCACATGCGGACGGTAGCCTTCCATTTCGGTGATGGATCCTCCGAGGAACGCAACGCGAGCCGACTGTTTGTGACGCAACCCGGCCAACGCCTTCCCCAAACGACCTCGCACACGAACAGCATCATTGTCCACCACCGGGACTGTCGCATCTCCCTGAAGCCAGTTGAGTGATGTCAAAAACCGATCCAGCTGCAGCGTACACCGCAGATGCCACTGGCGTTGCTGATCCGAATTGCGTCCGGTCGGACGCAGGTTGAAGAAACCATGCCGGGCACCGGCAAAGGCATACAGCTCGCAGCGATTTCCCAGCGCTTCGGATCGCTTCGTGAACTCCCGGATCCCGGCAATTGAAACAGTTGGATCCTGTTCGCCGTGAAAAATAATCGTGGGTGGTAAACCAGCACGCAGATTATGAATCGGAGAAATCGCGGTTGGCTTTGTCCCCAGTCGTGATTCCAA
>JAFMMM010000481.1 GCA_017859815.1 Planctomycetota bacterium | reverse complement strand
TTCCAGTCACTGGTCAGGAAAGCACAGGTCCGAACAACGCTAACAGGCGGACTTCTTCCGCTCATCAATCCGCGCGATGCGACGCCTGACTCATGGCGGTGGCCCATGATTCCGGCAGATTCTGAGTCAGCTCGATTTCACCAAACAGAGAACTGCCGCGTGGACCATGTTCTTTTGCCCACGCTGCCATGTGACGAATTCCGTCTGCCAGAGAAGTGTCTGCGCCCGGCTGAAAGACGCTTTGAAACTTGCTGTGATCCGCCCACGCAAACTCCACTTCTTCCCGGGCAGGCAGGTATTCAATCTCAGCTGTCTTATCAAATGCTGCGGCAACGGTGTGAGCCAACTCGTTCACCGTGACTGCCGTGTCGGCGCCAACGTTGAAAACCTCGTTGCGAGCCTCCGCAAGGTACGGAGCGACCGCGATGCCGGGGGCAACATTGCGAATATCTGAAAACGCTCGTTTCTGATTTCCGTCGCCGAATATCGGCAGCGTCTCCCCTCGCATCAGCCGGTTCATAAAGATTCCAACCACGTTGCGATAACGATCCCCCAGATTCTGATACGGGCCATAGACGTTGTGCGGGCGGAAGATCGTAAAGTCCAGCTCAAACATGCGGGCCGCACTTTCCAGATCCAGTTCGACAGCATATTTCGCGACGCCGTAGGGATCCTCCGGACGCGGCACTGTGGTCTCCAGCATCGGAACCTGAGCACTGCCGTAGACCGCAATGGAACTTGTGAACACAAATCGCTGCACCTGGTGACGCACGGAAGCGTTGATCAGATTGATCGAACCCAGCAGGTTGTTGGTGTAGTTGAAGTGACGAATGAAGTGGCTCAGTCCTTCAGCCGCGTATGCCGCGAGATGATAAACCGCCTGCGGCGGTTGATCGGCAAACAGTTGGTCCACCAGAGTGGTGTCGGTGACGGAACCCTGGACAAAATGGATGCGCGGATCAGCCGGCAGATTCTGTCGAAATCCCCCCGAAAGATCATCCAGCACGGTCACGGTCCAGCACCGATTCGAATCCAATTTCAGGATTTCCCGAACCACATGGGCGCCGATAAACCCAGCGCCTCCAGTAACCAGGCTGTGCACAGGTTGAGTGGGGATCTGCATGGAAGACTCTCAGGTTCCTGCCGGGGGTAGCAAACGTCCGCGCTTCAACAACGACGTGTGAAACAATGACGTGTGAAACAATGACAACAATCAATCCAGCAACAGCAAATCCGCAGGAGACTGGATCGGGATCACAGGCTGAACCGGCAGGTCGGACCTGTGACTGTAACCGCTGTACTGAAAAATCTGCACTGATCAGCCGCGGAATACCACCACACGGTGTGTTTTACGTGCTGCAGTCTAGTCACACTCAACTGACATCGGCAGTCCGTTTCGGCACCCACTCACGATGATTTCTGCAAGCGGGACAGTCGACCGATCTGCAATCATCTCAGAATCCGCTTCCTCAATCTGCATGACATTTGCGCGGGGCCCTGCCGCACCGTTGATTCCAGGTTTTTTTGGCATCTCCGATGAGTTAGGCTACACGCACGCTTGGAATCAGCAGGGCAGGGATCGGAAGACGACGAAACCGTCGGTCAGACCGCACCGAACTCACAGGCACAACATGACACAGAAAAAACCGAAGACTTACCACTCCGCCAGTCGACGGCCATATTGGAGTTTGGGCGTGGGTACCGCAGCAGCAGCAGGGAAAACAGCAGTCAGACTCTTGCCACGCGGTCTGTTTCTGTTGGTCTGCATCACTCGCATCACACCAGTCACTGCGTCAGCAGAAGAAGATTTCCAGGTCCCGCAGCCGATTGCTGATCTGCTTCAGGCACACTGTGCAGACTGCCACAGCGGTGATTCTCCCGAAGCCGGTATTGCGGTGGATACGCTGGCCCGGCAGAACCTTCAACTGCGTCTGGATTTCCTGAACAAGGTGCAGGAACAGATCTTCTTCGGACTGATGCCGCCACAGGATTCCCCGCAGCTGTCCACACAGCATCGCACGCAATTACTGGACTGGATGTCCGGCGAACTCCGTCAACACAGCGCGGCGATGCTGGATGAAAAACTGCAGCGGCCGGAATATGGCAACTACGTTGATCACGATCAGCTTTTTTCCGGCGAGTACCGTCACCTGCCGGGCGCCACTGCCGACCGCCGCTGGCTGATCAGCGAATTCATCTTCGATGCCCGCATGAATCACATCGTGGACCACCCCGGACGACGCACAATTGACGGCGTCCCGCAAAACGTCGTCGGTGATAACGGAGTCGGTCTGGGCACGCGATTCGGCGGACAGTCACTGCGACAGCGAATCACCAATCCGTTTCTGCTTCCCGAGAAGATCGGGGTCCGCTACTACAGCCTCGATTCGCTCACCAATGGTCATTTGCTGACCATGATTTCCAATGCCCGCAAGATTGCCGAATACATGGTCTCCGAACAGACCATGAAAGCACACTATCCTGCCATGGCCGGCATCATGCAGCTGGAGTTGAAACATCGAAACGTGCTGCGTAGTCGGAAACAATTTCTGACCGATCATATGGCACGACTGCTGCAGGATCTGTACCCGGAAAACAACGCTGCACTGCTGCCGGAATTTGTCCGCATGGAGATTCCTGACCCACCTCCGAATCTCAACAGAGACGGCACTCCACGACTGGAGACGAATCTGGAATTGCTGCAGCGGTACGATGATGGCGATCTGCGGGCCGTCTACCTGGGCATCGGTCTGTACAACAAGGCCGATGCATCGTGGGATCAGGTGATCAAACGGTGTGAGCAGGACTGGTTTATTCAGGGCCTGCACCCCAAACGAATCGAAAGTCGCGTCTCGATCCTGAAAGTTGTGCACACCAACTGGGACATGAAGGTGGTCCTTGACGATGTGGCGAAAAAGAACATTCGTCCGCCGACATGGAAACCGCTGGAAGACCAGGAAATGCAGATCATCGGGCAGACGGTACTGCAGCAGCGGCAGCAGGACGATTCCTGGCAGCAAATCATTGACCGCTGCATGAACGTCTGGACTTCCGAATTCCGTACGGAACGTGACGCATCCGGAGCCACAGCAGACGCTCAATTGACGGCACTCATCGAAGAGTTGTTTGCAAAGATTCTGGAACGCCGACCAGCCCCGACCGAAGTCCAACGGAACATTGAACTGCTTCGAAAATTCATGGCACAGCTGCCCACTCAGGATGCCATTGCCAGGCTTGTGGAATCGCTGCTGCTCAGTTCCGAGCTGGTCTATCGCACGGAATTTGGCAGTGGCCCTGCGGACGAACATGGCCGTCGAATGATGTCACCGCGTGACGCCAGTTACGCCCTGTCGTTCGCGATCACCGATTCCAGCCCGGATGACGAGCTGACTCGCGCTGCTGCCGAGGGGCGTTTGAACACACGTGAAGATTATCGTCGGGAAGTAACGCGACTGCTGCAGCGGCGGGACCAGTACTACGTGATCGACGAATCCGTTCAGAAGGGCAGCTTCAAAGATCGGAAGAG
>JAFMMM010000480.1 GCA_017859815.1 Planctomycetota bacterium | reverse complement strand
ACTTGACCAGGTGCGTGCCCGCAACTGCTGGACACCGGCGTGGCTGGTGATGTCCAGCAGTCCGATGCTGTGAACGCGGGCCTGTTCCTGATCTGATGAGGACAGCCGTACGATCGTGAAACAGGCCGCAGCGACCGCCAGCGGAAAAGTGAGCCACGTCAGGCGGGGTTTCTGAAGTGTTCGCACAACCAGCAGGTAATCCAGTGGTCCGATCAGCAGCAGGACGACCAGCATGATCAACATGATGTCCCAGGCTGACCACCGAGACTCGTCGCCCTCGAGGTCAGCGGCTGCGAGAAGCTGGGTGGACAGGTCACTGACACCCACGGAAGAGATTCGATTGTTGCTGCCGGTGAATTCAGACTCGCCGGAAAGCGGGCGGCGGAAAATCAAAATCTCCAAAAACTGAGGCAGCGACAGCCAGGAATTCAACGGACGCTGATTCAGGTCGACCGCCAGCATCGTCACCGTTCCGGCACCAATCGATGCTCCCGAAAGCAGGGGAGAAGTCAGCGTCCTGGCCAGCACCCGCGGCTGGCGTGACGGGATCTGCATGACTGTCACTGGGGTGCGATTTGTCTGCAGTGCGGTTGCCCCAAGCACAAAGTTTTGTATCGGGGTGAGATCGAGCGTGGTGGTGGTGGGCGCTGCCGCAGGAATCTCAAAAACGGGTTGGAGCCATTGACCGACCGGCGAAGACAGAAACTGTTCCGCCGGGGCCCCGCAGCTGATAATCAAATGGCCACCCTGCAACACCCAGGATTGCAGGGCCTGAGCCTGCCTCACTGACAAAGAAAAGTCGTCGGTCAGCACAACGTGATCGATGCCATCCAACGCTCTTGGAGTATCTGGAAACCCGACCGTACCATGACAGCTCAATACGCTCAGAACTTCTCGCGTCGCATCCGTGTCACGCAGACGCTCCTGAAGAAGGTCGATCCCGGCAAGCGGGCTGGCGAGCAGAATCGTTGTGGGTGTGTGTCGTGCGAGCTGCAGTGTGCTTTGCACCGAATTCGTGGCGAAAAAGTCTGTGTCAAATTGTGCAATTGCTGTGCTGGTTTCTGCTTCACGGCACTGGATCTCGCGAGACCAGACAGTGTCCATTCGTTCATCCAGGAGGCGAATTTGTAGTCGACCGTCAAGGCGACCTGCTGAGAAGACGCCGGAGAATTCGATGTTTCCGGAAGCATCAGCGGTGGATTCGGCGATGACGGACTCGCAGAGGTCACCGCGCGGGTCGAGCGAAACGATTTGGAGCTGGAGTGTTTGGGCAGGTTCCGCGTGATCAGCCACAAGCCGGACGGGTAGCCAGGCCCCGACACGTCCCTGACCAGCGAACCCAAGTTGCAGCGTGCGGACCTCTGGTTCTGCTGCGTGTGCCGATCCACAAAATAGAACCATCTGCATCAGGATCAGGGGGCAGGTGATTCGACGAAGTATTGAAAGAATGGCGGACATCCTGGTGATTACTGCCGTTTCAAGGGAATCAATGAGGACCAGTCCGACGAATTCAGCAGAAATCGGGACCTGGGAGATATCGATTGAGTCAGCAAAAACTGACCTTGTTACTTATACGATTCGCTGCAAATCAGTCATTCCGAGGGATATTGAGCAACGGACCTTCCGAAAATGCGGAGTGGAACCGGAAACCGGGAACGGCAGGACATCGGCTGTCATCGGGGAATCCGGACAGCCCATCAGATTTTTCACGGATTTCCAGTTCCGAAAGACTCGGTTCCCGGTGAGCTTGTGGCTCGTCGTTTCTCTGCATTTGCAGCAGTCCAGCACAGCCTGCGTTTCGCCGTTGAGTGGGTTTCTGCACTTGTTGAAACCTGCTGTTTCACGTGAAAAACGAACTCATTGCAATGTGATGAAAGCGGGCCGCTGGCAGAAATCCGCAAAGGAACTGGTGATCCATACGAATGGAATGCCGAAAAGACTGGTAATTTGTGCTGAGTTGTGGCAAATTTCGTGTGTTCAGCTAGAACATACCCACGATAGCGCCAGAAGAGCCTGGTTGGCGGTCCTGGATTCTCAGGGGCCGGCCGTTTTTTATCGCTGATTATTGCCAGCAGGTCTCACTCAGTTTCTTTTGTTACGACGGAGGTAATCATTAAACGAACTCGCCCTAATACGGCTCCCCAGACCAACATTCCGCGTATGAATGATCGAATTCGGATTTCCCCAATTCGAGTGGTCAGTGCATCAGGTGAGATGCTGGGAGAGATGGAAACCGCAGACGCTTTGCGGATCGCTCAGGATGAAGGTCTGGACCTGGTTGAAGTCAGTCCGGATGCACGTCCCCCGGTTTGCCGAATCATGAATTACGGCAAGGTTGTCTATGAACGTCAGAAGAAGGCCAGCGGCCCACGGCAGCACAAAACGCAGTTGAAGCAGCTGCGACTGCGTGCCAAGACCGGTCAAAACGACATTGATGTGAAAGTGCGTCAGGCTCGAGAATTCCTGCAGCGACGCGACAAAGTCAAAATCAATGTCATGTACAAGGGGCGTGAAAACGCTCACCACGACCGCGGCGTAGAGATGCTTGGCGAGATTGTGAAGGCTCTCGAAGATGTGGCAACGGTGGAGCAGGCTCCACGCATGGAAAGTGGCCGTATGGCCTCAGTACTGCTCAGCCCATTGAAGAACTGAAGCCAGTGTTGATCGGCGGCCAGTTTGGGCTGCCCAGCGGAATTTGTTAAGCTATTACAGGCATCGGAATTGCTCCGATGCCTGTTTGCACATCCGGAGTTTCGCAGTTTTTTGTGTGAGTCTGCGTGAATCTGTCTAAACTAATGCTGGCTGGGCTGGCTGTAATCAGCCGCACGTTTTCACGCTGCCAGTGATCAGGGGAGATGCAGAAATGACCATGATTTCGTCCAGAATCCCAGTGGTAGCCGCCGTGTTCGGCTTGTTCCTGACCGCTTCTTTGGCCGCATCTGTGGATCCGCAGGACTCCGCCGCTGACGAAAAGAACCCGGCGAATGCAAAGGAGACCGCTGTGTCAGAAGAGAAAGCTCCGACAAAATACAACCGCCTGAATGCGTTCGAGACCTGGGTGATTCTGCGAAAGGGCACGGAGCGAGCTTTCACCGGAGAATTCACTGACAAGAAGGATCCCGGCACTTACATTTGCCGCCGCTGCAACGCGCCGCTGTATAACTCCGAAGACAAATTCGAAAGTCACTGCGGCTGGCCAAGCTTTGATGATGAGATCAAGGATGCAGTGCGCAAGACTCGCGATGCCGACGGTTTCCGTGTGGAAATTACCTGCATGAACTGTGGCGGTCACCTGGGGCATGTGTTCTACGGAGAAGGCTTTACCGAGCGGAACACACGGCACTGTGTGAATTCTGTTTCCATGCAGTTTGTGGCCAAGGGGAAAAAACTGCCTCCGGTTGTCAAAAAGAAAACGTCAAAGCGAACAGCAAAGCCAGCAGACAAGGAATCGAAGGAGTCTTCCGCAGAGTCTGAGCAGGCGAAAGCGCCCGCTGACGAATGACGTTTGACACGGAAGAACTCACCGCG
>JAFMMM010000479.1 GCA_017859815.1 Planctomycetota bacterium | reverse complement strand
AGGGTGCACGGAGCAGAACAGCACCGCCCGGCACGGCGGCCAAAGAAAATGCCCGCCTCTGCCGTACTTGTGACCAGCAGGATGGCTGACAGACCGAGAATGAAACGCATTTGAAAAATCTCCAAACCAATTTTCTAAAACGTATCTGCTGTTCCGAGTACCGCAACGAATGATCGTGGGCAACGTGATGGCGATACTCCAGTGTGCGTTGCTTCCATTTCGTTCATTATTCCGGACAGCAGAGGTGAAGACTGCGGGGAACAGCCGCCACTCGGGTCACTTGAGGCAGGAGATACCAGCCGGGGCAAGAGAGAGAGAGTTCACTTGAACCTGCAGCCAGTACAACTCCAGGCGAAGAACTCGCATCGGAGTGTAAGCCACTCTACTTCACTGTTGAAGTGGGAGGAGGTGGTATTTTTGGCAAAATGGAGGGCTTGTGGTCTCGGGCGTTTAGGTTGGTTTACGCGGGTTTGGGAGGCATGGGGCTTCTGGTTGGGGGAAATCTTCCTTCCAGACCTGTTACGACCAGGTTTCGTATCGTTCGCTGCCGTTAAGTCCCAACAGAAGTCAAACCGGCGGAATCTGCCGAACCGAATCCTCGGGGCGGACTTCGGTTGCGGGCTGGATGACTGAAAATTTCCTACAATCCGCAGACTTCGCGAATTTGGGCAAAACCGGAATCGGGTCGTGGCCAGGTTTTGGTTCAGGGATGGGGCACTTTACAATTTGGCCGGCGCGGGTCTCCGCCTGTGGTGGTCTGCACATCTGATTCTTCAGACAAGGTTATCAGTCCGCTGAATGCCGGTCTGAGATTCCGGAGATTCCGGAGAATTCGTGAATTTCGCATTGAACAGCGTGGGCGGGCTGCTGCCGTTGAAGGTGGCCGCCTCTGCTGGCTAGTGGCGGAATTTCACTCTGAGTTCGCGAAAAAACTGTTGTCGAGCGGAGTTCCCCGGGGCTGGATTGCCGGCTGGAAAGATCGCTGCCGGGTGAAATGATTACTGTCGGCTGAAACCGTAGAGATGAATTGCAATGAAGTTTTGTCTGGTCGACCGCGTTGTGTCCATCACTCCTGGAGAGTCCATCAGGACGATCAAGCAGGTTTCGCTTGCGGAGGAGTACCTGCAGGATCATTTTCCGGGTTTTGCGGTCCTTCCCGGCGTCCTGATGGTGGAGTGTATGGTGCAGTCCTGTGCCTGGCTTTCACGAATCACAGACAATTTTCGGTACAGCACGATCCTGCTCAAACAGGCTCGCGCCGTTCGTTTCAACAGTTTTTTGAAACCAGGCGAAGTGCTGGAAATTGAAGCCAAAGTCAAATCCGCCGGGGAGGCCGAAACTCAGTTTCTGGTGTCGGGAACAAAAGATGGACAGTCGGCGGTCAGTGCTCGGCTGACGTTGACTCGACAGAACCTTGCAGACCGTAACGCACAGATGGCTGACAATGATCGTCGACTGATTGCTGCGATGCGGGAACAGTGGGGGCAGTTGTCCGCTGGCGTTGAGGCTGGTTGACCCACCGCAATTGAGGCATTCCGATGTTGACTCCGCGGGCCGTTCATGATGTTCGTGGCGTTCAAGGCGAATGCAACAGTGCCAGTAACCGTGCCAGCAACAGGGGGCAGGTTTTTGTCGGAGAAAATAAGCCCAGAGATTGGTTGACAGGATCGCAAATGCGGCTGCGGCCGGAAACTGGCCGTGACGTTGAAACGTCGTCACACTGAAGAAAACAAGAAGCATTTTCGCAGGGATCTGCAACATCGAATTGGCCGACTCCTGCACCGGTCACAATTTTCCCGGGCAGGTACCGGGGTGAATGACAAGGAATTACAAGATGACGGTAAAGGATCGAGTTGCATTGGTTACCGGCGGCAGCCGGGGAATTGGCCGAGGCGTTGTGGAAGCGTTGGCTCGTGGCGGAGCGAAGGTGGCGTTCGTTTACAATTCGAATTCAGCGGCTGCGGACGAGGTGGTTTCGGCGCTGGCGGCCGAGGGCCACGAGGCGTGGGCGATTCAGGCTGATGTTCGTTCCAAAGAAGCAGCCGACAATGTCATCGAGCAGGTTGTGGAGAAATGGGAGCGTCTGGATATTCTGGTGAACAATGCCGGCATCATTCGAGATGGTCTGCTGGCCACTATGGATGCTCAACAGTGGCAGGATGTGATCGACACGAATCTCACCAGTGTGTTCAACTTCTGTCAGGCCGTGACCCGGCAGATGATGGGACAGCGGTATGGACGGATCATCAACATGAGCAGTGTTGCTGCGGATGTCTCCAACCCCGGCCAGGCGAACTACGCGGCCAGTAAGGGCGGCGTTGAAGGTTTCACCCGCTGCATCGCCACGGAACTCGCCCGACGTGGTATTACCGCGAATGCAGTTGCTCCAGGCTTCATCGAGACGGATATGACGAGCGCCGTTGTGAGTGCGGCGGGTGCGGAAATTAAGAAGAAAATCCCCGCTCGACGGTTGGGATTGCCCGACGATATTGCCGGCGCGGTGATGTATTTTGCTGCTGACGAGTCTTCCTATGTCACCGGTCAGGTTCTGAAGGTCGACGGCGGACTGACACTCGGAGGCCTTTGATTCCTGTCAATTTGTCTACCAGGAATCTGCTCCGAGCGTGTTACCACGATTGGGGCACTTTCGCACAGAGTTTGCCGAGTTGGCATTCCATAGTGGAAGTTCCCCTCGATTACGACAACAATTCCGTCTGATACAGGAATTCGAAGAAAGGGAAGCAGGCGAGGTGGTCGGGGAAAACCGCCCCGCCGGGTTCCGTACGCTGGTTGGAAAGGTTGGTTGCTGCCCCACTCAAGTTGTGTTGCCCCGCAACGCATCAACAGCAGGGCTCCTGCCAACATTCCTTGCAGCAGTCGTCTGCGTCAGCGCTGTGCTGATGCGGGCAAAATTGGGTAGCTGAGAGATTGCAGTCACCGCAGTCCCTCCGCTGAAAAGTATGGTGACTAGGTCTGCTGCGGCACGCACAGGCTCTGGAGAGGTAAATCATGTCTGAAGATGTCCTGGACAAAGTACGTGAAACTCTGGTTGATGCACTGGGTGTTGACGACGACGAAGTCACCCTGGAAGCCACTCTGATTGGGGATTTGGGCGCCGAATCGATCGACTTTCTCGACATCAGCTTCCGACTCGAGAAGGCATTTGACATCAAGATTCCTCGCGGTGAGTTATTCCCCGAGAACCTCGCGAATGCCGATTCCGGTTTCGTGGAAGATGGCAAAGTGACCGCTGACGGACTGGAGCAGCTGCGGACTCGAATGCCGCATGCCGATATCGACGCCTTCGCGTCAGATCCCTCGGTCTCTCGTCTTTCGGATCTGTTCACAGTCGGAATGATCTGCAAGTTCGTGGAGTCACGAATCGGCTGAGTCGGATTGCCGCAGCAACTGAGGTTGGGCGGGTTTCTGGGGAGATTCCCTGCCCGACGCTCAGGTACTGCCGTGCACAGACCGGTCAGCACGGGGCCCTGTTGGTACTGGGCCCTGTTGGTACGGGGCCCTGTTGGTACTGGGC
>JAFMMM010000478.1 GCA_017859815.1 Planctomycetota bacterium | reverse complement strand
TCGAATTCGTCAGCGAACGAATTCGACACCGGGTGGAGCCGATCCGGCTCCCCGGCTGAGAGCCGGTTTGTGCCTTCGTCCGCCGGATCGGCGGTTTGTGCCTTCGTCCGCCGGATCGGCGGTTTGTGCCTTCGGCGATTTGCGAGGTGCCGGTCTGCTCGTTGGCAGACCTGACGCATGGAGTGCATTCGGCCAACGAGCCGAATGCCGTTTCGGCCCGTCGAATTCGTCAGCGAACGAATTCGACACCGGGTGGAGCCGATCCGGCTCCCCGGGTGGAACCGATGCGGCTCCCAGGCGGATCGCCTGCATCGTCGTCAGGGCGTGAGACCAGCCGTGCTGCAGCCCGCTGCTGCGGTGATGAAATTTCCGGCAGCCTGCACGAATATGGCAAGGGGAGTGCAAAATTCTTGGGAAGCTCACCGGTTCTTAACAAGAGAACAGGATTTTTTTTCATCACGGAGCACGGCAGTCATAGGACGAGCGAATTCAGCCATGCGGCTGGACGCTTCATCGCGTCTGCCCCTGCAATGTGAACGAGACGGTGACGGATTGGTAACAGATTTGCACTTGAGAGATGATGCGAATCGTTGTGTTGGCAGAAGATCGAGCATGGACCGAACTGGCGGTGCAGCCGGCAGCGGAACATTTCGCGAACAGAGACGGGTTTGCACTGCGGAAGACAGCGAGTCGTTTTGGAGCGGTCCCTGCTCCCTTCCCACTGAGATCAGACCGGACGTCTTGAATAAGGGGTGTGGAAATGCGGAACGTAAAGTCTGGATTTACCTTAATCGAGTTATTGGTGGTGATTGCGATCATTGCGATTTTGGTGGCCTTGTTGCTGCCGGCTGTACAACAGGCCCGGGAGGCGGCGCGCAGGACGCAGTGCAAGAATAATCTCAAGCAGATTGGTCTGGCACTGCACAACTACATGTCAACACACAGCTGTTTTCCTCCCGCCAGGATGGCACCGGATTATTCGCGAAGCGGTTCATTGCAGCGCAGTTACACGTCTTATCCCAGCACGCTGCCAGCGAACGCTGCGACCGGGTTCCGTTCCGTACACACGTTTCTGCTGCCTTACATGGAACAGCAAAACATTTACAACCTGATTGATTTTTCACGTCCGACGTCAGTCAGGATGACGCGCAGCGGAACACCGATCAATGCGAATTACGCGGCCTATGCAAATGCCGCCGGGTTGTTTCTGTGCCCATCCGACGCGAACACAGGCAGAATCATCACGGAAAACAACTACCGCGCGAACTTTGGCGGCTCCACACCATTTGGCGGTGCCCCGAACACGTACAGCAATCATCTCGCCGGGCGTGACTATTCGGGTGACGGCGCGTTTGCGATGGGACAAGTGACAAAGCCGCGGGACTTCGTGGATGGGTTGTCGAATACGGCCATGGTTTCTGAGCGAACGAAGGGCAGCGGGAACAATATGAGAACGACGCTGCCGGACAGGAAATCGGACATGATCACCTCCCCCAATCGCAGGCAGGGGCCGGTGACTGCGGACGATCTGTACACGGAGTGTCTGAATGCACCGGCGCGGGTGTCGCGGTACAACTTCAGTTCGATGGGAAGATGGCTGGACGGCAGTGATTTTTCGAATGGATGGCCGTTCGGTTTCTATTCATCAACGCTGTATAACCATGTTGCGACACCGAACTGGCGAGGTTTTGATTGCGGCAACTGGAGTGCGATCGTGGACGCTCCCGGCGAGTTCGGCATCATCTCGGCCCGCAGCATGCATACGGGCGGGGCACAGGTCCAGTTGGGCGACGGCAGCGTCAGGTTTGTCAGTGAGAACATCGATTTGGGCGTTTGGCGAGCGATTGGCAGCCGCGACGGCGGCGAAGTTGTGGGAGAATGGTAATGACGAACGGACAACGGCTGATGGCCGTGCTGCTGTGCTCAACGCCGGTGATTCTGCTGATCTGGGGGTGCAGTCAGCAGCCCCAGGCAGCTCAAACCCAGGCGGCTCAGGAAAGCCTGGACATCGCGGTGACGATGTCTGCGGAGGAGGATGCCGAGCAGGTTGAGGCATTACTGACGGAGGCGATTGAGCGAGACGGACTGGAAACCGATCAGTGGACAGACGCGGTCTTCCGACGTGCGCAGGTCCGTTATCGATTGCAAAAGTATGACGAAGCCCTGGCGGATCTGGAAGAACTGGAACCGGGGGCCCCCGACCTGGCGTTGCTGCTGGCGTTGCGGGCTGAAATTCTGCTGGCGGCCGGGAAGACGGCGGATGCCAAAGTAGCAGCGGGCAAAGCGAGGCTCGCGAATCCGCGGGTGAAGTTGCCGCGTGGTGTTTGACACAGGCGGCGGTCGTCATACGACTCCCGCTGAAGTCTGCGAACCACTGTGTCATGAGCAGCACTGTGTCATGCAGGTGATGCCTGAGTTCTGTAGCAGGATGCGCACAGTGACCTGCGGGAACTGTCGCGACCGCTCGTTTTGGGTTAGAAACCGCTGAGAGTCTGAAACGTGATCTGCAGGGCGGGGAGTTGGAGCGGATGAAGAAGCGAAGCGGTGTGCTGTCTGTCGTGTGCCGATGGGGGCTGGTTGTGGTGATGCTGGTGGCTCCTTGCCACGGTTGGTTTGACACCGGGCATCATTTGGTGGGGATCCTGGCGTTTGATTTGCTGGACGGTGTTCAGAAAGAGACTGTCGGCCGCATTCTGAGTGCTCATCCGCGGTTCGATGATGAGTTTCAGGTTCCGTCCGGGATTCAGCGGGGCGGGATTCCGAATCGCTGGCTGCTGGGACGGGCGTCGTACTGGCCGGATTTGATCCGTGGTCAGGAGGAATGGGACCGGCCGACGTGGCACTACCAGTTGGGAGCGGCGCTGACGGTGGGGCAGCGAATCAATGTTCCTCCGACGCCTCAGGGGTTGCCAAACAATGTGAGTTTGCAGACGACCGGTTTGCATGTGGCACAGGCGTTCCAGTATTGCCGTTCGGTTCTGGCGGATAAAAATCGCCGTGACGCGGATCGGGCGATTGCGATCTGCTGGCTGGCTCACCTCGCCGGCGATTCGCATCAGCCATGTCATGCCGGCAGTTTGTATTACGAGGGTGTTTTTCCTGAGGGTGATCGTGGTGCGAACTGGCTGAAGCTAAAAAACGGTTCCAATCTGCATGCGTTCTGGGATGGGCAGTTTGGCAGTGATTTGAATTGGGCGGCTCTGGATGAGCGAGCGGTTCAGTTGCGTTCCACTCCGGCGTGGAGGAAAACTGTGGTTGCGGCGAAGAACCTGGACCCGATGGTCTGGTTGCAGGAAAGCGTGCAGTTTTCTCGAGGGGCCGTTTATACGGACGAAGTGTTGGCGGCTGTTGAGGCGACACGGCGTTCCGGGCAGGATCGCGTGCCTCCCATGGATCTGTCGCCACGGTATCGTCAGCGGGCACTGGAGATTGCCGAGCAGAGGGTGGTGCTGGCGGCGCGCCGGCTGGCCAACGTGCTGCAGGCAGATCTTGCCAAGTGACCCCCCCGCCCGGCTGAGAGCCGGCTGGTGCCTTCGGCGATTGGC
>JAFMMM010000477.1 GCA_017859815.1 Planctomycetota bacterium | reverse complement strand
CCACCGTGGCATGTCCACATGGTGCCTGGCACCGAATTCGGCCAGCGAGCCGAACATGCGTCTCTTAGGGTCGGGCGGATCGCTCGACACCGGGTGCAGGCGGGACGCCTGCCGGTGCCACCCACCGTTGTGCGTCCTGCTGGTTTGGGCAAGAAATTTGGCCAGTGAGAAGGGCGTGCGGATTCTCGGGTTCGGGCAGATTGCCCGGCAGCGGGTGCAGATAGATTGCCTGCCTGTTGAAATTTGGGGGCGTTCGGATGAACAGGAAAACGGTCAGTAAATGGAATTGCAGGGTACTAAACGGTGGGAGAGTCACGGGATTTTGCGGATGATTCAGAGCGGCGGGAGTGCGCTGTCGCGACCGAGCAGTTGCATTTGTAGGCGGAAGTTTGGCAGCTGAGTTGGTGGGCATGCGGCAACAGTCTGGTGCGGGTTTTTGCGGAGGAAATTCCTGATTAGGCGGAATCCGCAGAGAGTGGCGAGCGGAATCTGGTGATTGGACGGTCGAGGCGAAGCTGCGGTGTTTGTAGCCGCGCGTGTTGAATGAGAATTGTCAGCAGGACTACGGGATGCCTGATTCGTATATTGAGTTGGATCATCATGACGAGGCTCGTCTTCTGTTTGGTGCTCGGGATGAAAATCTGCGCAAGTTACGGGAAGAGACTGGTGCGCAGGTTGTGTTGCGAGGCAGTCAGGTGCGGATTTTCGGCGAGGACGGTTCGGTTCGCGCGGCGTTGAAGTTGTTACTGCGGTGGCGAGAAGAAGTAAAGAACGGAGAGAGCAGCCTGACTTTGGACGAACCGGCTCCGCCCCCGAGTCGAAAAGAGATCTTGTCGGAATCGGGCCTCGTTGATCGTGACGTCAGTGATGGCGGTGGGGACCGAAGTGGTGCGGGCTTTAGTGGATTGCGTGGCGGTCGGGATCGCGTGGGGGCAATTCGACCGAAGACGGAAGGGCAGAAGGTTTATCTGGGGGCCATGCAGCAGAAGGATCTGGTGTTCTGCGACGGTCCGGCAGGATCTGGAAAGACCTATCTGGCTGTCGCATCGGCTTTGATGGCCCTGCGAGCCGAGACGGTGCGTAAAATTGTGTTGGTGCGACCAGCTGTGGAAGCCGGGGAGAAGCTGGGATTTTTGCCTGGGGATTTGTTCGCCAAGGTCAATCCGTTTGTGCGGCCATTGCTGGACGCCTTGCATGACATGGTGGATTACGACCAGGTACGTCGGTTGATGTCGAATGACGTGATTGAGATTCTGCCGCTGGCCTTTATGCGTGGGCGAACATTGAACGAAACATTTATGATTCTGGACGAAGCTCAGAACACGACTGTGACCCAGATGAAGATGTTCTTAACGCGAATGGGCCAGAATTCGCGAATTGTTGTGACGGGAGACTCCACTCAGAACGACCTTGACCGGGGTGTTCGATCCGGATTCGGAGATGCGATTCGTCGACTTTCCCATGTCTCCGGAGTTGCCAGCGTGCGTTTGAGTGGTCAGGATATTGTCAGACATCGTCTGGTTCGGGAGATAGTTTCGGCGTACGAAACGACAACTGAGTCTGAAGCAGAGCCTGCTGCAAAGTGAGTTTTCCGTAAACCAGACGCGCGTCGGACGCAGCTCCGGCACAGTTTTGAATTCCATGAACGAAACCGGGTCTGTCCGACCTGCAACTGCGACTGCCTGCCTGTCCCGAGAGTGTCCCGAATGGGTCGACTTCCCGGGTGAATTTTCGTCTCTACAGCGAATGTCGCGTTTGTCGCCGTATGTCTTCTCTGTTTGGGAGAGGGTGCGGTAATGTCATTTTTCGGATCCAAACGCTCGCGACAGCATCGTGTCTTTCGTCCAACGTTGAGTCTGGCTGATCGGGTGTTCCGAACGTTGCGTGACCATCGGGCGTTGTCGCTGATTCTTTTGAGCGTGCTGGCGATTGCCGGGTTACAGGCGGCAACCCAACTTGGGGCTCCTCGATTCTCATTTCGGGAAGGAGAGCCTGCAGCATGGGGAATCCAGTCGCGAGTCAGCTTCCGCGTGGTGAATGAGGAAAAGAGTCGTCTGCGTCGGGACGCGGTGGCTCAGGCGGCCCCGTGGGTGTTGCGTCAGGGGGAAATCAATCTGGAGCTCTTGAAAGCCGAGCTGCGGAATGAGCTGAGTGAAGTTGCCAACAGCGAAGGAATTGATCAGGTTTCTGACTCGACGCTGCGTAGTTTTGGTTTTTTGGCCGCACAGGCTGATCAGGCCGACGCGATGGAAGCCGACTTCGTGGTGTTTCGGAATTTGCTGAGTGATTCTGATGGATCGACCGGCAATCGCATCGATGCAATGATGCAGGATTTCGAGTCGCTGATGGAGGACGTCACGCGGGTCGGACTGATCACACTCAAAGAAGTGCAGGACTTCGAAGAGCTTGACGAAAGCGGGTTTCTGAACAAGTGGAAGGCTCCGCTGGAATCGCCGGATTCGGGCAGCACCGGAGGGGCAATCAATTCAGACGCCGCAGTCGCTGCAGACGACACGGGTTCCGTGGAATCCCCGGATGGTGCTGATGCGGTGAAGGCTGCCGCGGCAAGAAACCTGGCTGAGTTGTCGCGCGTGCCAATTCGCGTTGTCGGCGAGGACGGCGGGGTGCTGCAGGACGGTGTAATCGCCGACGTTCTGGTTTCTGAAGTGTTGAAGGATTCCGGACGGCTGGGTAAGAACTGGCCGGCGTTGCAGAATCTGGTTCCGTTGCGGGATTACATCAGTATCTGGCTGGAGCAGCATGCACAGAAGTTACTGGAGACATCCCCCGAGCTTGCGGCACAATTCCAGCAGCAGTTGATGGATGAGACGGAACCGGTTTACGACGGGTACAATGCGGAGGACATTCTTGTGGCTCCCGGTGACCGCGTGAATGCGGCGCAGCTGATTTTGTTGCAGGCGGAGAGTCTGAAATTTGAAAATCAGGTGACACTGCGAGGTATGCTGCACCGTCAGATCGGCTGGTGCCTGTGTTTAATGATTGTGGTGTTGCTGGCCGGAAAGTTCCTGCACTACACAGCTCCGTCGTTGCTGTTTGACGGCTCACGAATGTTTGTATTCGTAATGATGTGTTGTTGTGCGGTGTTCTTCTCCTGCCTTGCGAGTGAGGACTTTGTCCGGGGAGAGATTGTTCCGCTGATCGCGGTTGTCATGACATCGGCGATTGTTTATGGCCGTCCGGCGGCGGTAATTTCAGCGATTTGTTTACCACCGCTGGTATCCATGGCAACTGTGGCGACGCCGTCGCATCTGCTGGAACTGTTGATTGTCTCGATATTTTCAGCGTTGGTGATGCGGGAGCTGAAATCGCGACTCGTGATGTTGCGAGCCGGGCTGTCTCTGGGTGGTCTGGCCATGTTAGTGCGCGTTTCGGCGAACGGGATGCAATTCAGTGAGAGTGCCATAGAACTGGACATGACCACCGCCGCGTTTGATGTGCTGCGGTTTGGCATGTTTGCCTTGATGGCCTGTTATCTGGTGGCAATGACCCTGCCATTGATTGAGAGTGCCTTTGGCATCGTGACGG
>JAFMMM010000106.1 GCA_017859815.1 Planctomycetota bacterium | reverse complement strand
GGAACGGACACCGATTAATGCGGCTGTCTGGAGATATCACCCGGTGCGAGACGTCTTTGAACCCTTCATGCACGGAACCAGTAATCCGTGGGGAGTCGATTTCAACGATCGCGGGCAGGCCTTCATCACTGCATGTGTGATTCCGCATCTCTGGCATGTCATTCAGGGGGCTCGCTATCAGCGTCAGGGAGGGCAGCACTTCAATCCATACACGTACGAAGACATCGGCACAATTGCCGACCACGCACATTACGTGGGCAACATCCGTGATCATGCGTGGTGGGGGCATGAGCCTCAGGCTGCGGGAGCTACGCTGGATGCCGGAGGTGGTCACGCTCACTGTGGTGCGATGATCTATCTGGGAGACAACTGGCCGGATGAATACCGCAACCGAATTTACTTCAACAACGTGCACGGCAATCGTGTGAATTGCGACGTACTTGAACCTGTCGCGGGAAGTTCCGCGTGGACAGGGCATCATGGTCAAGACCTGCTGATCGCCAATGATCAGTATTTCCGCGGGATTAATCTGCGTTATGGCCCGGACGGCACCGTTCTCATGATCGACTGGTACGACCGCAATGCCTGTCATCGAACAAACCCGGACATCTGGGACCGGACCAACGGGCGAATCTATCGCGTGTCGTGGGGGACTCCTCAGCCTGTTGCCGTAAATGCTTCGGAGTGGGACGACGCGGAATTGTTGTCAGCTCACTTTCATCGCAATGAGTGGTTCAGTCGCATGGCTCGACGCCAGCTGATGGAGAGAGGCTGTTCTGAGCAGCTTGCCGCAGAACTTTGGAACGCTGTCTCAGATGCCGAACGCGATGTGACTGACCGGCTGAGATGTCTCTGGTCACTCCATGCGGCTTTGGGTCTCAGCGACGAGCAGGTGACGCAGATGCTGCAGGATCAGGATCCTTTTCTGCGGGGCTGGTCCATCCAGCTGGCTTTGGAGGATGGCGAGCTTTCGGCCGCGTTGCTGACCCGTCTGGAAAAGCTTGCAAAAACGGATTCCTCAGCGGTGGTGCGTCTGTATCTGAGCTCAGCACTGCAGCGATTGCCGACCGACCGCCGGGTTGGAATTGCGACCGCCCTGGCAGCTCATGCAGAAGACGCGGAGGACCACAATTTGCCCCTGATGTTGTGGTACGGAATCGAGCCGCTGGTCTCCCAGCAGCCCGAAGCTGCGATCCGAATTGCGACCAGAACACCGATGGAGAAGCTGCGGCGATTCATCGTTCGCCGGGCTGCAGCGGAGGAGCAGTCACTGGGTGAAGTCATGGCAATGCTGACCCGCACTGATGCTGCGGAACAGCAGCTGCTGATTCTCGAGGAAGTCATGGCGTCACTGGAAGGGCGAGTCAATGTTGCGATGCCGGACCGCTGGCAGGAAGCTTATCCGCTGCTGCAGAAATCGACGGAACTGTCTGTTCGTGACCGGGCAGATCAGTTAGCCGTTCTTTTTGGAGATCAGCGAGTCTATGGCGCGATGCGCAGGCTGTTGGCGGCAACTGACGTCAGCATGGCTCGACGTCGTCAGGCACTTGATGTGCTGGTTCGGGGACAGGATCGGGCTGCTGCGGAAGTGTTGCTGAGCCCTGCGGTGCTGAAAGAACCGGGACTGCAGGGACCAGCTGTTCGCGCTCTGACAACACTCGGGAGTGCGGCAACGCCCGATGCATTGCTGAGTGCCTATGGGACTTTCCCGGCGGATGTCCGACAGGATGTGGTGGGGACTCTGGTATCGCGGCCGGCATGGGGAAGAAAACTTCTTGATGCAATCGCGGCAGGTCGTGTTCGCGGCGTTGATCTGCACGCCTTTCATGTACGTCAGATTCTGGCTTTTGAAGATGCAGAACTGAATGAGTTGCTGCGGGCCCACTGGGGTGAAATTCGCGAGTCCTCTGCGGATCGCCAGGCCGAAGTGCAGAAATGGAAGCAGATTCTGACACCGGCGGTTCTGAAGCAGGCCAACCCCGGAAACGGTCGCAGGATTTTCTCGAAGACCTGTCAGAATTGTCACAAGCTGTTCGGTACCGGTGGTGACATCGGCCCGGACATTACAGGGTCTAATCGGGCTAATCCGGATTACATTCTTGAGAACATCCTCGATCCAGGTGCCGTGGTCGGTCGTGATTATCAGGTGACTGTCCTCGCACTTGAGGATGGTCGAGTCGTCCAGGGAATGCTGCGTCGTGAAACAGAGAGTGCGTTGACGATTCAGACGCTGAATGACCAGCTTGTTATCCCGATTGCGGAGATCGAAGAGCGTACGCTGTCTCCGATTTCAATGATGCCGGAACGGCAACTGGATTCGCTGAAACAGGACGAAGTTCGGGATCTGATTGCCTACCTCGCCAGCCCGGCTCAGGTGACGCTGTCAGGGCCCGCGGCACCGATTGATGAAAAAACCGGACGTGTCGCAGGAGCCCAGGAAGGCGAGACGCTGAAAGTGGTGGAGAAGACTGCCGGTCGCGCTGTTGGCCAGCCGATGGGGAACTTTCGTGGTGGCAGATGGAGCGGAGCGGATCAGTTGTGGTGGACCGGGGCTGTCGTCGGCGATCGTCTGTCCGTTGAGATTGAGGTGCCGTTTGCAGGCGTTCACGATGTGGAGCTCGTGCTGACTCGAGCGCGTGACTACGGGGTCTTTCAGGTGTCGATTGGAAATCAGGTGCTGGATTCCGGTCTCGATCTTTTCAATTCTGCCGAGGTCATCACAACAGGTGTTCTGACATATCCGGGGGTGTCACTGGAGCAGGGCGTCCAGCGACTGACCTTTGAAATTGTTGGTGCCAACGCTGCGGCCGTGAAGTCGTTCATGCTGGGGCTGGACTATGTGCGTCTGGTCTCGCCTCAGGCAGCACAGGAAACTCCGGCCCCGTAATATGACCCGCACAAAGCCGCCATAAGCACTTTGGCGACCTGAAGTTCCCGAGGGAGCCTGTCAGCAGTACCGGATCATGAATTGCTGTGTCTGGGGGGCTGTGTGCGAAATTCGGCGAATATTGCCGCTTCCGCTGGCGTTGTTTCAGGGTGTGAGTGGACTGGACGACGAGAATGTGGCAGGAGCTGGGAAGATTTACCGATAAGACCGAAAGAACGGACAGCACCACCCATTCCGCAGCTCACCCATGGACCAGCAGGATACACAACAGACGGCGGACTACTGGACGGAAGCGCGTGCGCCATTATCCAGTCTGTTGTTTTTGCTGCCGTGGCTGATTGTGTATGAAGCCGGGGTACTGAGTATCGGTGCGGATAATCCGGATGCACTGCGAAACGGTGCTGATTACTGGATGAGATTGCTGCTGGGCCGCCTGGGAGCAGCTCAGCTGATTCTTCCAGTGCTGGTGTTGGTGATCCTGTTTGTGTGGCATCTCGCCGGACGATTCCCGTGGCGAGTTTCGCTGTCCACGCTGGGCGGGATGCTGGCGGAGAGTCTGCTGCTGGCCATTCTGTTGCTTTCCGTGGGACGACTGCATGACTATTTCTTTCACTGGTATCATTCCGATCAGGCACCGCAGCGGCTGTTGATCGGCACCATTGCCCCTGATCTCGCACAGGCGGTTTCCTTTGTGGGAGCTGGAGTGTACGAAGAGGTCATGTTTCGGCTGTGTTTGATTCCCTCAGCCTGGCTGGTCTTTCGGATGTTTGAGTTTCCGTCGACGGCAGCTGCGCTCATGGCAGCTTTGTCTACTTCGTTCCTGTTTGCATTAGCTCATCATATCGGACCGACGGCAGACGCGTTTAATTTGTTTGTGTTTTCCTTTCGGGCAATTGCCGGGATGTTCTTCTCCGCGGTGTTTCTGCTGCGTGGTTTCGGAATCACGGTTGGTTGTCATGCCGCGTACGACTTAATGGTGGGCGCCCTGCTGGCGACAGTCGCCCAGTCGGCTGTTTGATGTTCCGGTTGTAATTTTTGAATCCGCTTTTTGACTCCATCAGAAGCACTGCGGACTGCTGTTTCTGACTGTCGCAATTCGGTTTATGATGTGTTGGAAAACGGTATTCGCCGGAGAAACGGAATACGCTGATGAGCTCGGGATTTGACAGTGACGATGATGACCTGCACGTGCAGTCAATGACTTCGCGCGGGCGCGACTGGCCCTGTCTCAGGCAGTTTGTCGTGTTTCTCGAAAACCGCGTGGGAGGGCTGCACGACCTGTTAAGAACGGTTGAGCGGGATGACCTGAAAATCGTGGCCATGTCAGTTCTGGAATCCAGCGATTGTGCACTGGTGCGTATGATCGCTGACCACTACGAGCGCGCACGGGAGTTGCTGCATTTGTCCGGGGTGTCTTTCATTGAGACCGACATCATTGGCGTGCTGTTGCCGGATACCGACCAGCCCCATACGAAGCTGCTGGGCAGCCTGATGTCTGCAGAGCTGAATGTGCAGTATGTTTACCCAATGTTTTATCAGCGGAACGGACGTGGTGCGGTAGCTGTCTGCGCTACGGATGTTGATGAAACGCTGCGCGTACTTGGTGAGGCCAGTCTGGATCTGGTGAACGAGGATGATTTGATGGAGTTTGGTGACAGTTACTGATTGTCATTAACCAACGGGAAGATCGGTTGTCGATTGATTAAGCCCCTTCCGCAGCAGCCGACAGGGATACTGCATTGTGACAACGCATCAGAAACTGCTGTTCGTGTTGCTGGTGATTTCACAGTGTGCGTCCTTCCCTTCCTGCCATGCACAGTTTGCAACGACTGAGTCTCCGGATGGATCGCTGATTCGGCTGCGAGATCGTGAGGTGGGCCTGCAGCGTCTGTCGCAGGGGGCCCTTTCCGGAGCAGGCTATCAACTGCTTGAGTCGGTGCTGTCGCATCCCATTGATATCCCTATGGAGCGAGGTCCACAGTCTTCCTGGACCGGTCAGCGGGCGTTTGCAATTGAGCTGCTTCGGCGGGCCGATCCGGACATGCAGCGGCAGTGGCAGACGGTGCAGTCGGCAGCGGCGTCGGCAGCGTTACGAGACGCACTGATGACGCGGGATCCTGCTGCAGTCCTGCAGGTTGCGCGACGCTATCCCATGACACGCGAGGGTCTGCGGGCGGAATCCGTGCTGTTAACATGGCTGCTGCTGCAGGGGCAGGTTACAACAGTCGCGACAGCAACCGCCGAGCTGCGGACTCAGTATGAGCGCACTGTTTTCGCTGCGGAAGCAACAAAGCTCGCTGATGCTCTTGATCGCCGATTGCACCGATTGCCCGACTTACCTCCGATTCCCGCATCGACCGGTGTTTCTGCGCCGTGGAGTCGACCGGACTGGACATGGCGCGAGACGGCGTGGATGCCGATTCTGGAGCATCGGCTGCAGGCTGCCCAGTTGCTGGGGTTGTGTCGCACAGACAGACCGCTCAGGATCGCACAACTGCAGGCGTATCCTGTCGGAAAGTGGTCTGACTGGCTGATGGTGCGCACCCCATTTCGACTGGTTGCACTCGATGCCGCGACGGGGAAAGAACAGTGGTCACTGCTGGAACGCTCGTTGAATCCCAGCCAAAATGATGAAGAGGGTTCACCCGGCAATCAGAACGCGAACACGCTCAGAAAGTTCGGACTTGCCTGTGATCCCGGGCGACTGGAGTTTACTGCGGTCGACAACGAACTCTGGATCATCGGTGGTGCCAACATGCTGCAGGTTGGCGACGACAGGGTGTCAGACTTGCAGGACCCGTTGTTTCGCTTTCGAAGGTTTGCTGAGAACAGCGGCACTGCACCGGAAACTCCCAGAAATTGCAGTCTGATCGCACTGCGAAAAGACGCCGCGGCGTCGGTGCCGCGGATTGCGTGGATTGCCGGAAACGCTCAGGCATGGCCGGCACAAATCTACCCCGGAGAGATCACAGGTCGCCTGTCTCCCAGGACAACGGCAACCGGTGATCCCGGACCTGATGCGGAGTCACGGGACGATTCATTGCCCCCCAGTTTGCTGGACGACCATCAATTTCTGTGTGCACCAGCGGTTCTGGACCAGCGGGTCTATGTGCTGACGGAAAAGAGCGAGATCTGTTTCCTGAACTGTCTGCAGCGGGGAAACGGTCGCGTGCTGTGGCAACAGCCTGTTGAGTACAGGTCCGGCAGTGTGCCGATTCGAGGAATTGCATCAGGGATTGGCCGGAGTGCAGGGTATTGTCTGGCGAATTCAGATCGTGTGATTTGCCGCTTCCCTTCCGGTGTTTTGACTTCATCCGATCCTGTCACAGGGCAGTTGCAGTGGCTTCAGACTTTTTCTGTCCCGGAAGATGAAACGGAGAAATCTGAGGATGTGTTGTCGGCTTCGTCGGGACTCCTGCAGAAACAGGGGTTATTCCGGCCCGTGCATGCTGCAGATTTTATTTATGCTCGTTCGCCGATTCGGGACGTTGTGGTTTGTCTGCATGCCGAAAGCGGAGAAATGCGGTGGGCGGTTCCAGCATCCTCACTGTCCATGGACGGTGGGAATCCTCAAACCGATCGATCGATCCTGCGGGCAGATCAGCATCAGCTTGTACTTGCAGGCGCTCATCACGTTCGATGTCTGGATGTCACCGACGGGCGGGAACTCTGGCGTGTTGAAACTGAAGAGATTCAGGGACGGGCGGTTATCGATCAGGATCGCTGTCTGATTCCAATTTGTGGAAGAAAGCCTGTGACCGTCGATTTAAAGACGGGATATCGAGTGGGCTGGGGGACGGCCGCCGCAGTACAAACTCCCGTTTCCTTCGGCAGCCTGACCATTGATGACGACCATGTCTTCGAGTCCAGCATTGGAGTGGTCACAGCATTTCAGCGTGCCGATCGCTTTGCCGCACAGGACATCAGCAACCAGCAACGCGTGTCAGCCCTGCTGTTGAATGGAAGTATTGCTGCAGCGGAAGCTGTCAGTATTGGAAAAGAAGAGAATGTTGCTGCAGTAGACGAACAGATCCTGAATTCGCTGCTGGATGTTTGCGGTGAGATTCTGGCACAACGATCGAGGCCGGAGACAGCGACAAAAATCGCCACGTTGTTCGAAAAGTTCCGTAAACCGTCACCGGGAGGGGAGCAGCGCGAACGTGCATATCTGATGGGAACGCTTCTGGAGGCACCCGATCTCGGCGACGCGTTCTTCGAGTTTTCTTCGCGCCCTGTTGTTGACCAGAAGCCCGTTCCTGTTTCCAGTCGCTGGTCTGTTTCGCGTGGTCTGATGCCTGCTGAGGAGGAACTTCAGCGGTGGATGGAGATCAGCGAAGAGCTGTCAGTAGCCGAGGCTCGCCGCCTTGCAATGACGATCGGTCGATTTCCCCGGGCCTTCACGATTGACCAGGTCCGGCATTTTGCACAGCTCCTGCGGACTCGTGGGATGATCGCTGCAGAGGAAATCACGCTGTCAGCAATACTGGATCGGCAAATCGCTCCGCCTCAGCGGTCTCAGATACTGAATCGTCTGCATGAAATCAGAGGCACTGTTCCCCCGGATGGCGGAGATTCAACCATTCCTTCCGCGGACGGTTCATGGAAAGCGACAGCCAGCTATGTTTTGACCGGGGAGAATTTGAAAACTGATCAGGAGGAGCTGACGGTCTTTGTCTTCGCAAGTGAGGATGCGAATCAGGAGGAATTGACCGTCGCCAGTCCGACCGCTCGCTATGGTGTTGGACTGCCGTCATGGTACGACGGTCGATTGAGAATACGCCGTGGTCAAAGCCAAAGCCTTGAAACCGTGAACAGCGGCGGCAGTGAAATCTGTTCCCGTGTCCCCAGCGATCAGGGTTGGTCCCGATTCGCCGGAGTGCTGGCTCATTACGATCGGAGTTTTTCGACGCCGGGCCTTCTGCCTGTTGCTGCCGACGGTCGTCTTGTGATGGTGCGACTGCAGAAACACAGGCAGTTGGAAATTCTCTGGCAACGAAATCTGACGACGGACCAGAGCAGCATGGACGAGCTGAACCTCGAGATGGGACCGATGACTCACGCCGGGTTAATCTGGTTCGGCGGAGGTCAGCTTCATTGCACCGATCTGCTGAGTGGAAATGACTTGTGGACGCGGGTTGTTGCTCTCGACGGTGCAGCCGGCAACGGTCTTCTCCCACTCACGATGCCTCGACTCTTTGGAGATCGTCATGTTGCCGTGACGATCTGGCAGGAATCCGGAGCGTGGGCCGCCTGGGATCCGTTGACCGGGAAGCTGCTGCGAACAGGAACGATCACCGCAGGCCGGGGGACCAACGTGAAAGTTCAGGGAAGATTTCTGGCCTACACCGATCTTCTGTACAACCTGCACGTGCTGGATCCGCTGACCGGCGAAGATCTTGCTGCAGGTTCCGAAGCGATTCGGATTAGTGCGTTCCAGATCGGGGAACTGGCTGCGACGACAGGGGACGGGCAAATCATCTTTGTTGATGACGGTGGAAAGCTCGTGCTGATGAACTCAGCATCACACCGTTTTCAAACTGGAGACACACTTGTACTACCTCAGTCCGAACAGCTGCATGGGATCACTGGAATCGCAATGCAGAATCACACTCTGCTGCTGGTGCAGACAAATCTCAATGGACTGGACACGCAGAGAGGGACACAGCAGAACAACGTGGCGACGATTAGCGGTTTGATCGCGATGATGGAGAATGCAACCGGGAAGTTGCTGTGGTCTCGCATGGTCGAGGATGTGGCAGTGCCTGTGATGGAAGGGGACAAGTCCGATCTGCTGCCGTTGATTACGCTGCCTCCAAAAGGTGCGGAAGGTGCGAATACGAACCTGATCCGGGTCACAGTGCTGCATCGATTGACTGGTCAGGAATTGCTGGAAACCGAATCGTTTCCATTACAGTATGCCGGGCAGTCTGCTCAGTACGATTCAACGCTCCGGCGCCTGACAATCGATACTGTCGGGGGCACGCTGTCAATTGAACCGCGGCGTTAAGCCGTCAACCGCTGACTTCAGGGATCGCCAATCGTTTGAATATCCAGTTTTCTGCGAGGCGGGGCTGGTTTTTTTTCCGCCGCGAGCTGGCTTCGCAGGGTGGCCGAAGTAATCAGTGGTGGGGCCGGGGCAATGGGAAGTTGTTCTTCTGCCGTTGCCGGAGTCAGACGGTTCGGGGCTTCACACGGCAGGCGTACAGAGAACAGACTGCCACGTCCAAACTCACTCTTCAGATGAACGTCTCCGCCCAGAAGCCGTGACAGTTCGCGAACGATGGACAGTCCCAGCCCGGTTCCTCCATATTCACGGCGGGTATGATCCCGTTCGCCCGGGGCGGTTGAGCCCTGGCGGAACTTTTCAAAGATATCTTTCTGCTCATGCAGCGGGATACCAATGCCATTGTCTTCCACTCGAATCACGAAATAGTCAGGGGTGTCCGGTCCGGCTGTGACCCGGACTCGCCCGCCTTCCGGTGTGAATTTGATCGCATTCGACAGCAGGTTGCTGAGAATCTGCCGAATTTTTCCATTGTCCTGAAAGAGCACCGGCAGGGTGGGAGGAATGGCGTCCAGTCGCAGGTCAATGCTGCGGCGATCCGCAAGTGGGAGCATCTGCTGGACCTGCAATTCCAGCAGCTCGCGAAGATCGAACTGGACTGCATTGATTTCCATCTTCCCCGATTCAATCTTGGCCAGATCCAGCAGATCGTTGATCTGGATCATCAGAGCCTGTCCGGACGACTGAATATTGTCCACGTAGCGTCGCTGACGGTCGTCCAGATTTGATGCGGTCTGCAGGATATCGCTGAATCCCAGAATGGAGTTGAGCGGTGTACGCAACTCATGACTGATGGTTGCAAGGAAATCGTCTTTCAGTCGGTTACTGTTGAACAGTTCGAGGTTCGCCTGCGCGAGCTGATCGACTTTGGCGTCCAACCTGACATTGAGGGTGCGGAATTCATCATTGACCGTCATCATGTGACGCAGCATACGATTGAACGCATGGCTGAGTTCTTCAAATTCGTCGCCCGTGCTGATGTCCGCTCGAAGATTCAGATTTCCTCGAGCAATCTCATCGCTGACATCTTTAAGGTGTTGTACCGGCTTCACAATGATGTACCGGACGATCGCCCAGCCCGCCAGCATGGCCAGAAAAGCTGTGACAATGCCAGTTGCGAATAACACGGCCCAGTTTCGCGTCAGCTGTACTTCAACATCATCCAGAGAAATCAGAATACTGGCGATTGCGAACAGAGGGGCTGGTTTCTGAGTGTCGGGATTGTTGATGACCTGCTGCATCAGGGGGTCATCCGGTGGATCGCTGCTTGTGGCTGATTCCTCGCCAGGCGGAGTAAAAGAGGCGTTCAGGGCGTTAATGCTTTGCAGCTGATCCTCCGTAACAATTTCCGGAACGGTGCCATCCGAGCGATGACAGGCCAGACAGGCTTTTTCAATTCGAATCGCAGCGTAGTACTGCAACTGCCTGCGTCCGTCCTCTTCCCGGATCAGGAAGTACTCATTGGCAGGATCAATGTCTGAAGAGAACTGCTGTACGGCTTCGAATTCAGCCGGGTTGGCCCCCAATTCATCCACGGGACGAAGATCCCACGTGGGGCTGTTGGATTCGGCGGGCAGCGATCCCATGACTCTCCGCAGCAAATCCATGTCAGTCAGTGAGGATGCGGCAGGGGATCCGTCAGGGAGCTGCAGAACATTCTGATTTTGTATCGGGGGGGCGGTAGCCGGGATTTGGGAGTCCTGCTGTTGCTCGGAATCGTCCTGTTCCGCCTGAGTCGCGCGTTCCAGAAAGCGGGTGTAGTGCTGGACCTGCAGATTACGAGGCACCATCATTCGGGCGGCCAGAATCTGCTGATTTTCAACGAGCTGCTTTGTCCGGGATGCATACCACCAGAAACTCCCGGTAATCAGCAGCATCAGCGCGACCCCGAACAGAAGTCGACACTTCCGCTCAAGGCTGGTTTCGCCGACCAGCTTTTTGAGAGTCCGATAGGAGATCACGTCTGATATTCCTGAATAAGCCCTGAATCAGAACAGTGTCGCCCGCCTTGCGTTTGCATGCAACATCATCCTGCCCCTTCGCACCGTTCAGCGGGAACCGGCTGGTGGATTCAATGCCCGTTCCAGCAGATTGTGAGTCATGATGTGGACTCGTTCATCTGGTCCATGAGGCCGACTGTAGTGAGACCATGGCAGCGTATGTCCGGGGGGATCGCCCAGTGCCTGTGCCCACCAGATCGTTGCTGCATTAAAGACAAAGTTGTTCTTTGGGCCGGGGTAAATCGTCGCTGTCCACTGCTGGGGATTTTTTCCGCCCTGCCACGCAGTTCCTGAAGCAACAACTTCGAGACCAGGAATCTCTGCCGGATCCCCGTGATATTCCCAGCCAATCAATCCGGGAATGGAGTCGCCGTTGCGAACGCCACTTCCAGCAAACATCCAGTGGTCCGCATTGGTGATCGTCCAGTCACCCCCACCATTCACCGGTTCAACATTGCGGGCCCCCATCAGCAGACCTTCGTCAGGGCCCCGATGTGGAAAAGGACCGTGGTCCCGGTGTCGCAATTCCGCATAGTCCCTGTTGCCGCCGTAAGGACCGCCGCGGAAGAAGATTCGGTTTTGTCGCCCCGCCGAGGATTCCCGAAGAGGGCTGACCCAGCAGACACTGTTCCCGGAAAGGAAGAACAGGCTGACACCGGCATCTCGCATCGCCGTCACGCTTTCGAACTGACGAATATCCCAGTATTCATCATGTCCAATGCTGATAAATGCTTTGCACAGCATCCCGCGGTCCGGAGTCAGCATGTCGCTGTTGGAGCAATAACTGATGTCGTATCCGTGTTTCTCCAGCCAGTAAGTCATGGGGAATTCATAGGGAAGGAATTCCCCGGATCCCGTTGTCAGAGGGTCATTCACGACAGACATGAATTGGGCTTCCCGGCCATATGGTCGGTCAAAGCTCACGTCAGCCCAGGGCCCCTGACCGCCTTTGGGATGTGTGTAGACGGAGTAGTTGGACGGCCACAGGTTGTATGCCTGCCATGTGTTGTCGGAACACTGGAACAGGATGTCGGCCGGGCGATCATCGCGAACAATGAAAATGACATAACTCTGCCAGTAGGGCTCATTGCCATCAGGAATCGTCGTCAAACGCCCCAGATAAACTCCGCTGATCCAGTCCTCCGGAATCGTCAGCGTGACTGAGGCTTCCCAGCGACACTCGTGAAGATTCTTCGGGCCGGGATCAGGGTCCGGCTGTGTCATGCCTTTGATTCGCTCGATGGTCTTCATCAGGCGAGCGCCTCGGCCTTCATAATATCCGGTACGAAAAATCTCCAGCCGAAAGTCACGTGCCGGGTTGCAGGAGACCAGAATGTCAATGGATTCGCCGGCTGCTGCAGACTGGCGGGAACAGTAGCCTTCGATCGGTACCGAACGACACTCGCTGCCGGCAACGCGTACGCGCGTCAGTTGCCAGTCGGTCGATCCTTCATGACGGTTCTCAATCTGAATCAGATTCTCTTCCGCAACGGCTCCAGGTGTCCAGGACGGGAGGGACAGCAGCAGCGTGATGACGATCGAGGATGTATTCTTCATCTGGAAAGTCTCTTCAAGGAGGACAGAATTCAGAATCGACAGGACTTGCGATTTAGTCGTCGGACGGGGGAATCAGCCGGATGGAGTGAAGGTCAATCAGAGCGTTTCGGGGCTGCGAGAGAGCGGTTGCCGTGATCCGATTGCGGCCGCGACGCAAATCCAGTGTCCCGGCGTTCCAAACCTGGTAGTCGTCCCAGGTCCCGGTTCCAGGGACTCGCGATGTCAGCATCCTGGTTCCGGTGGAAAACCGAATCAGGCCTCCGGCTGTCTGATCATCGCAGGCGTAATTCAATTCCAACGTCCAGTGGCCGCCCTCAGGAACTTCGACATTCCACACCGCGTAATCTTCAGGTGAACTCCAGTAACCTAAGTTCCGGTATTGCGTTTCAAAGACAAGACTGGGACCGTGAATTTCCGCGTGGGCGGCCTGGAGCACGACGTTTCCATCTGCATCCCGCATGACCAGTTGTGGCTGATTTCCGGGGAACTCTTTCCAGCTTCGTTGTCCCTGCTGCAGAAATGCAATCACGTCACCCAACTGGGCCGCTGAGAGGTCTCGATGCAGCCCTTCCGGCATCAGCGATTTGCCGGAAGTCTGCAGCAATTCGATTTCTGATCTTGGAACAACCTGCTGGCGACCATCTGCGGAAAGCAGTGTCACACTGCTGCCGGATTCGTTCTGCAACATTCCGGTCAGCTGCAAGCCGTCCAGTGTCAGCACGGAATAGCTGAGAAACTTTGATTCCACTGCCCGATTTGGATCAATAATTGCCGTGAGTAATGCACCGGCGGAGCGGTCTCTGAGTGCGGCCAGGTCAGCACCGATTTCACGACCAATCTCCGCGTATCGATGACAGGCTGAACAGTGCTTCCGAAATACCTCGGCGCCTTGTTCCGGCTGACCCTGATGCTGTTCGATCCGGGTCAGGTATTCATCGATCAGTTCCTGCAGATCACCGCCAGGAGAGATGTCCAGCAGCTGGCGTGCCCGTTCGGCGATTGCCGCTTCCCGATGTTCAATCAGCGTCTGTCGATTGCGAGCACTTAATTCCGCGGGAGTAATTCGTTGCTCGGCAATTTGATCCAGCAACAATTCGGTCAATGGTGGACGCTGAATCATTTGCTCCAGCAGCTCGCTGCGAACCGATGGTGAGAGCTGCTGGAATGAGGCTGCGATGTCTGCGACTTGCCGGTGATCATTGCTGGCAGCGAGAATTCTGACAAGTGCCTGCTGCAGGGCGGGATCCGTGGTCGGACTGAGCAGTTGGGCGGCCTCATCGGCACTGACTGACGTGTCACTGACAGCCGCCGCGTATTCCAGAGCTGCCAGCCGCCGCTGTGAATCTTCATCCGGGCTGAGTGCCAGCTGCATGGCAGCCGCTGACGACTCTTCACGCAGTTGCCGTAACTCCGGCGTACTCAATGCAGTGCGAGCTGATTCATCCCGCAGGACATCGCGCAGGATGCCGGTCAGTTCCGTGTAGGTGGCGGCCGACGCAGCGTTTGTGACTGCCTTCAGGAGTTGAGCTGTTTGTCGAGCCGCTTCTGCGCCAGCACCCAGCTGGGCAGCTTGTGGCAACAGGAGACGTGTGAGGCGGAGAGATGCAGGGGAGGCCGTGCTGCTGCCCACTGTCTGCATTACAACGGTAATGTTCTCGTGATGCAGTGATGTCAGTCCGCAACTGACGAGCACGGGCTGATCGGCCGCTGCGACAAGAGCCTGCCCCAGCAGTCTGGCCGCCCACGGCGCGTGGGATTCTCCCAGACTCAGCAATAACTGCCGACGGACAATCAGATTGTCATCTGTCACTGCAGCCTTCAGGTGGTCGGAAAAATCCTGGTCTTTGTCGGCGAATGTCGGCTCCAGCAGTTCAATTGCAGCTCTTCGAATCTGTGGGTCCTCATGCTGCAGGAATCCGGCGAGGGCTTCGGCCTTCGCTGTTTTCTGATCTTTGCCCTGCAGCTGACTGAACGCGTAGAGAGACTGGACTCCCGCAGCTCCTCCGGCGGCGGTTGTTTTCAGCAGCTCGCTGCTGGCCTGCTGCAATTGCTCTGGATTGAGAACGGCGTGATGACTCAGCAGGCGATGAGCGAGATCTCGCCACCAGCCGTTGCTTGATTTCATGGTCCTGAGAAGTTGTGAAACAGATGTGTGCTGCCAGTCCAGATCCTGAAATTCAACATCGACAGTTTCTGCAGCGGGCGAATCCGAAGATGCTTCGCCGCAGCATGATCCCGCTGGAATCACTCTCCAGATTCTGCCGCGGTCTGTTCCGGCGGAAAGATTCATGCGACGCTGATATTCCGCCGGAATCCACTCCGGGTGTTCAATGACTGCGCGATACATGTCAGCAACCCAAA
>JAFMMM010000105.1 GCA_017859815.1 Planctomycetota bacterium | reverse complement strand
TTCCAAAAAAACAGCGGTGGTTTGGCCTCTTCTCGCATCTCCTCCAGAGAGTTGGCTCGACAACCCACCTGTCCCAAACCAAACTGCAGCGAAAACCATCAGCCGCCGCCGCAGAGCGAGTTGTGGATTTCCAGACCTGAATTCGTGCAGGAACATGCTGTGACAGAACTTCAACGAACTTTCAATGGCCGCGTCTGTGGCTCAAGTCTGCTGCGACGGGGTGTGCTTGCCGCAATTGCCCTGACATTCATCCTGCCATCGCTTCCGGCAACAGATCCACCGTTTGCCGAAGACTTAAGCAGCACCATCGAAGCGGCTCGCAGCCACTGGAATGTGCCCGGCGTGTCGGTAGCCGTGGTCCATCAGGGGCACGTGGTTCTGTCACGAGGCTTTGGAAAAATCAGTGTGACATCGGAAGACCAGGTTGACGGTCAGACGCTGTTCGCAATTGCTTCGAATACGAAGGCATTCACTGCAGCAGCAGTGGCGATGCTGGCTGACGAAGAACATCTCAGATGGGACGATCGGGTTCAGCAGCACTTGCCCTGGCTGAAGCTGAATGAGGACTGGATCTCGCAGGAATTGCGAATCGATGATCTGTTGTGTCACCGCAGTGGACTGGCAACATTCAGTGGTGATCTGCTTTGGTGGGGAACGCCCTACAACCCCAAACAGGTGCTCCGCCGCATTCGGCACCTGCCGGTGAAGAACCGGTTTCGGGCAGAATTTGGCTATTCCAACCTGATGTTCCTCGCTGCGGGCGAGGTGATCCACGGTATCAGCGGCCAGTCGTGGAGTGAATTCATTCAGCAGCGAATTCTTGATCCGTTGCAGATGGACCGCACGGTCACCTCGGTCCGCCAGCTCGACAGGCTGCAGAATGTCGCTGTACCGCATCGCACGGAGCTGGACGGAAATCGTTCGCTGGAATGGGTCGAGTGGGATACGATGGCTGCGGCCGGCGGACTGATTTCCTGTTCCGACGACATGGCGAAGTGGCTGTTGCTGCAGCTCAATCGCGGACAATTGCCAGACGGCCAACAGCTGTTCTCGGCAGAAACGGCACATCGCATGTGGACTCCGCATACCGTGATTCCCGTCTCGCAGGCGGCCATGCGGAAAACGCCGGAAACCCATTTCAGGTCCTGCGGACTCGGTTGGATGCTTTCAGACTACGCCGGCCGTCAGGTGGTCGGTCATGGCGGCGGCTACGACGGCATGTATTCGCGAGTCATGCTGATTCCGGAAGAACAACTGGGCATTGTGGTCCTGACAAACAGCATGACGGGCTTCTCATCCTCGCTGGCGACCGCAATTGCGGATGAATACCTCGGCCTCGATTCCGGTGACTGGGTTGTCAGCGAACGCGAGCGAGACGTCAAAAATCGTCGGGAGTTTTTCCAACGCATCGAAAGTGCCGTCGAAGTTCCGGAACAGCGTGCAGAACCCCCATTCGACCAGCAGTTGGCTGTGGGAGACTACCGTTGCCCGCTTTACGGTGATGCGGAAATTGTTCTGGAAGAAGACAAACTGGTCCTGCGGCTGCTTCCCAACCCCGACCTTGTTGCCGATCTCCAATACCTGCAGGGCAATAAGTGGCGGATTCACTGGCGGAAACAGTTCGCCTGGTTCGGCGATGGCACAGTAGAAATGATCCGCAACAACGCTGATTCGGTCAGCAGCCTGAAGCTGGATGTCCCCAATGACGACCTCTGGTTTGACGAACTTCAGTTGCAACGTCTGGAGACATCTCGGCAGTAAGTCGAGTGTCCAGTTCAAAAGTTTTCTGTCCGGCAGCAACGTTGAAGCACTGGCCGCTGCCGGACGTGAGAAGGAATCAACCATGTCCAGCAGGAATATGTGGCTTTCAGGGGGGCGAGCATTCCGATCAGCCCTCTGCTTTGCTTGCGTCTCACTTTTGACCGGATGCAGTGAGTACCGCCGCGCCGCTCCTTCCCAGCAGGTTGAGCCATCAACTGGAACGGCCGAATCAACCATGCAGGATCGGTCGCAGCTGCCGGCCGAGGAAACGCCGGCAGCGGAATAGCTGGCAATGCATTACCGCATCAAGGACGTGAAATTCCCGCTGAAGCTGACGATCTGATGCTTGATCTTTGCTGGTTCTCACGGTCAAATCAGTAAGTGAACCAGACTGGTTCCGGCAATTCAGGGGGTTCAGGGGGAATTTGCCGCCTGTTACAGTGCCGATGCCGCCGATTCCCGTCCGGCAGTGGTTGACGAATCCTGTCAGATTCTTTCCCGTTCAGTTTGAGCCGTGAGTCCATCCGGGCGGTCGGCCGAAAGACGACTGTGTCGAACGATTCTTTTCAGTGGATCGTTTTTTGGTGTCTCGCAGTGTTGCGTGGAAACGCGTCCGTTGTGGGCTCCAGAAGAGACTCTGCAACGAATGCTGACCAACAGACACTGCAGTGTGAGAAATGACCGGTCACAAGCAGAATCGGGGCTGGATCGCAAACAGGATCAATGACAAGAATACGTTTGGCTCGGGGATTTTTCGCGCAGGACTGGCCCTCCCATCCCAGACTGCAGCGGAACTTGATGGCAAGACCTCACAAATCAGTATCTCACAGGTAATGTCGTCAAACCGGCAATGCAGTGGGATGATCGGCACGGTCCGGCGGTCTCGCGTCTGAACGTGCAAAGATACCAATAACAGCAGAATAACGTCGTATCGGAGTCCGGGAATGCGTGACTGGCTGGAGCGATTTGTCGATGACGGCACCATCGGTGATTCGCAGCTTGAAGAAGCTCGAGGAATGGCTGCGAATCTGGGGATTACCCCGGAGGATGCTCTGGTTCGTCTGGGCTATATCAGCAGCGCTGATCTGGGCCGCGCTCAGGCCGAGGAATTCGGCTACGAGTACATCGAGCTGGAGGGAACCCAAATTCCCAACAGCGTGATTGAACTGGTGACGGAATCCATGGCCCGCGAAAACCTTGTCCTGCCGATTGAATCGGACGGGGAATCGGTCACCGTTGCCATGAGCAACCCCAACAACATCGAAGTGCTCGATAAACTGCGTTTCGTGCTGAATCGCGATATTCGGCCGGTGATGGCTCCTCTGGAATCAATCCAGGGGGCGATTAACAGGCACTACGGGCAATCCGAAACCGAATCGGTCGACTCCATGATTTCGGAGTTCACTGAAACGCAGATCGACTTTACTGATGTCGAAGCTGCAGCGGCGATGCAGGGGGACGAAGACGACAGTGCCCCGATTATCCGGCTGGCCAACCTCATCATCTCAGAGGCAGTCCGCGAACGAGCCAGCGATATTCATGTGGAGCCGTTTGAAGACCGCGTTCGCATCCGGTATCGAATTGACGGGGTCCTGCTGGAGCGAGACAGCCCGCCCAAGCGACTGTTGGGGGCACTGGTCTCACGCTTCAAAATCATGGCTCGAATGGATATTTCCGAGAAACGACGTTGCCAGGACGGGCGAATCAAGACACGTGCGGGAAACAAGGAATTCGACCTGCGTGTTTCGATTCTGCCCACGAATCACGGGCAGGCGGTCGTGATGAGAATTCTGGACCGTGACAATATTAAGGTCGGCATTCGCAACCTCGGATTTGGCGAAGACAACTATCGGACCTTCCAGAACATCATTCGTCGACCCAATGGAATCTTCCTGGTCACCGGCCCGACCGGATCCGGGAAAACAACAACGTTGTATTCCGCACTGGGGGAATTAAACCGTCCGGATCGAAAGATCATTACTGCGGAAGACCCAGTGGAATACTACCTGCCGGGGATCAACCAGGTAGAAGTAAAACACAGTATCGGACTGGACTTTGCTCGCATTATTAAAGCGATGCTGCGGCAGGCTCCCAATGCGATTCTCGTCGGGGAAATTCGTGATACTGAAACCGGCGAAATGGCCATTCAGGCGTCGCTGACAGGACACCTGGTGTTCAGCACCCTGCACACCAATGACGCTCCCGGTGCCGTCACGCGACTGATTGATATGGGCGTGCAGCCATTTCTTGTCGCCTGTTCACTGATGGCGGTCATGGCTCAACGACTGGTGCGGGTGGTTTGTCCCAAGTGTAAGGAGCCTTACCAGCCGACACCGGAAGAGTGCGACACCTTTAACATTTCGCCGGACGAGTTGTCGGACGGGCAGTGGGTTCGCGGTCGTGGCTGCAATAACTGCAAACATACCGGTTACAAGGGACGGCGTGCTGTCTTCGAACTGATGACCATGAACAGCACACTGCGGGAAATGGCCTTCAACAGTGAACCAGCTCAGAATATTCGCCGGCAGGCTCGCCTGCTGGGAATGCGGACGCTGGTGGAAGATGCCAAGGATAAGGCCTTCCAGGGAATGACCAGTCTTTCCGAAGTCTACAAGCTGTCCAAGGGTGGACACTGACACGTGTCAGCACCAACTCGCTTTCACTGATCTCCTACCTGAAAAGAGACGGGTATGTCAGCAGGAACAATTCGAAATTTCCAGATCGACAAGCTCCTGGAAACGGTCGTTTCAGAGAAGGTGAGCGACCTGCATATCGCGGTCGGCCAACCACCTGTAATTCGTGCCGGAGGTCGGATGGTGCGGCTGGAAACCCGCGAGCTTTCCGCCGACGATACCACGAACCTGATGAAGAGTATTACGCCGGAACGGAATCAGCAGGAGCTGCAGGAACGGGGCGGGACAGACTTCGGATTTGCCTTCGGAGACAAAGCCCGCTTTCGCGTCGCTGTCTTCAAGCAACGCGGCATGATCGGAATGGTGCTGCGGCGAATTCCCAATGAATTCCTCACTTTTGAACAGCTCGGACTACCGCCGGTTGTCCGCGATCTGATTCAGCGTCCGCGCGGTCTGTTTCTGGTCACTGGACCGACCGGGTCCGGGAAAACCACCAGTCTCGCGTCGATGATCAACTGGATGAACGATAATCTGGATCATCACATTATCACGCTGGAAGACCCGATCGAGTATTACCACGACCACAAGAAATCCACGATCAATCAGCGTGAAATTGGTGTGGACGTCCCCAGCTTCCCGGAAGCACTGCGACGGGCTCTGCGAATGGACCCCGATGCCATCCTCGTGGGGGAAATGCGAGACCTGGAGACGATTTCTGCGGCAATCACGGCGGCAGAAACCGGGCACGTGGTTTTTGGAACTCTGCACACCACCGGTGCTCAGGGAACCGTAGACCGAATCATTGACGTGTTCCCCACCAATCAGCAGGAACAGATTCGTACTCAGCTGGCAAACGCAATTATCGGGATTCTCAGCCAGGCCCTGTTGCCACGAAAACCCAAGGGACTGGTGGCTGCCTACGAGATGCTGGTGGTGACCCCCGCGATCGCGAACCTGATTCGAGAAGGAAAGACCTTCCGAATTAACAGTTCCATTCAGACCGGACGCAAGTTCGGAATGATGTTGCTGGACGATTCGCTGTTCAATCTCTGGAAGAATGGCATCTGTGAAGAAAAAGACGTGATGTACAAGGCGAACAACCCTGGCGAACTCAGGGCCCGCATTGAACGTGCTAAGCGTGGAGTCTTCGACGAAGAAGAAGACGATGACGATGATGATGAATGAGTTGTTCTGATCCTGCCGACAGGCGGGACTGCGGGTGGTCGTACGGCAGCCGCACAGACAATGTTCACAGTAAAAACAGATATTTTCAGAAGGTGCCCCCCGATTCCGGCGGGTGCTCGAACCCTGTAAGCGGCCCGAATTCTCATGGCTCAGCGAAAACTCGGTCAGATCCTCATCGACCTCGGTTACATCAACGACGACCAGCTCTGGGACATTCTGGAAGAGCAAAAGCAAAGTCCTGGCCAGCCGATTGGACAGGTTGCTGTCCGCATGGGGCTGATCAGCCAGGCTCAGGTCACCGAAGCGCTGGCCGAACAGTGGGGCATGCCCGTCGTCTCGCTGGAGGAAACCAATATTCCCGCTGCTGTGCTGGAAGTTGTCCCCCAGACAATGGCAGAGCTGTACAAGATCATGCCGATCTCCATGAAGGATGGCACGCTGACTGTTGCCATGGCGGATCCGCAGAATGTCGGTGTTCTCGACGACCTGCGAAACTTCCTCGGCCATGAAATTCGCGGGGCGGTTTCTTCGCAGGCAGATGTGGAAGCCGCAATTGCACGCTACTACGCCGACCGTGAAGAGAGCATCGAAGACGTCATCGACCAGCTTTCTGACGATGAAGATGATGAAAAGCAGATCAAGGGATACGACCTCGCCTCCGAAGAGGAAATGTCGGATTCACAGCCGATCAAAAAACTGCTCAATATGGTCATGCTGCTCGCGATTCGCGATCAGGCCAGTGACATTCACTTCGAGCCGTTTGAAGACGAATTCAAGATTCGTGTGAAGGCGGATGGCGTCCTGTATGAAATGGTCCCCCCGCCTCGTCACCTCGCCAATGCCATCGTCAGTCGTATCAAGGTCATGTCGAACCTCGATATCGCCGAACGACGACTTCCGCAGGACGGACGTATCGAGCTGAACGTCGGAGGCAACAGCGTTGACCTGCGAGTCAGCGTGCTGCCCACACTGTTTGGTGAAGCGGTGGTCATGCGGGTTCTGGACCGAACCGTCGTGGCACTGGACCTGAACAAAATTGGTATGGATGCCGTCTTGCTGAGGCAGTTCCGTGAAATGCTGCATCGGCCCAACGGGATCGTACTGGTGACCGGTCCCACGGGATCCGGAAAAACGACAACTCTGTACTCCGCGCTCAATGAGCTGAATAGTACAGAAACAAAGATCATCACCAGTGAAGACCCAATCGAATACGACATCGACGGCATCATCCAGGTGCCTGTGAATCCTGATGTGGAAGTCACCTTCGCGGCGGTACTGCGTGCCATCCTGCGGCACGACCCCGACCAGATTCTGGTGGGTGAGATTCGAGACTACGAAACCGGTGAAATTGCTGTCCAGAGTGCACTCACCGGGCACCTTGTCTTTAGTACGCTGCACACCAATGATGCACCGTCCGCCATTACGCGTTTGAGAGATATGGGGGTTCCTGCATTCCTGATCACCGCGACTGTGGAGGGAATTCTGGCTCAGCGGCTCGTGCGACGAATCTGCACCGAATGTCGCACGGAATTCACGCCCTCGGATGACCTGCTGATGGAACTGCAACTGCCACTCGAGACGGCCCGAAAGTACAAGTTCTACTACGGCAAAGGCTGTGCTCGCTGTAATAACTCCGGCTACAAAGGACGAATCGGTCTATATGAACTGATGACAATCACCGATGAAATTCGTGACGCGGTCGCTGCTGAGGCCTCTTCTGACGAATTACGAGACATCGCGCGACAGCAGGGGATGACAACCTTGCGGGAAGCAGGGCTGAAACTGATCTTCGATGGTCTGACCACCATCGACGAGGTCGTCCGCGAGACCGTGCTGGAAGACCTTGACTAGGCTGTCCCGCTGCCGCTGTTTCTGCAGTGCCAGCAACCGCAGCCCGTATTTCCCCGGTCTCCGCAGGACTCTCATGGTCAAACGGATCATTCAGCTTACAGTGATTTCTCCGGCTGCAGCAGCCACCCCTCAGCGTTCAGGACCGTTGCAACGCCTGATTTTGCTGCAGCAGAATGCCGCACCTGACAGCGGCATCGCTGAACCGCGTGACTGCCGACGCGATCCGCGATTGCTGACAAACCAGCCCGATTTCGCCCGCTTTAGACCTGAGTTCATGAATTGACAGGCAGAATATCGGTGTTTCCTAAGAAAAAATGCCCTAGACTGCCCGACATGGAGATTTCCTGACAGGATAATCCAATCGCTCGAACAGATCGGCACACGCTTTGCCATGCAAGCGGGCTGACGTCAAATGACATTCGCCCTCCCCGTCACTGGGGCAGGGTGGTGTACGCATGATGTGGGTCGTTTCCCGGTGATGTGTCCGGCTGTTTAGCAAATCGCGGTCATTGACCGCAACTACTGGAACAACTCGGCGGGGCTTCGCTCTCCCGATCCGTCCTCGTACAGAATCGCGGTGCCACAAGGTGCCAACACAGCGTTCCTGTACCAGCTGGCCGGTCTGGGGATCTCTGTCCTGCAACAGCACGGTGACAACTGACGATCCGGAGTGGATGGCATGCCAACGTTTATGTACGAAGCGATGGACAGCGCGGGACTTGAGGTGAAAGACACCATCGAGGCTCCGACGGAGGCGGAAGCGCAAACACTGATCCGCGAAAAAGGCTTCTACGTCACCAAGATCAAGGAACGCGACAAAAAGAAAAAGAAGGACGCGAAGAAAAAGAAAGCCGCCAGTGGCGCTGCCGGCAAGAAGCCCGGCAAAGCGTTCACCATTGGCGGAGTGAAACCCAAGATTCTTTGCACCTTCACACGACAGCTTTCCACGTTGCAGGACGCCGGTCTGCCGGTGCTGCGCAGCCTCAGAATTCTGGAAGGTCAAAACAAACCCGGGGCACTGAAGAATGCCCTGATTGATGTGATCGAAGATATTGAAGGCGGAAACACACTCTCGGAAGCGATGGCCAAGCAGCCAAAAGCATTCGACAATCTGTACGTGAATATGGTGAAAGCCGGGGAGGCCGGTGGTGCGCTGGAGTCCATTCTGCAGCGCCTCGCCGACTTCAAGGAAAAAGCACAGTCGCTGAAGCGAAAAGTCGTCGGGGCCATGATCTATCCGGCGGCGGTGATTACCGTCGCAGTCGCGATCGTATCCTTCATCATGATCTGGATTATTCCAAAGTTTAAAGAGATCTTCCTCGGCTTCGACGTCGAGTTGCCAGGGATCACGGTATTCCTGATTGATGCTTCCGACTGGATGCTGAACTACTGGTACATGCTCTTCGTTGTCCCCCTCAGTACGTGGATCTTTGTGAAGATCGTGAAGAAAAACAAAACGGGGGCGTATGTGGTTGACTGGATATCACTGCGCATACCGCTGATCGGGAAAATTCTGCACATTGGCACCATTGCGCGCGTCACCAGGACACTCGGGACGCTGATTGCCTCCGGTGTGCCGATTTTGGAAGCACTCCTGATCGCGCGTGACACTGCCGGGAATTCGGTGTTTGTTCGTGCTTTCGACAATATCTACTCGGCGATTCGAGAAGGAGAGACGATTGCTGTCCCGCTGAAAGAATCGCGAATTGTGGATGACCTGGTGGTGAACATGGTGGACGTGGGTGAAGAGACCGGTGCCTTGGACGACATGCTGTACAAGGTGGCCGACGTTTACGACGAAGAAGTGGAAGTTCGAGTGGAAAGTCTGGTCAGCCTGCTGGAACCAATCATGGTTGTGGTGCTGGGTTTGATCGTGGGCTTCATTGTGATTGCTCTGTTCATGCCGCTGATTAAGCTGCTGAATGACCTGTCCTGACCCACAGGCTCAGCCAATCGACTTCGCCGGCCAAAGACCACGTCAAACAAGCTTCTTCAACATCTTCAACTGAAGTAATCTCATGCGACGACATCAACCTGCAACCGCTTCAGTACGCGGCGGTTTTTCGCTGATCGAACTGCTGATCGTGATTGTCATCATTGGAATTCTGCTGGCCCTCGTGCTGCCCGCCATTTCCGGTGTGCGTTTGCGGGCACGGATGGCGGAAGTCTCCTCAGAGATCTCCCAGCTCGATGCCGCGATCGCCAAGTTTCGTTCGGTGTATAATGTGGATCCACCCAGCAGCCTGCTGATCCCGGCCGCTGGTGGCAGCTGGACTCCCGTGGATCGATCCAAAGTCCGAACCATCTGGCCTCAGTTTGACTTCTCGACAAATGGTGGGTTGGCCAATGGTTCCGCGATTCATCTGAATGGTGCGGAATGCCTCGTGTTCTTCCTTGGCGGAGTTGAAGTCACAACCTCCAGTCCTCCGCTGGTGATGGGCTTTTCCAAAGATCCTCGCTTCCCATGGCAAACAGCCGGCACGAATCGTGAAGGCCCGTTTTTTGAATTTGCCAACGAGCGGTTCAGTGACGTGGATTCCGACGGTGCCCTCGAATTCCTCGATCCCCTGCCGGATCAGTCAGCGCCCTATCTCTTTCTCAGCAGTCAGGGCAAGAAGTATCTGCGCACGAATACCTCCGGTCTGGACGACTACGATGTTCTGGGTGGTCCTGCAAATGCTCGCGATATGCAGACGGTCTATCTGAAAACGGCGACCCCACCGCAGGAGCAGCGTCCCGGCGGCTATCAGATTATTTCCCCGGGACTGGACGGTGCTTACGGTCCCGGTGGTGTCTACAGCGATGGCGATGAACTCACCGGGGCACGCTTTGAAGAAGCAGACAACATTACCAACTTTTCGGGCGGCCAGCTGAAACCCTGACAGGGCTTGAACGGACGCAGCGAAAGGCGATCTCATGAACAGTCACCTTCATCACACCAGTCACAGACGCGGGTTCACTCTGCTGGAACTGCTGATCGTCGTTTCGATCATCGCAATTCTGATGGGGCTGACCTTTTCGGTCATGTTCGGGCTGACCGAACAGGCCGAAGTCGAAGCGACTGTCGTGACCGTTCGCAAAGTCGACGCCGTGCTGCAACAACGCGTCGAAGGGTTCCAGCGAGCGTTCAAAGGCGATCGACTCGATGCGGCGTCCAATATCGTCCGTGCCAAACTGTCCGAAAACCAGATCTTTGGCGTCCGCGATGAAGTCATCGAAGTCCTGGCGAAGAAACGCGCATTCCGTTACGAATTTCCGCAGCGAATGGTGGAACGCTACGTGGAAGAGCATCCATCCGGCAGCGGGGAAAAAGTCACCGGGATGGCTGACAGCATTTTCAAATCCATTGCCGCTCCCTACGCCATTCAGCAACTTGTGGAAGAGGGCACAGCCAGCCCTTCCGATACCCAGATTATTCAACGGGCTGCACAAAACTGGGCACGGCACGACCCGGCCACGGAAAGTGCAGAACTGCTCTACTTTGCCCTGACGGCAGCGTCCTCCTACGGTGCAGGTTCTGTCGACAGCGGCCGCTTCACCGAACGGGAAGTCGCCGATACTGATGATGATGGCCTGCCGGAATTTGTCGATGCCTGGGGCAATCCTCTGCGATTCTATCGCTGGCCCACACGGCTCATCGACAGTAACCCGCCAGTACCGTTTCAGCCCGATCTGACCAATCAGAACGATGTGACAGATCGCCGTTTTATCGCCGGGCTGGAACGCGAAACAGCCGACCTGCTGTTCCGCGGTCTGTCGCCACCACCGCTTCCGCTGCCCAACGGTGTCACGCCTCGTGACCTGCTGCTGACAGATCCCGACGATCCCGTCGGCAGACTCTACGCAGAACTGGAACGCCTCAACGGGGCTGACGGGCGTCCCCGGCTGGCAATCGAATTTAATGAAGCCAACTATCACACACCAGAGACGTATCATACGCCCCTGATCGTGTCACCGGGGCCGGACGGTGACATTGGATTGCTGGAACCCGTATTGACTGACGCGTCAACCAATACCTACGGCAACCTCGCATCAATCCCTGATGTGGACGCCGATGGTGACTTCGATGCCGACGATCATCTGGCGATTCGGGATGTGCTGCTGGACAACATCACCAACCGCAATCGACGAGCAGGAGGACGCCGATGATTCGCCCTGCTGCTCAGTATTCCGCTGCTGAATCACAACCAAACCGTTCAGGTTATACGCTGGTCGAGATTCTGGTTGTGGTCAGCATTGTGTTGATCCTGTTTTCGATGACGCTCGCCACGGTCCGCCTGACCCGTGATGGTGATCGTGTTTCCAGCGCGGCGGCTCAGATCCAGTCGTTTCTGGCTGGCGCACGCGACCGGGCGATTTATGCTCGAGCACCAAGGGGGGTTCGCTTCTTCCTCGACAGAGATAACCCCCGTGTTGTGTCTTCCATGGCCTACATCGATCCTGCCCAGACCTGGGATGAAGGGCGGGTTCAACTTCGTCGCTGGGATCCGGATCTGGACGGCAACACCAATTCAGCCGGTGTCGACATCAATCAGGATGGTCAGGTCAACGCGTCGGACGATCCCAAACTGGTTTGGATGCTGGTTGGTGAAGGGACCGCGTGGTGGGAGTTGAAACGCCGGGGACTGCTGTTTGATGGCATGCGAGTTCGAATTCCGCGCGGACCCGGTGGAAACTGGTATCCGATCAATACGCAACTGCTGGATCTCAGCAGCCCGCCACCCACACTTCAGATTCTGGTGCTGGGCATTCCCTATCGGGATCCTGGCTCAACGCCGGAAGGAAAATCACAAGCTTTTCCCGGTGTGGGTTTGGCAGATTACGAACTGGAACTGGCCCCCCAAATTCTGCCCGTGGAGCCGTCTGTGCTGCCCGAGAGTGTGGTGGTTGATCTGGATGGTTCCCGCATTCCCAATGCCTGGCGTCCCTCCTCGACCCTGGTCAGCGGCGGCACCGGGAATGGGATGTACTCGCAGTTTGTCGACCTGATTTATTCCCCGCGTGGCACCCTCACCGGGGCCGCCTCCACCGGCGGCGTAATTCATCTGTATATCTGTGACAAAGAAGACAGCACGCTGGTGAAGGAGGCCTATCTGGACGGGCTGGATGCCGACCGGGCGACTGCACTGAATCTCCTGAATGGACAATTGCAGGGGGCCACCAGTCAGGCCCTGATTCCCCCCAATACAATTCCGGGAAGTGTCTCCTGGGCATCGGCACTGTCACTCGATGGTTCTGGTTACGACATCAAAGATCGCCGCATCGTGACGATATCCAGTCAGACCGGGAATGTGTCGATTCATCAGGTTCTGGAAACCGACGCAAGTGGCAACGGAATCGCAGACGATCCATTTTACTTCGCTGAAACAGGGGAGACTGCACAATGAGAATCCCCCGCACTCCACAACAACAGCGGTCAGGGAAATCGGTCACGCACGCCGCAGGGGAACACCTGCCTGACAATCGCGCGGGTGTGACACTCACCGAAGTTCTGATGACTCTGATGATCATGAGTATCGGTGTGTCATCCGTCATGGTTCTGTTCCCGATCTCGGTGCTGCGTTCGGTCCAGTCCACCCAACTGACGAATGCCGCGATCCTGAAATACAACACGCAGTCGCGATTGCAGCAACAGCCTGCTTTGATTTTTGACCCTGACGGCAACTACTCCATTCAGTCTTCCGAAGAAAACCGGCAGAAGGCGTTGATGCAGCATTATCGCGTTGGCGGCGGTCGAAATTACATTGTTGATCCGGTGGGCTTCCACGGTTTATTTGGTGTGGATAACAACGGCGACGGCGGGGTGACCACGGACGACGACGCAATCGCACGCGTCTTTGGCAACGACGGAAACCTGCCAGGGTTCCTGAATTCGACCGGTGATCGGCTGCTGCTGCCGCGGTTTGATGGTGGACTCCTGACCCGACTGACCGGTCTCGATCAGGCCGGAATTGATTCGTCAGGACTGAACGACAACCAGTTATCCGCGTTGCAGTACCTGTCTCGAGACCTTGGCAACCTCGGCGATGGTCGCACGATCCAGCTGGACAGTTTCGCCTTGAACCTGCTCACTTACAGCAGTGGCGGGCAGACCGTGGTGATTGGCGTGCAACTCACAGAAGATGTCCTGCCAGACGATCTCGTGGCCATTCCCACCGGGGCGACAACACGACCGGCAGGGATTCCTGATCCGGAAACCTCTGAAATCACAATGTTCTCTGTCGACGGCAATCTCAGCCAGACATTTCCAATCACTGTGATTGATGCGGCGAATCGAAAGATCTACTGGTCGGAGTACGACGAGAATGGCAACTCCCAGGATTTCAACGACAATGGTGTGCTGGATGTCCGCCCGTTGCCTCTCGAATTCGGCGTCTCGCCGGTCGTAGGTCGAGTGATTCTGCAGAGTGATCGGCCCTCGGATTACAGCTGGATGCTCACTGTGCGTCGCAGCAGTGACGGAATGGTGCGCGGTGCCGACGTTGTTGTGCGGTTCCAAACCGGCACCAACGCTCTGGACGAACGCATTTTCCCGGCCTCCTTCACCGATGGGCTGGCTGTGATCGGCGTCAATAACGCACTCGACGCCAGCGGTGCTCCCATTGAACCGACTCTGAAACGAGGCGGATTTGTCTTTGATCCGGTCAATGCCCGCTGGTATCGCATCACCGATTATGAAGTGCGGCCGGCACTGTCCGGATTATGGTCCGCGAACGGTTTTGAAGCGGCCTTCTGGTCGGCCTATCAGTATCGCGTCACTTTGGAAACAGAGATTGTACGGGGGGCGGGGGCGATCCCGCAGTCAACCGGGTCCGGCTGGTCAGCCCCCGTTTATTCCGGTGCCATCTTCCTGCCAGGCGTTGTGGACGTGTATCCGCTGGGATCCATGCCGCTGCCGGAATCATTGTAGGAAGGGGAGAGAGCAACCGATGAAAACAGACACACACCAAATGCACCAACCGGTGTCGGCAGGATCGCAGTCCGGTGGCTCCCGTCGCAAGGTGGCCGACACGTCCGAGCGCAGCGGTTTCACGCTTGTGGAAATGCTGGTCGCTGTGGCCCTCGTGCTGCTGATGATGTCGTTGTTCGCCTCCATTTTCTCAATGGCCTCCACCAGCGTTAGCGTGCAGCGTGGAATTTCGCGAATGGACCAGAAGGCGCGATCTCTCACCACGTTGATCCGCACGGATCTGGAACATCGCACCATGCGATTTCCATTTCCATTCGCACCGGATGAAAACGGGTCTGTCTCCCTGACACCCTTCGGTGAACGGGCCGGCTACCTCTATATCTCAACGAATGACCCGGACAGTGGCCTGGACGATCTCATTCAATTCACTGTCAGCTCAGAAATGCTGCGGGAAGATACCGACAGCTCCCCTTACTTTGGTCGCGCCGCCTTCCTGCCCGGAGGCGGTAACCTGGCTGTAAACCCCAATCAGCCGGAGGCAGATGACGGTGTTATGCAGTCCAACGGCTCGGGAAGCTCAACCGCTGCCGAGGTGTGCTATTTTGTTCGCGGCGGCAA
>JAFMMM010000104.1 GCA_017859815.1 Planctomycetota bacterium | reverse complement strand
ACGGGAGTATTGCAAGATCCTGCTGCTGGCTTTTCAAACACAAGCAGCCTTCCGCTTTTTCAGGCTCTCTTCTTTTGCAATGACACTGCCATCCACAACACCAGTGTCTTCAGGACACTGCGATACCGTTGCTAATGATAATTCTGACGGAGCTCTGAGATGGAGATTCTTCTCGCTGCGATCTTTATTGGACTTGTGATTGGCTATCTTCTGATCCCATTCATTCTTCTGTCACGAATCAGCAGTCTTCAGGAAGAGATCAAGTCCCTTCGCAGCCAGCTGATTTTTCAGCTTGATTCACTGTCCAAAGCCGCTCGGACGAGTCACAGAGAGCCTGCCAGCACACCCCCGACTTCCGCTGCATTTTCGAAGGACGAACCCGCGGTCGATTCTTCTTCGAACGTTGCAGCAGCGGATCACCGGCAGACGCCTCCCGCTCCGAAAGCCACCCCGGCAGCAGCGAGGAAACAGGTGATTCCCAAGAAATCTTCAGCAACTACGGGATCTGGCTCCCAAATTGTTCCGAGCTCAGTTCCCCCTGTCATTCATCATAAATTGCCGCCAGCCTCCCCTGCCGGGGCAGACTTAACTCCGGCTTCACACTCCGGTGATGCAAAGTCAGATCACGCGAAACGGTCCGCCGACAGAAAGAGTCCGGGCAGCAAGGCCCCAATTCCGGCATCACAGCCACCCGGAAAGCTGGAGGCAGCGGCAAAAGATGTTCTTAGGCGCATCTGGAACTGGATCATCATTGGAGAAGAAAATGTTCCTCATGGCGTATCCATGGAATACGCCATGGCATCTCAGTGGCTGCTGCGAATCGGCGTCCTGATTCTGGTCTTTGGAATTGGTTTCTTTCTGAAGTACTCCATCGATCGCGATCTGATTCCGCCTCCGGCTCGAGTAGCCATGGCTCTCAGTACCGGGCTGGCACTGCTGACTGCGGGGGTCCGCATGCTGTTCGGCCCGTATCGCCTGCTTGGGCACGGTCTGATGGGCACAGGAATCACAACGCTCTATTTCAGCGTCTATGCCGCGACATCCTTCTACCAGTTGATCTCGCTGCAGGCTGCCACCGTCGGGATGATCATTGTCACTTCGCTTTCCGGTGGCATCGCGGTCCGCTTCCGAACGATCCTCGTTGCTGTCGTCGGAATCTGTGGCGGATATCTGACCCCCGTCATGCTGGGTGGAGAATCTGCTCAGTACCTGACCCTGTTCGGCTATCTGACGATTCTGGCCTTTGGTGTCATGGGAATGTGTATTCGTCAGGACTGGCAGCTGCTGAACTACCTGAGTTTTCTCTTCCATTGGGGTTTGGTCTGGTTGTCCTTGCGGGACTTCCAGCCGTCGGACTTCAGCGTTGTCATGCCATTCCTGGTTGTGTTCTTCGCGCAGTTCTCCAGCATGACTTTCCTGTCCAACCTCGTCCGCCATCGTCATTCACACCTGCTCGACATCCTGATTCTCTTCGCCAACTCCCTGATTTTCTTTCTGCTTTCTTCCCAAATCGTCAGCCAGTGTTTTGACAGCCGATGGGTTTCAGCAGTCACGATTGCAGCAACTGTCTATTACATCGCGCACGCCAGATACTTTCTCGCAACTCGACGTGTGGATCGTGAGATTCTGATCAGCTTTGTCGCTCTCGCGGCTCTGTTTCTGGGCGTCACGATTCCGATCCTGCTCTCAGCAGCCTGGATCACTGCGGCCTGGTCACTGCAGGCGCTGACTTTACTCTGGCTGTCCGGAAACCTCCGCAGTCCGGTGGTCCGGCAGATTGCCCTGGGAATCTATGCACTGGCAGCGATACGACTGACGTTTCTGGATCTGCCGCGGCAGTATCTGCATACCGAGCAGAGTCTCGATACTGCCGGCTGGCTTTGGATCATGCTGCAGCGTGTCGTCGCGCTGATGACTCCGGTCGGTTCACTGCTTGCCGCACCGTTCCTGATGGGCAAATCCGCTGAATTGGCCAGCACAGAAGAAGCTTCGGTCAACAGCTCCAGATTTGGTATCGACCACGTCATCGATCTTCGCAACCTGCTGCAGGGCTTCCTTACCCTCGGCATCGTTGGAATGCTGGCTGTGCTGCACCTTGAACTCAATGCCACGGTTGGCTTTTTCTTCCCAGAGCTGCGTCTGACTTCGCTCACCATTCTGTGGCTTTCCGGCAGCCTCCTCATCGTACGCACGCTCATCCGCAAACCAACCGGAATGCTCACCAATGTGCTTTCTGCGGCCGTGACACTGATACTCCTGAAGATCGTCTTCTTTGATCTGCAGTCCTGGAATGTGATGGCTATTCTGCGTTATGCGGATCAGTGGACGGTGGGTGGTGCTTTCATTCGATTGATCGACCTTGGGCTTGTTACCGCCTTTCTGCTGGTTTGCGGAAAACGGCTGCGGACAACTCCTGCAAGGGAACAGGGACGGCACCTTACTGCCGTCGGTCTGCTGTTCCTGCTGCTGATTTCAACGCTGGAAACGCGTACATTCCTGCACGAATTCATCCCTCGTCTGGAAGTCGGAGGCGTCTCCATTCTGTGGACACTCTTCGCCCTCGCATTCCTGCTTCAGGGCCTGCGACAATCTGAAAAGGCACTGCGAGTCTGCGGTCTGATTCTGTTCAGTATTGTCACGATCAAGGCCTTCCTCTTCGATCTTCAGGAATTGGATCAGATCTTTCGTGTGGTTGCATTCATCGCTTTGGGAATCCTTGTGCTGTCAGGATCCTTCCTGTACCTCCGAGCACGTGATCACTTTCAAACCAATTCTGATTCGCTGGATGATTCGGATAACAGGCCGACACAGGCCTGACAGCAACCAAAGCCCAGTCAGCCACAAACTGATCAGAATTCTCCGGAAATGGCCTTCGCGATTCCTTTCTCAGCAGGTTTCAGTAGCCCAATGCAGCAATCATCCCCAGTGTCTTTCAGCATCAAACTCCGCACGCCTCACCACATCGCGAGTCAGCTTGCGGTTGTCCTGAGCCTCTGCACTTTGACCAGCCTGTCTGCTGCCAGCTTGTCGGCCGATGAACAGCCCGCATCTGCGGTCCTGCGGTCCGCAAGTGTTGAACTGCCGGAAACCGACGCTGCGCAGCTCATCGCGGTGCCGCTTTCGGCAGAAGTTTATCAGTACGCTCGGCCGGACTTCTCCGACCTGCGACTGCTGGATGCAGACAGTAATGAAGTGCCGTTTCTGATCCGACAACGATCCACCACCGAAACCCGTTCTCGAAAAAGTACATGGAAGGTTGCGGATCCCCGGCTTCAACCGCTGGAAAATGAACAACTTCAGATTGAATTCCGATTGCAGAAGTCCGATCCGCAGATCACCGCCATCCGCCTCGAATCGCCACTGAAAAACTTCGAACAACAAGTCGAGGTCTGGCAGATTGAAGATCAGTCGGGTGCAACCGAACCAGAGCTGTTGGTGTCTGCAACGATCTTTGACTACTCCCGATATATGGACGTCCGACGGCTCGCCATCCCGTTACCAACTGAAAATCAGGCCCGTGGATTCCGGCTGGTCCTGAAACAACTGACTCAGGCACAGCGGTCCAGCCTGAGATTTCTGACACGAAAACTGCAGGGCGACCAGGAAACCAGCCGGGAAGAATCGTTCGCCATCGAAGACCGGGTCTTCCGAATCGACCACATTGCACTCATCAGTGAATCCGCGGAAGACACAATCACCGGCGTCCTGAATCAGGAATGGCAGATCTCTGCAGGAGCGCAATCGGAAGATCCGGAGAATCAGCAGACACTGATTGAAATCAGCTCCTCCGGGCAGCCCATTACTCAGTTCCAGCTGCAAACAGACCAAACTGATTTTCAAAGGTCAGCCTCCGTCCAGATCCGAAGCGCAGATCAGGAAAAGTGGAGCACAATTACAACCGGTTCACTGCAGCGTTTCTCCTTTGATGGAGTCGACGAAGAACGATTAACTCTGACATTCCCTCAACAACGCGACACACTGTTTCGTATCGTCATTTCCAATCTGGACAGTCAACCCCTGCAGCTCAGCAGCGTCAGAGCATTCGGTCCCCAGCAGGAACTGGTCATTCTTGCGAGACAACAACAGCCGCTCACACTGCAACTGGGAAACCCGGAACTGCTGTCGCCGAAGTATGATCTGGCTGCTGTAAATCGCTTACTGGATCGCAGCATTCAGCCCGTGCAGGCAACGCTCGGAAAACTGCAGGCAATCGGCGATGTTGCCGTGACCGCCCCGCCAGCTGCTCCTCTGATCAGCAGTCCGCTGTTGTGGGGACCGCTGCTGGCCCTGTTACTGGCTCTGCTGGCCCGTTCACTCTATTCCGCCGGAAAACAATTGACCGCGGAAGACCATCAGAATCCCTGAGCAGCTGTCAGGAATCAAACATCAGGCAGACAACGGCAATCAGCAACAGCAATAATGCCGCAGTGTCCCGCCGTTGCCAGCCTGCCCTGCGAACTGCCGACAGACTTCCCAGGACTGCACCGGTCGGACAGCCGTAACGGCAGTAAGCCATTGGCGAAACCGCTGAAACAGCCAGACTGGACACCAGCAGCCCGATCGCCGGAACACCAGCCACGCTCCAAACCCAGCCATCAAAGGGCTCCACTGCTGCAGCACTGAATGACAGGTGCAGCATAGCCACAACCACCACCCAGCCCAGCAGCAGCAATGGAATCAGCTTCAGAAAACGCTGCAGACGTCTCCCTAGCGAAAGTCTCCACGGCAGCCGATTTCGAATTAACTGCTGCACAGCGCCGTGCGGACACAGATGGCTGCAGTACACATTCCTGCCGGTTGTCAGTGGGACCAGAACGGCTGCCAGAGCAAGACACAGCAGGCCTCCGGTTCGTTCCCACGAGACACCATTGCGAATCCAGCCAAGCAACAGAGCCTGTGAAATCAGATCGCCGTTGATCAGCCCCAGCCACAGAATCAGAATCAGCTGAAAACCGACTCGCAATCGCTTCGCTCCGCGCAAACGCGTCAGCCCAATGACCACGCCACACAGACAAATGCCCATTGTCGACATGGCTCGCTGTCGCTGCCGTTCGTCCAACCGGAGCTTCTGCTGTCTGTGCACTTCGGCAAGACGCTTCTCTTCAATAACGCTCAGTGTCTGTGCTGCTGCCAGCTGCAACCCTTCAGCAATCGTCTGGCTGGTCATCGTGGCACCGCTGACGCCTTCGACAAACTCTCCCGACTCCGGATCCGCCAACTGCCTCAGGCTGCGACCCCGAAAAATCTCGCGAAAGTATGAGTCATCGCGTACCCACGTCACGTGCGGCTCGTTGTCGTAGCTGACTCCGACAGCAATCCCAACGATTTCCGACTCTGCACTCACCTGGTCACCGGAAGACACTCTTAGCCCCACAATGGTCTCCGTCGGCCCCTGATACCCGGCCAGATTTTCTGCCGCCGGGACACTGCGGATCACAGTCCCCAGCTGCTGACCAATTGCATCCATGACCGCCCAGCTGAATCCGTCCAACGACTCAACCATCTCGGTTGCGGCAGGAAAGATCACCTGCACATCGGATAGACTCGGTGGGGCCGGAAAACGCAGTGAAACGGCTACCCTGCTTTGATCTGCTGCAGAGCCGCTGCCATCCTGCAGAACCAAATGCAGTGACTCCTGGATTGCGAGACTGGTGAGCGTGGCGCCGGTCACCGCATCAACCGACTGCCCCCGGGTCAGATCCCGCAAATGAAGCTCGCAAAGTTGCCGAAAGAAATCCGCGTCGTCCTCAATCTGCCGCACATGATCGGGTGTATCTTCGCTGGACAGAATTCGCACATGCCGCAGGAGACCGGAAGGATCTGCGATCAGCAGTAAATTCGTTGGTCCGGAAAACCCCATGATCGAATCGGCGGTGGGCGATGTCTCCACCACAACGGCGATGACATGATTTGTGTCGGATCTTACCTCTCGCAGTCGCGACGAAAGTGGAAAGACACTGCCGCTGCCGCCATTCCACAGGGACTCCCGCGTCGCCGCACTCAACTCCGCCACAGAGACAGCGTCCGGTAATTCCCCCTGGACCGCTGACAGCATTCGCGCATCGGAATCCTGCTGTCCCGTCTGAAACGCAGGATCACGGTCATGCTGAAAATGAATCAGCAGGATGATCGCCAGAAAGATCAACAGTCTGGCCACTGTCACAAGCCGCATTGGTTTGTCCGCATCAGTCCGGAAGACTGCCGCGCGTCTTCAATTGTCGCACGGCAGCAAAGTGTCCGTTTTCATTCCTGAGTCAGCAGCTGCACGGCATCGGCATGCAGGTGTCCGGTGGTATCCTTACCGGAGATTTCCACCACAATTGACTCACCCTTTCCGGCAGCAAAGACCCCCAGGCTGATGAAATGATTCTCCAGCGGCGGCGGCTGCGTCATGTCCACCCGCACTTCTGACTTCTGATCGCCAATGGTGACTGTCACCTTTGCGGATGGCGCCCGATTCTCGTGGTTCAGATAGCCCAGTCGCAACTCATGCCGCCCCGCTGTGGGTGCGTCAAAAGAATAGCGAATACGAGCATCCCGGCCACTGGAGTACAAATAACCGTAACCAACAAAACCCTTCAGCCCGGTTCCCTGTGTCCAGTTCCCGGTCTTCTCAGCCTTTCGGTCATCAATCACCAGCCCCGGTAGTTTGGTGGGATCCAGCCCCAGCATCGGCCCGTTGGGACCGGCCAGTTCCATTGCGTCATCCGGAATTGTCACCGGCTCGTACACCGTCTTACGACGTGCTCGCCCCGGCAGATTCAACAGGTCAGTCAGCAGCGGCAGGTAGCGTTGATAAACCTCTCGAGGACTGCAGTTATTCAGCACACAAATACTGGCCGCACGCCCCACAACTTCGCCCATCATTCCGCAGGTTTTCATCACGCGCGTGGTCCCCAGCGCTTCGTGTGTCACACTGATATTCCGACCAGCCATAAACAGGTTGTCGATGTTGCGGCTGTAGAAACAGCGATAAGGTACCGGATAGCCAAAACTGCGGTCCACGGACCGATCGTGAACGGCGATGCTGATAAAGGGGTTGTCGGGAAACTTCTTCGCATACTGTTCCTTGGGATAGTGCAGATCAATTGACCACGTGCTGGGAACGCATCCGTCCGGAAACTCCTTCTTGCCCACGATGTCATCGCGAGTCAGCACGACGTCACCAAGCAGTCGTCGCGATTCCCGAGGACCTCCGATGTAGGCCAGCCACGTCAAAATCGCATTCGCATGCTGCTTTGCCCCGTCCCCGTTTTTCATTGCATTAAACGCCCCGTAGACGGCTCGGAAGTTGTGGTCCCGAATCCCTTCCGCGTCACTGATCGCGTCCTTGTTGAATCCGCTTTCCCAGAACCACTGACCGTGGTGGTCGCGAGGATACGGAAAATCTTTCATCTCAAGGTCCAGTGCCCATGGTGTTGACGGGAATGCTGCCGGCTGATCAAGCTCATCCCACGCCCACATATTGCTCATACCCATGCGGTCTTCGTCTTCCATTTCCCATGCGGCTTCGGCAAGAAAACCGATCGTTCCGTGACCGGTACAGTCACTGAACAAGCGTCCGAGGAACTGCGAATGCTCGCTGGTTCGCGTGTTAAACGCCGTGACGGAAACAATCCGCTGCCCCTCTGTCTGCACCTGATAAGCGTAGTGATTCAGAAACAGATCAATGTTTTCTTCCGCCCGGACAATGGCTTCCTTCTTCGCATCCTCGAACTCTTCAAACGTTCCGGGGGACTTTGTCGCGTGATCGCAAAACTCCTCGACGATTTCGCCAATGCGTGGATACTTGCCACGTCGAATATTCCCCATGGCCCAGACACGTACCTCGCTGCTGCCATTTCCGCCCAGCACCGAACGATCCTGAATCAAGGCAACTTTGCAGCCCATCCTGGCCGCCGAAATTGCCGAACCCATCCCCGCATAGCCTCCGCCAATCACCACCAGGTCATAACCATCTCGCCGTGTTGGTGTCTTTTGCAGACCAAGCAAATCCCGCCGCCATGCAGCAAGAGGTTCTGAATCCGCTGGCGGCTGACCGTCTCCTCGCACGAAACAAATCGCATCGCAGCGGCCGTCGAACCCGGTCAGGTCATGCAGCGTCAGTCGCACTTCCGCAGCGTCTACCGTTACAGTTCCACCATCCTGCCAGTGCCAGTCTGCTCCTTTGGTCCCGAATTCCGCAGCCAGCGGTTTCCCGTTCAGCAGCAACTGAAAACGCCCCGGTGTTCCCGGCGCCTGCCATCTGGCCACCCAGTCTTTTGTCCTGACGAAAACCCGCCACGTTCCGGACGCTGGCAGCTGGATCGTTGTTTCCGCGTCCCGAACAGGTCGTCCCAGACCATGAGCCAGTAAATAGGGAGACCCCATCTCTCGGATGAACTGGGTATCCAGCTTCCATCCGCCGGGATTCTCGAAACTTTCGGCCTCAACCAAAATCATCTCCGCTGCCGAAGATGCAACGGGAAACAACAGGACACCAATCGACAACAAAATTCTTCGCAGGTTTTTTGACACAGTTTTCTTCCACCGGGATAATTCGAAACAGGTTGAGTCAGCAGATCAGCCCGCCATTCTGATCGGCGCGCTCGGCACATTCAATACATCGCGAAAAGTGCTGTACAGTCAACAGTCAGATGCCTCTCGGGTTTGCTCACAGATGACCGCATCCCCGTTCCGCGTTAGAATTTCCCGACGTCCGGCAGATTGTCTCTGCACACACAGCATGTCGGCCGCACCGACGGCTCATTCAGGAAAACTGACTCAATGATCTTCCTGATCGTGGCCCCACACTCAACCGCACAATGAATGGATCCGGTCTATGAAATTTTCTGCACTCTTCCTGTCACCCCTGTTTCTTGCCGGAATCAGCATTGCCGCCGAACCTCGCCCGGATGTCGTTCCTGTTCCCAACCAGGTGGAAACCGTTGCCGTTCCCGGCGCCAAACCACGAAACGTTGTCTTCATTCTTTCCGATGACCACCGCTACGACGCCATGAGTTTCATGGGGCATCAGTTTGCGGAAACTCCGCATATGGATTCCATGGCGAGGAATGGCGTCCATCTGCAGAACGCCTTTGTCACAACCTCACTCTGCTCGCCAAGCCGAGCCTCAATTTTGACAGGGCTGTACACCTTTCGGCACCGCGTGATCGACAACAATCGACTGGTTCCGGATGGTACGCTGTTTTTTCCACAGTACCTGCAGCAGGCAGGCTACTCCACCGGCTTCATCGGCAAGTGGCATATGGGTGGGGCCCATGACAACCCGCGTCCCGGTTTTGATTACTGGGTCAGTTTCCGCGGACAGGGAAATTATTTGCCGCCGGGTCCCCGCTATACCATCAACGTCAACGGAGAACGCGTTCCTCAGGACGGCTACATCACAACACTGCTGACACGCTACGCCATCGATTTTCTGAAACAACAGCAGGACCGTGATAAGCCCTTCTTCCTGTATCTCTCACACAAGGCCGTCCATGCCAACTTTACGCCGGAAGAAAAATACGCGCGGCGGTTTGCGGAAAAGCCCTTCGATCGCCCGGACAGCGAGGCACTGGTCAAAGACAACTCCCGTAACCTGCCCCGGTGGCTGCTGGATCAGCGTAACAGCTGGCACGGCGTTGACTTCCCGTACCACAGCGACCTGAATATTGAAGAGTATTATAAGAAGTACTGCGAAGCCCTGTGCTCCGTTGATGATAGTGTCGGTGCCGTTCTGGATCAGCTGAAAAAGATGGGGATCCACGATGAAACCCTCGTCATTTACATGGGCGATAATGGATTCATGTTCGGGGAACACGGCCTGATCGACAAACGGGTTGCGTACGAAACATCCATTCGAGTCCCCATGCTGATGCAGTGCCCGGATCTGTTTCAGGGAGGAAGTGTTGTTGATCGCATGGTGGCCAATATCGACATCGCTCCCACCGTAATGGATGCGATGGGGCTGCAAAAACCGCCTCATATGGACGGCGAAAGTTTCATTCAGCTGGCTGAGGGAAAAGAAGTTCAATGGCGGGATTACTTCCTCTACGTGTACTACTGGGAAAAGAACTTCCCCCAGTCGCCCACCGTGTTCTCACTGCGGAACGATCGCTGGAAATACAACACCTATTACGGACTGTGGGACACGGATGAACTGTTCGACCTGCAGGCAGATCCCATGGAACAGAATAATCTGATCCGCGATCCCCGCTTCGAGAAACAGGTTGGGGAAATGGAGACTCGCCTGTACCAAATGATGGAAGAATTGGGGGGCATGGACATTCCGATGAATGCCCCGGCCGGACGTTCCCAGAACAAACGGCTGCGATCACGAGATGGAGATTCTGCAGCTGACTTCCCCGGTGACTTTGTCCTTGATCAACCCATGAATACCAACGCACAGTAGGCAGCTGCAACACCGGGGGCTGGCTGACATTGCGGGCAGCGGTTCCATCACTCTTCCACCCGTCGTTTTCAGGAGTCTGACCGATGCCTTTTCGTTCTTTTCTTGCAGCTTCGATCTGCCTGCTGATCTGTCACCCGGGATTTACTCAAAACACGACAAATCATCCCGTCATCGGCCATGTGGATCGTTTTGAGCCGCAACTGAATCAGTTGATCCCGGACGACGCACAAATTGAAGTCCTCTGCTCTGGATTTGACTGGGCGGAGGGCCCGGTTTGGGTGCCGGACAAATCCGTCCCCTCCGGCGGATTTGTGCTGTTCTCAGACATCCCGCCCAACTCTGTGATGAAATGGCAGGAAGGGGTCGGGGTCAGCCTGTTTATGAAACCGTCCGGTTACACCGGAGTAGCGGACTATGGCCGCGAACCAGGAAGCAACGGCCTTGCTCTGGATGCCTCCGGTCGTTTGATTTCCTGCGAACATGGGGACCGCCGCATTTCTGCACTGACCCCCGGGGGCGGAAAAATCACGCTGGCCAGTCACTGGAATGGGAAACGCTTCAACAGTCCCAACGATCTGGCCATTCGCGATAATGGTGATATCTTCTTCACCGACCCAATCTACGGTCTGCCGCAACGGGAAAACGACCCCATGAGGGAACTCGATTTCTGTGGCGTGTATCGACTGCAGCCGGACGGCACCGTCACCCTGCAGTCGCGGCAGATTTCCCGTCCTAATGGCATTGCCTTTTCCCCTGATCAGAAGACGCTGTACGTCGCCAACAGTGACGGCAGTGACCCGGTCTGGAGAGCGTTTCCGGTGGGTGATGATGGCGAGCTGGGCGAACCCTCGGCGTTCTTCGATGCTTCCAAAGAGCCACGGCTGAATCGTGGCGGCGGTGATGGATTGAAGGTCGATCAACAGGGAAATGTTTTCGCCACCGGTCCCGGCGGCGTGCTGGTTCTGTCACCACAGGGCAAACTCCTGGGACGCATCGTCACCGGAGAACGAATTGCCAATGTTGGCTGGGGCGACGACGGCAGCACTCTTTATCTGACATCAGATATGTACCTCTGTCGCATCCGCACGCACACCCGCGGAGCCGGCTGGGGGGACAAATAAACCACGGTCTGTCGCGGATCGTGAGCGTGACGCAACTGATCCCACAGATGACCTGTGCTGCATGCCATCCGGCACCACCTGCTGAAGTGGCGGCTGTGCGGGGCGTTCGTCGGCGTCTTGATCGGTGACTGATCAACTTGACGAGTCCATCCGGATGGCAGATCAGTGGAGGCGACGTTCCCGCAGTCGGCGTTTGCAAGCCCGCACCGCATTCCAGCCGTACCGGCTTGCAAAACCCTGTAGTCGACGCACATTTTTCCACCCGATCAATCCTGCAAGACGCTGTCCCAGACGTCCACCAGGAAACGGCTGAGTCGATCCGCCCAGTGCTGCCGCCTGCTCTTCCGCTCGTTCCGTGAGATCACGGTATTCGGGGAAAAAATCGAATGCCCAGCGTTGAAAGCGATCCGCGCAAATCCGCCGAATACGCTCAGAGTTCTCTCGCTGGAGCAGCAACTCACAGCCAAGCTCCGTTGTTAGCAGCGCTGATTCAAATGCTTTCCGCGACTTTGAACTGCTAAGCACACCGGAGATTCCGTTGCGATAGCCGTAGACAGCATCACTCGCCAGACGAACACCGGCTGCTGAGAGCAATATGGCAATACTGGCGTGAAAGTCATTGTTCAGCCCCAACCGGACGTCATATCCACCAGCCCGATCCCAGACATCACGGGGAATCAGCCACCTCCAGCCACCCATCATTCCTTCGTCGTGAGTCAGCGAATCAACCAACCACTCCAGCGGGTCGGCGTAGTCTCGATCCACTTGCTCGCACCGTGCCTGAACTGCCCGCGGATTATCGCGAAAATCCCCCCAGCGGCAGGCAGCGACACATCCCTCTGTTTCCCGCACAGCCGATATCTGAGCTTCCAGATGAGTCGGGTTGATCCAGTCGTCAGCGTCGACAATCTTGATAAACTGGCCGCAACTTTCCCCAACGCCACGGTTAATCGCAGCGGACTGCCCCGCATTTTTCTGATCGATAATCCGCAATTGTGACCAGTCCTGAGCCACGAGAATCTCCCGCGAGCCGTCCGTTGACCCATCGTTGACCGCAACCACCTCGAAATCCTGATACGTCTGCTGGCGGATCGAATCCAAAGCCTCCTGCAGATACGGAGCGGCATTGTAGACCGGCATCACGACCGAGACTGCAGGATGATTAGCTGGAATGGTGGACATGGACAGCGATTTCAATGGAGCGAGCTGGAAAACGGCAGAGACAGAACTGAAACAACTCGGGAGTTCAGTGAGTTTAGATCAACCGTTTGCCTGCTGCTTGCACGACCCACCGCTTTTCTGCTCTCGCCAGCGGATTCCCTCGCTCAAGGTTGCTCCAAACCGCCCTGAACGTCATGATCCTGGGAAGGGATCAAGGTCGGTTATCGATGCAATGTCGCGGGTTGGTCCCTGCTGACGCGATCAGCCATCGCCTCTGATGCCCGTAACATAACCAGTGCAGCTGGTCATGTTCGTCTCGCGTTTCTGTTTTCCTCCGCTGTTTTCTTCCCCAAGGGAGTTGTCCGCCCATGACCTCCAATCCGTCTGCCGGCGTTGTGCCTCGCCTGTCGATAATGATGTTTCTGCAGTTCTTTGTCTGGGGGGCATGGTTCGCAACCCTGTCCGCAGCAATGGATGCTAATGGACTGGGCGATTTCATTGGAGGTGCTTACGACAGTGCCCCCATTGCAGCCGTTTTTGCACCGCTGTTCCTCGGACTGATTGCAGACCGGCTGTTTCCGTCCGAACGCGTGATGGGCTTGCTGATGCTGATCGGAGGCGTACTGCTGGCCGCCATCCCGACGGTCGCCGAAAAAGGCGCCGAAGGCGGCGACTTGATGGTCTGGCTGATCCTTGGTCACCTGCTGTGCTACATGCCCACCCTCGGACTGGGAAACACGATCGCTTTTACCCACATCACCAATTCGCAGGATTTCCCCAAAGTGCGAGTCTGGGGAACGATCGGCTGGATTGCAGCCGGCCTGATGGTTGGCTTTGCAGGCTGGTCCAATCAGTTTGAAATCTTCTATGCCGGGGCGATCAGTTCCATTCTGCTGGGTCTGTATTGCTTCTCTCTGCCCAGTACTCCGCCGCCACTCAAGGGCCAGCCGATCGATGCCCGATCCCTGCTGATGGTGGACGCCTTCTCGCTGTTGAAAGATTTCAACTTCCTGGTCTTCGCAGTCTGTTCCACACTGATCTGTGTGCCGCTCGCTTACTATTACGGTGTCACTTCCACGTATCTGAATCAGGTCGGCTACGTGGCTTCTGCCTCAACCATGACAATCGGGCAGATGTCCGAAATCATCTTCATGCTGATGATTCCCTTCTTCTTCCGAAAACTCGGCCTGAAGATGATGATCATGGTTGGCATGGGCTGCTGGGTGCTGCGTTACTTGCTGTTTGCCTGGGCCGCGCCTGACCAAACCGCCTGGATGCTGCTGCTGGCAATCGCCCTGCACGGCGTCTGTTACGACTTTTTCTTCGTCACCGGATTCATGTACACCGATCAGAAAGCACCCAAAGCTGTTCGCGGCCAGGCGCAGTCGCTGCTTGTCTTCCTCACACAGGGCGTGGGCATGTTCTTCGGCTACAAAATCGCTTTCGGAGGCGAGTTTGCAGGACAGTCGCTGGCCTTCACTGTCGACGGCGGCGAGGGCGTGGAATATGGCAAGCAGGTTGATTCTGCAGCCTATCTCGATGCTTTGGGAGCCGCTCGCGAGGCCAAGACTCTCAGCTTTTCAGAATCCATGCAGGCCATGGTTGATCGCTCTCTGCCCGATTCACTGGATCCCGCACTGCTGCAGGAAACAATGAACCAGTGGGCCAACTTCTGGGTGCTGCCAGCCATCATGGCCGGCGCGATCCTTGGTGTCTTCGCCATCGCGTTCTGGGACAAAGCCAGCACGGATGACGAAACCATGGCCGCTGACGAATCAGCAGCGTGATTTGCTTGTCAGCTCGAAGCCCCGCGCATCACCGCGGGGCTCGCTGCAACTACGCGACCCTGTCAACAGCGAATGATGCTCTCAACAGCACCCTCCTCCAGCAGCATCAAATTGACTGGACGCCGCGCACGTCGAAGTTCCAGAACTGCCCTGCCCAATCCGTGACGACAAAACTTCACAGGCCATGCTCGTCGCATTCTCTGATGAACAATGCAACGGCTGCAGTTCCCCCGATACCGGCGACTGCCTACCCGGCCGCCTGGCAGATCGGGCAGGCATACATCCAGCGATTTCCCAGTTCCCAGCATTCAATTTCGGCATCGCATTCCGTGCAATACTCGCGGCCATAGACCTGAAGACGTTCCTCCCGCCGCATCCTCCCGCGACTGCGTCCCACGCTGTCTGGCTCCGTTGTGATGATGCGATTGTAACGCACTCCGATTGCCAGCCACTCGGTGAGCCTCTCCCAGATGCCGTCAAATTCTTCGCGTGTCAGCTGGTTGCCGGGAAGTTCCGGACTAAGGCGCTGATCAAACAAAACCTCCGCGCGGTA
>JAFMMM010000008.1 GCA_017859815.1 Planctomycetota bacterium | reverse complement strand
TGTCGCCGCAAAGGCCGGTGGGCCCATGGGTGGCGGTCGTCAGGGTGGTGGCGGTCAGGGCGGTGGCGGTCGTCCGGGAGGTGGCGGTGCCATGGATCCGGCTGCGGCATTCAGTCGTCTGGATAAGAATGGCGATGGCAAGATTACGTCGGATGAATCCCCGTTCCCGATCGGTAATATGGACGCCGATGGCGACGGAGCAGTGACAAAAGAAGAGCTGGAATCCGCCATGAAGAAACGAGCCTCCGGCGGAGGAAACTGATTCCTCCGGAAGGCTCCAGCTCGCTGGAATCGTCTGTTGTCGAATGGGCCGACTGCGTGAAGGCCGGTCCTCGTATTCGTCCCGTCTTTGGAGAAACTGACCGAAGATGTCATTTGCTGCCCAGGTCATTGATCTCGAAAAAGACTACATGCTCGGCTCGGTCCCTGTTCGAGCGTTGCGTGGCGTTTCCATTGATTTTCCTCACGGTGACTTCGTTGCAATCATGGGGTCATCCGGAAGTGGAAAAAGTACTCTTCTGAATCTTCTGGGTGCTCTTGATCGTCCCACACGTGGTAATTACCTGATTGGCGATCGAGATGTTTCTCGGATGACCGACGACGAATTGTCTGAGATTCGCAACGAGCGGATCGGCTTTATCTTCCAGTCATACAATCTGATCCCGCAGTACACCGTGCTGGAAAATATCGAGGTCCCTTTGCACTATCGATCGGGTTACCCCACGATCGGGCAGGTGGAGCAGTCCAGGATCATGGAACTGGCGGACCTTGTTGGTCTGGGTGATCGAATGGATCACCGACCGTTCCAACTGTCAGGCGGGCAGCAGCAGCGTGTCGCGATTGCCAGAGCTCTTGTGAATGACCCGCAGATCATTCTGGCGGACGAGCCCACCGGTAACCTCGATTCTAAGACCGAGGAAGAGATCATGGAGACGCTGCTTCGACTCAACCGAGAGGGACGCACCATCATCATGGTGACCCATGAGACTTCCGTTGCGAAGCTGGCGAAGCGCCAGGTTTACATGAAGGATGGTGTGATTGCCGGTGAGGGTGTGTTTCCCGGATGATTTCACGGGTGGATTGAATCCGCACAAAGTGTGCTTCACAGCAGATCAAAGAGTATTCCCGACCAGTTTTTAGAGATGCCACAGCGATGCCAAATTTGATGCGAACAGTTCAGCTGGCGCTCAAAAGCCTGATGCTGCATAAGCTGCGTTCCGGCCTGACGATGCTGGGGATCGTGTTTGGGGTCTTCTCTGTTATTGCGATGCTCGCGATTGGGGAAGGGGCCAGTCAGCAGGCACAGCAGCAGGTACTCCAGCTTGGGGCGACGAACATTATCGTCCGCAGCGTGAAGCCACCTCGCGAGACTGCAAGTCAGCAGACAGCCAACAGTTTTGTTCTTCGCTATGGATTGAAGCGAGCGGACTTCGATTTACTTTCGAAGACCATTCCGACTGTGATGCAGGCAGTGCCAATTCGGGAACTCGTGAAAGCATGTCGATTTCTGCATCGGGAGATGAACTGCCGGATCGTTGGATGCAGTCCCGAATACACCGATATGAACCATCTGGAACTAGCCCAGGGACGTTTCATTTCGGACAAGGACCGTCGCGAGAAAACAAACGTGTGTGTGCTGGCGTCCGGCACCGCAGACGAATTGTTCCAGTATGAGGATCCGCTTGGACAATCTGTCAAGGTCGCTGATCGGCGTTACAAAGTGGTTGGAGTCACCCGGGCTCGTGAGGCCAGTGCTGCCATCGGTGGCAGCCTGTCGGGTCAGGATTACAACCAGGATATCTACATCCCGCTGGAAACGATGCGTGTTCGCATGGGCGATCTTGACATTGATCGACGTCAGGGTTCATTCAGCGCAGAAGAAGTCCAACTGAACCAGATCACGCTCAGAATCTCCGACATCGGTCAGGTGATGTCGACCGCAGACGTCATTCGGGAAACTCTTGAACGCACACATCGCAACGGCAAGGACTACTCCGTGGTGGTGCCGCAGGAACTCCTGAAACAGGCGGAACAGATTCGAACAATTTTCAACGTGGTCCTCGGTTCCATCGCCGCGATCAGCCTGGTTGTCGGTGGTATTGGAATCATGAATATTATGCTGGCGACAGTTACGGAACGCACACGCGAAATTGGCATCCGCCGAGCCCTGGGGGCAAAGCAACAGGACATCACGATGCAGTTCCTGACCGAGACCATCGTGCTGGCGGGCAGTGGGGGAGTGATTGGAGTCGTGCTGGGGCTGGCGACTCCGCTGGTCTTTCAGCTGCTGAAGGTTCTGGCGGAGCGGTTCTTTTTTGACAGCGGCGGCGCCTCAGAATTCAGCGAAATGTTCGCCAATCTTTCGCCTCAGGTTGTCCCCAGCAGCCTTCCTCTCGCCTTCGGGATTTCTGTTGGTATCGGAGTGATGTTCGGACTCTATCCTGCTCGCTCTGCAGCTCGACTGGATCCAATTGAAGCTTTGCGACACGAGTAGATGAGCGTTGTTGTGAGGCGTTGATCAGCCCAGTCGGCCGAAACGCTGATCAAGTGAATGACGGTTTAACACCAGCGCCGTGGGCCGTCCATGCGGGCAGTGATGCGAGTCATCAACGAGGTGGCGTTGTCGCAGCAACTCCTGCATTTCTTCGGTGGTTAAACGCTGTCCCGACTTGATGGCAGCGCGGCAAGCCATCGTGCTGAGCATGTTTTCAAGCAGATCACGTCGACTCATCCTGCCATCCGCCTCAAGTAGTCGCTCGGCAAAATCCCTAATAATGCGGGTCAGCCGTCCACGTGGAATCAGAGCAGGGCAGCTGTTGAGAATGACAGAGGTGCCTCCGAAGCTCTGGATGTCGAACCCCATTTCCTGAAACAGTTCAGCGGATTCAAGGATGGCTTCGGTTTCCACTGCGGAACATTCAATAACATCAGGAACCAGGAGCTTCTGCGTTTCCACGGTACCGGAGAGGATTCGCTCACGAATGCTCTCGTACATGATGCGTTCATGCAGCGCGTGCTGGTCGATGATTTCCAGCCCGGAATCGCTGGCAACCACGAGGTAGCAGTCGTAAATCTGAAAAGCACGAAACTCATCTGTGACGATTTCAGGTGCGGCCTCAAAGCTGGCTGCAGCGACCGTCGAGGGATGTTGCGGTGATGGATTGGTGGCGGTGTGGGGAGCTGTTCCCTGTTGTTGCAGGTGGTGGTCCACGGCCAGCGCAGCGACCACATCCGGATTGTGAAAGACCGCCTGACTGTGAGCACGCTGTTGCCCGGTGCCGGGCTGATAATCACGGAAGGTTCCGGGACTGTTGGTGGCGGGAGGGAGATGCATCTGACGTGGTACAGAGACAGGCGGTGCTGAATCGACGCGTGTCGTTGCAAGCCCGCTTGCGGCAGGCTGATTAAGATCGAATTCGGTGCGAAATTCAAGAGCAAGAAACTTGTCCCGCAATGTCTTCAGCAGATGGCGATAGAGATTCTGCCCATCCTGGAATCGTACTTCGCTTTTGGTGGGGTGCACGTTGACATCGACAAGAGCCGGCGGGATTTCGAGGAAGAGAAAGCTGACAGGATACCGGCCAGTCATCAGCAGGCCGCGATAAGCCTCCAGCAGCGCATGTTGCAGGCTGCGGTCCTGAATCCAGCGTCCATTCAGGAACAGGTACTGATCTTTTCTTGTGGCACGATTCAGGGATGGTTCGCCAACATAACCCCACAGTCTGATGGCCCCCCCTTCCGGAAGCTCTGCAGAAGATTCCACACTGATCAGTTTGTCGCTGACCTCGGCGTTGTAGAAGCGTCGGATTCGCTGCAGAGGGTCAGTGGTCGCGGGAAGTTCGTAGACGAGGCGGTCATTGTGGCGAAGTGTGAGTGCAAGTGCCGGATTGGCGAGGGCAACTCGGGAGAACTGTTCCACGATACGACTGAATTCTGTCGACGCTTTCTTCAGAAATCTGCGTCGCGCCGGCGTGTTGAAGAAAAGATTGCGGACTTCCATGACTGTGCCAGGCGAACAGCCGCAGTCTGTGTCTGTGATGATGTTGCCGCCGTGGCTTTCCAGTTCCCGTCCCTTGTTGCTGTCTTCGGTGCGGGTGCTGATTCGGAACCGGGATACGGAAGCAATCGATGCCAGAGCCTCGCCGCGAAAACCCAGTGTCGCAACATGGTCCAGATCGGAGTCGGATCGAATCTTGCTGGTCGCATGGCTGGTGACAGCGAGAAGCATGTCCTCGTGGTGGATTCCCTCGCCATTGTCCGCAATTCGGATCAATTCCATACCGCCGTCGACGATCTGGACGTCGATTCGGGTTGAAAGTGCATCGACGCTGTTTTCCAGCAGTTCTTTGACCACGCTGGCCGGACGTTCGATGACTTCACCAGCGGCAATTCGGTTGATGACGTGCGTGTCGAGCTGCTGAATCCGCGACATGTCGCTGCTTTCAGGGGGGAGATGTGTATCCATTCGGAAAGCCTTCCTGGCTCACCCATGTTAACACATTTTGCTCCGGTTTACTTCCCGGGCGGGCAGCTGTGAGATCGAATTCAGCAGTAAAATCACTGATCAAGCGTTGCTCGAACGCGGCGCAGGATCTCCGGGATTTCCTCCAGCATTTCCTTGTCGTCTGCAAGCTCGGGGAACTGGCTGCGAGAGAGTTGCAATCCAATCCAGATCGCTTCGCTGGAGGGAGCTTCTTTGTCGATTGCAGTGCAGATTAAGACCGCGAGTCGTTGTTCTTCCTGAAACCGATCAAACAGGACCACGTCCGTGGCGTCGCGGATCACCTGGATCCGTTTCAACAGTTGCTCGTCAGCCGGGAGTGCGCTGGATGTGGAGGGGCGGTTCAGTTGAATGATTGACTCTGTTGTCGTGGGAGCCGGGGTCAGCACTGCGGTGGCAGAATCCCATTGATCACCCATGCAGCTTTGCAATGGAATTCCGATTTCCTGCAGATCTCGCATCCGCAGGATCTGGTTTCGCAGCGGCTGCAGATCGCTGTATTTTTCTTGGGTAATGCTGGGAGAGCGAATGCTTCCGGCGATCTCTTTTTTTTCCTTCACCCAGCGGTTCTGCCGCCGGACCAGACTACGCAGCGTCAAAGCGGACTGAACTCGGTCTGTTGATGAATACCCATTGCGTGAACCACTGCGAATCAACTGTCGTCGCAGAAAACCGTTCTGCATATGATCCCCGGTTCCCTGCTGACGGACATTCCGGACGCCCAGAACAAGATCGCCCTCACGCAATGTGCCAGCTGCAGTTGTGTTGATATAACTCCATGTCGCACGTGATTCGGTGACCTGGATGGTGCCCACTGGTGTGTGGTGGCCGTCTGTGCTGCGAAATACCGCAAGCCGATCACCCTCCAGTACTCCATGCACATCACCGAGGTCAATCCGTTCCGTGCCGCCATCCAGATGGACTGTGGCAGCAAGCCAGATGAGTCCGCTGCCGGATTCAACGGAATTCACTTCATCCGCTGGTGACCGGACGGAAACCAGGATGCTGAATGAGACCGCCAACAGGAGTGTGCAGATGGATTTCATGGGAGATTGATTCCGACAGTTGTGGACTGACGTGAGCGGCGCAGGATGCGCACGGCTGGGGTGATCGTGCTGCTCATCCGCATTTGGCAGGGAAACCAGGTTTTGCAGTCCGGCTACACTGCCAGATATAGCGTGGTTCTCAAGCCGATTCCATTGAGTTTTCGGAAGCGAATACTGTCCGGACGCACCCCAATTGGCAGAACCCGCGGTGTGTTTCGTGATTTGAGTGCGAAAAGTCAGCGGAATCCGTGCAGTTGGACCCATCGGGCAGCGGAATGATTAACAGATGAGGCAGTGCAGCTGCGGTGATCGTGTCCTGCTCAGGCGACGTCTCTCACGCGCAGTTCTGCTGCATTGACCGCGACAATGGCGATGCCAAGACGATCTGCCAACTCAATGACCTCCGCAGAATTCAGCAGGATTGTCATTCCAGCTTCGATTGCCAGCACCTGCCCGCCCGACTCATGAATGGAACGGATCGTCTGTTCGCCGATTGTTGGGACATCAAATCGCAGGTCCTGGTTCGGCTTGGAGACTTTGACCACTGTGAAACCATTCCTGCGACAAAGCTCACCCGCGCGGCGAATGCACTTATCCGTACCCTCAATGGCTTCCACCGCCATGACAGCCTGGTCATTGACAACGACGGTCTGACCGACGTCAAGCCGCCCCATTTCACGGGCCAGTGTCCAGCCAAATCGAATGTCTTCCCACTGTGCGGATGTGGGACGGCGTTTGGTCAGAAAACCATGTTTCACGAGCAGCTCCGGGGCGTATTCGAGGGCTGAGTCAAAGTGGAGTCCATCACGTTCGAATTCACGAATCACTGCCAGCAGCAAAGTGTCATCCTTGCGGTTTTCACTCGCATACCGATACCACATGTGGAGTGTTCGAAAGTCAGGGATCAGGCGAAGCCAGCGAAATCGCTGAAACAGTACGGTCTTTTCAATTTTCCCTGCCATCACCACACTGTTAACGCGAGCACGTCGCAGCGTTCGAATAGCGAATCCGAGCCTTGCGAGGGGCGCCGTCTTGTACTCGTCGCAAACTTCGGCCAGTTCCGGTGCAGCCATGCCGGCAACGCCAAGTCCGTAGACAAAGTAACCTTCTCGGCGGGCGGCTTCCGCAAATCGAATGGGAAAGTCACCGGCTCCTGCGAGCAATCCCAGCCGGCGCTGCTGATCAGGATGCTGTGCGGATTGAGCACTTGTTGTATTGGTGGAGAATATTCTGAAACTCATAAGAGCATGACTGCATTCGGCGATTTCAGGAACGCAAATTCTCTGTCAGGGAGATGATGGAATGCGGTGAATCAGGCAGCGTCACGGTGACGTTTGTCGCCTTCACCATTGATCTGAGCCTGTAGTTTTTCGACCTCTTTTTCGAGGTCCCGAAGTTTGTTTCTCAGGGACGGTAGACGCCGTAAAGCTGTCATCTGTCGAGTCATGTCGTCAATCGGTGCTGCCGGCATTCCAAGGTACGCGCGCCCGCCTCGCAGGTTTTTGTGAGCTCCCGTCTTTGCGCCAAGCCTCGCTCCCGTGCCGATGTGAACGTGATCAGCCACACCGACCTGGCCGGCACAGACCACGTAGTCACCAGTTGAGGCTGTGCCAGCAAAACCGGACTGAGCAACGATTAGATTGTGGCGACCAATACGGCAGTTATGCCCAATCATTACCTGATTGTCGATTCGCGTTCCCTCGCCAATGATTGTTGCACCGACCTTGGCTCGGTCAATCGTTGTCGCTGCGCCGATCTCGACATCATCTTTGATGATGACTGTTCCAAAATGGGGCAACCTCTGGTGGCCCCCGTTCACCTGGCGATATCCGAAACCATCAGCTCCGATCACGCAGGCTGCATGTATTGTGACATGGCTTCCAATCTGTACGTCGGCATAGAGAACGGTATTCGGGTGCAGCACAACATGGTCACCAATGATGCAGTCGTCCCCGACCACAACGCCGGATCTGATATCACAGTTTCGGCCAATTCGCGCGCCACGGCCAATGACAGCGAACGGATGAATGTTGGTGTTCGCCCCAATCTCAGCATCGCTCGGGACACTGGCTCTTTCTGAGACGCCGACCATCTCTCGCGGACGAGCCGGGTTCAGGATTGCGGCAATCGACAGAAATGCAGGTTCGGGTTCCGGAACAAGGATGAAAACCCGATCTGAATAAGCAGCAAGGCTGTCTCGGGCTGATTCAGGAGCAATGATCACGATTGCCCGGGATTTGTTGAGACGCCCAAGTTGTTTCTCGTCACCAACGAAGCTGAGATGGTTACTGCCAGCCATCTCCAGGGTCTGCACATCATTAATGGTGACATCCGGAGGGCCCATCAGTGTGGCACACAGCATGCTGGTGATCTCACCGGCTGACAGCAATCGTTCAGTATATGCCGTCATCGAGCCCTCCTTTGCTCGGACCGCAGGCAAATCCCGTTCAGGATTACTCCCTGAGCGACTTTGCATGTCTTCTAATGTACCAGCCAGGACAAGTTGCCCCGGCTGGCTGATGCGATCCATAAGTGTAGTGTGAACCAACGCTGTTGTGCAAGATTTGCAGCTGCCGCAGACGATCGTTGATACTCCCTGATGGTGAAAGCCTCGTCAGATTGCCGCCGTTTCCTGCACATGGCCGGCACTGCTCGCAATTCCTGCGCAGTTGCTCCCCGGCAGTTCAATAAAGATTCAGGCGTATGGAAGCTGGCGAAGTCACCAGGGTCCCTGGATTCCCCATATTACAGGCGAGCCGCCAGGGCCTGTCGCAGTGGTATTGGAGAAGCGCGGAAATACCGGCGTGGAGATGCAGATTGTCGAGCGACCCCGAATCAGGAAGTGCCGGATTCTCCTCTGATCCTGTGGCTTTTGGCAGAATTACGCAGGAGGACTGGATTCATTTGGACCGGATTCTGGCTCAATCTGTGAGTCTTCCGGGTCTTCTTCAGCAGGCGGTTTCTGCCGTTCCAGACTGAATTCTTCGATCAATTCACGACGACGCTGCGCGACAGCTTTGTCGAATTCGGTCAGCACATCAACCGCCCGATCACGTGAGGTGACCAGGCCGATAATCAGGTACTGCACAATCGCAACAAGAAAGCAGAGCCAGCCCACTGCCCAGCGTTCTCTGTTCCGTCCGTACTGCTGCAATTCCCTCGCATAGGCCTGATAGTCGGCCGCCGCTTCGGACTCGCTGACAGATAAACTGCCCAGTTTCACTTTTGCCTCGTCAACTCTCTTCGTGGCTTTGACCAGATCTTCAGCGGCCCTGCTGCGCGACAGGCTGTCGGCCTTGCCACTTCCGATCGTTTTGTTCGCAACGCGTATTGATTCTTTTGCTTCGACCAGGTCGGAGTACACGGCGACCGATTTCGTCGTAATGACGGGTTGCATGGGCAACTGCGATCCAACAATTGCGCACATCATTGCGAAGACCGGGGATGAGCGATTGATATGTCGACAAAGATGCCCCTTAATCAACTCCCACTTGCGGTTGAACAGCTCACGGATCAGTCCGTTTTTTCGTTCCAGACGCGGCGGACCAGGGTGCAGGACCGCAAATAACTCCTGGTCAGGCATGCCTTCAATCACACCAATCACCATCAGCAGCCGCAGTCCCATGGTCAGCCAGTCCGCACGGTCCAGCCAGTCCACGCGATTCAGCCAGCTGAACAGGATGTGTTCCATGTTGGCTGTGGCTGCGAGCAGTAACAGCGACGCTCGAAACCACTCCTGCAGGTCTTTTTCGAGTTCTTTATCCAGTCTCTGAATTCGCAGGACGCGACGCAGCAGAAAATGAAAGACGGGGACCGCTATCAAGCCAAGCAACAGGCGCGAGAAGGGCCTCAGCACCGGCCGAAGCACGGACTGGAAGATTGGGACACCCATCAGAACGCGAAAAAAATTCAGTTTGCAAAGCCTCTGGAAACGAAGGCGGAGATGATCGCAGAATCGACACGTCACCAGAGCCGATCACGTCGATGTGCATTCCGGTGGAAAAGGCGGTAGACTGACTTTCGGAGCGAGACGATTTCGACTCCTCAATCCTCTTCACACATTACGGTATCAGCAGCATGTTTGGTATGGCAGGTGAGACGGAATTTGACTTGCGGTTTCGACTGCTTGGGATTCCGGTTCGTGTACATCCCATCTTCTGGCTCTCCACGGGTTTCATGGTCTGGGGCAATGGTAATCTGCCCTTTGTGGCGATCGGGGTGCTCAGTATTTTCGTGTCCATTCTGGTTCACGAGTTGGGACATGCGCTCGTAATTCGCCGCTATGGGTACCCCTCAGAGATTGTGCTCTATTTTTTCTGCGGCTATGCAACCTCCTCACATTTTCCGTTTCGCCGCGCCGTTGCCGTTTCTGCTGCCGGACCGGCCGCAGGACTGTTGTTGGGGGTGCTTGTTTATCTGATCCGGTCTGTGTTACCGACCTCGCTGTTGGGCGAGTATCCGCTCATGTCCTACGGCTTCAGGATGCTGTTATTCGCAGGAATCATCGTCAATGTCCTGAACCTGATTCCCTGTTTGCCACTTGATGGCGGGCAGATCATGTCTGCAGTCGTCAGGCATTATCGAATTGGTGGAGTAAGTTCGTCTGAGCTTGTCCTGAAGGTTTCCATTGGCGTGGCCGGTGCAGCGGCAGCCTGGGCGGCTGTCTGTAACAAGGGCAGGGGTGACTTCTTTCCCGCCTGGCTCTACATGCCGTTCACGGAAGATGCTCAGCGTCTGCTGACTTCGCTGCAGCCGGACCCGCAGTTCATGATGATCTTTATGGGGTATCTGTGCGTTTCATCCGTGCTTGAATTGAATCGCAACCAGTCGTGGAGATAACGCGGTCACCTGGTGGTCTGCGGCTTCGCAATCTGTTCAATTTCTGCCGCACTCAGTGCCCTTGAAAAGACAGCGAATTCATCCAGCCTTCCTTCCCAGTTGCTGCTGTTGTCGCTGCGCCCGCCCAAAAAAATTCGGTCAATGTGACACTCCGATGCGTTGCCGGCCATCTCCTGAGAACCGTTCAGGTAAATGCGGTAACCTTCGCCGTCACGGACTAATGCAACATGATTCCACGTCCAGCGAGCAATTTGCCGGCGTCCGACGGCCTGTTGCTGTGCTGCAAGTCCCCAGCGAAAAATGAGCCGTCCCGAATCCTCTTCGCCACCCAGCACCCCGAGGTGTTCTCCACCGACACTGACGCCGTAGTCATGGTCACGAGAATAGATCCAGCCCGCAATCGGTCGGGCGTCCAGAGGCATGCCATTCCAGATCCAGCCCGCGACCGTATATTGCGACCCGGTTTCCGGAAGTACGGTCGTGATCCGTCCCCCGGCAAAATGCAAACTGCGATTCATCGTGCCCGGTCCACAGTAGGCGTCGGAAAGAGGTCCCTCCAGAAAATAGGTGACAGGTGCGTTCAAAACACCGTGACGATGATTCCCGCTGGAATCCATAGCCAGTGGCCCTGACGAATCATTCATTCGCCACCATGCCAGTGGTGACAGTTTTCGAATCTGAGCTCCAGCCGGACCTTCAGGCAACGCGTCCGATCGCCTCGGACGCCCCGAAACTGCTTCCAGCATGCGAATTGCAGCCTGGGTGATCTGAGGTTCGGCGGTCATTTGCAGTCCGGCCGATCGTGCTGCCCACGTGTTATAACCACCAAGCAAGTGCTGCTCTGGAGGTGGAATGTATCCGTCGCCGCCATTTGCCAGTTCAATAACCATCGTGTTCTGAAGTGGACTTGCGGATTTGATCTTCAGCCCGGTGACCGCGTAGGTCTCGGTGGGAGTTGTGGCAATCCCGATCTCACCAATTCGAATCCCCTGAACAACGACTTCGGTCTGCCCTGCTTCGTGCAGCAGCAGCTGTTCGCGCGCGTACACCTCAGGCTGTGTCTTCGGAGCACGATCGCCCATTTCGGCAACAATTCTCCGGGCCCACTCCAAACGCTGACGGTCAGGTATTCGGTACTTCAGTGGCAGGCGTGTCTCAGTCATCGCAAGTGAGATGTCAGACCGATACTTGATGTCTTTCAGGGTCTTCTGTGCAGCATCGATCATGGCATCTGCATACTGTTCGATCGTCTGCTCGGGATCCCATGTTTCCGGCGCCATGTAGTCTCTTCGCCAGATATCGCCGCTGCAGCCGTGAGCCATTGCTGCAACGAAGCCGCTGTCTGGAAACAGTCGTGATTTTAATCCTTCCGAAAACAGACCAAAGTAGTCGGCGCTGATATCCCGATCGCCGTAGTAGTGCATCGAAAATGCTGCCAGCAAACCAAGTGGATCTCCATCGCGAGTCCGCAGGGAAATGATCTGCAGATCAGGATCTTCCGGACCGGATTCGCCTGTAACGTCGTCCAGAACACGCCCGGAGTGCATGTTCGCTCTGACGGTCAGATTTCCAAATGGATCCTCCACAACGCGATCCGGGCGGCGAACCCACCTTCGCAGGGCCGTCATTTCGGGTATTGCCAGCTGACCAAAACCAACCTCAGCAGGCCGCAGATTGTTCCGCGCCGCTGCGATGGCCTCCACGATACGGACTCGCAGATACGGGACATAGTCCGGATCAGCATCTGTTCCCAGACAGCCCATGGAGGCAGGTGCTGTATGCGAGTGTGTGGCGGATATCAGGATCCGATCCGCCGGTACTCCCAGCTTCTGTTGCGCCAGTGCCTTGATGTCGTCCAGTAATGCCCGACCGATCATACAACTGTCAACCACAACGATCGCCAGTTGTTCATCGCCGTCACTGAAGAAAAATGCGCGAGCATTCACACTGGTGCGCACCGTTGAAATGCTGCGGCTCGTCATTCCGCCATTCACCAGCACCGGAAGTGTCTGTGGGGTGACATCAACCACTGCGACGCCAGCCTGAAACTCACCGGAATTTGCGGGACGGGTCAGTACAGAGGCTGCGACCAGAGTCAGCAGCAGGGTCTTTTGCGCCGGAAACATTCTGATTCTCCAGGAGAAAGTGGAGCGTTTGTGCGAATGCAGCATCATGACGCTGTTGATTCGGAAACTCCAGCGAACGGAAGGTCGCGCTGCTGTCGCACGTCCGCTCGGCGATGTCGTGCCGCTCAGCACGGCTTTTGCGTCCGATTCATCTGCCGCAGTCCGGCCAGCAGTGAATGAGCCTCCGGATGTCCGCTGTCATCGATGTCCCAGAGATCAGCAAACACGCGTCCGCGATTCCATGAGAGCGATTCTCGCAGCACGTTGTAGAGCGATGAGATGCAGGGCGGATGAAATTCACCACGCTGCTGCAACTGCTCCATAAATCCGTTGGTCGCTCGGCAGGGGATGACACTGCACACGCGGGCCCCATGACGAAATGCGAAATCCAGCGAATGCAAAGCCCGCTCGACCCCGTCTTCCTCACTGGTCCAGGGCGGACGGAGTATGATAAAGCTGCGGATTTCAATGGCCTGATCCTGCAAAGAGTCACAGGCTCTGATGTAGTCGTCCAGACACATTTTCTTGTTGAGCTGCAACAGCGTCGCTTCGTGTGATGTTTCGAGGCCGAGCGCGACTTCCAGAGTCCCACCATACATGTCCCGGAATGTACCGCATTGTTTGCCGCACAACTGCGGATGGTTCTCAACAGTGACGGACTCAAATCCACGAATCAACTCTGTGATGCGTGGCCATTCCGTTGGGGAAATGGCAGCGGTGTCAAAGAAACTGCCGCTGTTGTAGAGCTTGAGATAGCGGGCTGTCGGGAGTCGCTGCAGCGCGAATTCAATCTGCTCACCAATTGCACCAGCCGGGACCGACTCTGTGGTTGTGTTTTTCCACAGATCGCACATCACGCATTTCCACGGACATTCCCTGTTGGTCAGGAAAATCGTGGATGTCACAGCCTCGCTGCCAGCGGGCGAGAATTCGTACTCAGACAGAAAGTGCCACGGACGATTCGGAACCAGGTCGTTGCGGGGACCACGCAGGGACAGGATTCGACTTGTTAGCGACTGCAAGATGACGTCCCCGGTGGAGTTCTTACAAACCGGCCGCAGTCACAGCAGCTTCCCAGAGTTGCTGTGGTATCAGGAAAGTCAGCAGTGTGGCGGCAGCACAGATCAGCCCGGCAATGGGAGCGATCTGACCAGTTTCGCGTTCTGTCGAAACAACAGACTTTTCGAAATACATCAGGCCAATAACGCGAAGATAGTAGGTGGCTGCAATCACGGCATTGATTGCGAGCACGATGGCGAGGAAACGACTGAGTTCTGTGTTGACTTTCCATGCTGCAACAAACAGGTTCAGTTTGCCAAGGAATCCGCCCGTGGGCGGAAGTCCGCTCATCCCAAACAGACAGATTGTCATCGTGAGTGCGAGTGCAGGTCGGGTCTGGCTGAGCCCGTGAATGTCCTCAAGGGATCGCAGCGGTCGAGCAAGGGTGCCAGCGGCACTGATTGCTGCGAAAACTCCAATCGACATGACCCCATAAACGGGCAGGTAAAACAGGATCGCTGCAAGGCCGGTCCCCTCTGCCGAACCATCCGCTACCGCAAGACCAACCAGCATGTAGCCTCCGTGGGAGATGCTGGACCAGGCCAGCAGCCGCAGAAGACTCTTTTGCCGCAGAGCCATCACATTACCGATGGTCATTGTGCCAACTGCCATCACTGCCACGAGCAACTGCACCGGGGGAGCCGGAAGCCAGTTGGCCGGCTGCAGACTGCCATAACAGACCGGAAGAATCTGCAGCAGAGCCACAAATCCGACCAGCTTGGGCAGGAACGAAAGCATCGCGGCGGCCGAGGGTGTGGTGCCCTGAAAAACGTCAGGTGCGTAGAAGTGAAATGGCACAGCAGTCAGACGGAAACTGACTCCGCACAGGATCATCACAAGGGCCACTGTCAGCATCTTGTGTGGTGTGACAGTGCCTGAAATGCCGGAAACACTGGCGATTGCAGCAAGATTCGTCGACCCTGCCAGGCCGTAGACCCATGCCAGGCCAAACAGCACCAGTGCCGATGAGAAGATGCTGAGCAGGAAATACTTGATCGTGGCTTCTCTGGAATGCCAGTCCTGACGTCCAAGGTACAGCAGGATATAGGTGGGAATACTGACGAGCTCGAGGCCCAAAAAGATTCCGATCAGGTCGTTGGCAACTCCAACGAAACTGACGCCCGCAAGTACGGCCAGCAAACAGGCAAATACTTCAGCAGCAATCGAATCGCTGGTCTGATCCCAAACAACCAACGTCAGCAGGACTCCGGTGATCAGAATCACTCCGCGGACGTACCACGCCAGAGCATCCACCTCAAATGGACCGACGGCACCATGAGTGAGTGGTGAATTCAGCCACGCGAGAATGGCGCACCCCAGCGAGAGCAGCGTGAGAATCCCCCATCGATGTCGCAGTCCGGGCGAGCTCTGGCCGGTCTCCGTCACCAGAAAAGGTGCCGAAAGAAACATAATGCAGACTGTGGCAATCAGAATGATCTCCGGGATGATCAGTCCGGCAGCCTGGTTAAGTTGATCGTATGCGGGCACAGCTGTATCTCGATTAGAATGCTGGAATACTCAATTCCGGGTTGGGAATGCTGTCAGTCCATGGAAGCGACAGTTGACTTGACTGCCGAATCGTTTGACGCGACCGCGCCTGCCTCGGCAGCGGCAACGAATGAGTCTGCCAGTGGCTTCAGGTCCGGTTCAATCAGATTGACCAGCGGGGCAGGGCGAAGCCCAATCCACAGGCAAAGCACAGCCAGCGGGGCAAGAGCAATAAATTCTCGTCCGTTCATGTCGCGAACCGGTGGATCTCCGTCGTGCTGCTTTGGAACTTTCAGATCTCCGAAGAAGACCAGCCGAACGGCATTCAGCAGATACCACGCACCGAGGATGACACCTGTGGTCCCCAGTGCGGAATAAAGCGGGTTCGCTCGGAACATGCCAGCCAGCGAAAGAAACTCGCCAACGAACCCATTGAGTCCAGGCAGTCCGATACTTGCCATTGAAATGAAAACCATCGCAATGGCAGTTCGCGGAAGGGCGTGAGCAAGTCCGCCCAGGTCCGACATCTCCCTGGTGTGATATCGCTCATAAATCATTCCGACGATGATGAACAGGGCACCGGTAGACAGTCCGTGATTAATCATCTGCAGAACGCTGCCCGTTAGCCCTTCAATGTTCAACGCAAACAGACCCAACATGCAAAACCCGAGATGGGCCACGGAACTATAGGCCACCAGTTTCTTAATGTCGGACTGAGCCAGGGCACACAGGGAGCCGTAAATCACTCCGATGACCGACAACAGTCCAATCAATGGCAAACCAATCTCAAGACAGGCGGCGGGGAACATTGGCAGACACAGTCGCAGAAAGCCGTAGCTGCCAAGTTTCAGCAGGACGCCTGCAAGAACCACACTTCCCGCAGTCGGCGCTTCAACGTGGGCCAGCGGCAGCCATGTGTGAAATGGAAATACCGGAACCTTAATCAGGAACCCGGCCGAGACGACGAGGAACAACACAGACTGCACTTCTGCAGACAGCGGATTCGCGCTCAGCCAGTTGGCAAGTGCCGGAATGGATGTTGGATTTGCCAAACCACCTCTGGATGCCTCCTGGACCAGATAGATCAGGCCCGAGAGTGTTACGAGGCTGCCCGCCAGTGTGTACAGGAAGAATTTGACCGCTGCCCAGCGACGCTGTTGACCACCCCAGACTGCGATCAGGAAAAACAACGGAATCAGCGTCATCTCAAAGAAGACATAGAACAGCACAAGGTCGAAGGAGCAGAAGACACCAACAAGACCGGTCTCCAGCAGCAGTAGTGCAGCGTAGAATTCTGCTGTGCGTTCCCGAATCGCTTCCCACGAAATGAGGATTGCACAGCAGCTCAGCAGGCCGGTCAGTGCAATCATGGCCACGCTGATGCCGTCCACGCCGAAATAGAGTTCCAGTTTCATTCCGGCGGTGTTCAGCCACGAATGGACGACCTCTGCGCGAGGACGAATCAGTGAGCCCGCAGGCTGGGAAGTGGCAAGTCTCTCGAGTTGAAGCTCTGTGGCCTGAACTGTGCGGTTGTAATAACTCGTCAGCAGGAATACTGAAAACATCAGCGTGGCAAGCGAACCCATCAGAGCGGTCCAGCGAGCGGTTCGCATCGTTAAAGACGCCCGAAACAGCATCAGTAATGCCGCCGTGACGGTGGGCAGACCAAGAACAAGAAAGAGAAGTGTTTGCATGGGAGTGAAACCGATGACTGATGGTGATAACAGCGAAGAAAACTGAAGAATGCTGTCCGAATTACGGAACCATCAAAACAGACTGATTGCGACAACGACGGCAGTGACTGCCCCGAACCACATGATCCCCGCGTAGGAAGTCACAACGCCGCCCTGGAACCTTTTCAGCCGATTACCGACAAACACAGGACCGCCCGCCAGCGAATCAATCAGGCGGTCGATCAGGTTGCGGTCAAACATCACGCACAGGCGTCCAAGTAGTTTGAGCGGAGCAACGACGATTCCGTAAAGAATCTCGTCGAGAAAGAATTTCTTTTGGGAGAGGAAAAAGAAGGGGGTCAGAATTTTTGCAATCCGAACCGGTGTGGCCGGGGAAAGAACATAAAACCACCACGCGACTCCAATGCCGGAGCAGGCAATCACAACACTGGTGATCATGACATCAATGTGGAAGTGAGCTTCAAATGGAGTGAGCCCCTGAGTTCGCTGCAGGTAGGTCTGAAACAGATGAGTTGGTCCGACCGCCAAACCAATCAGTGCAGCACAGACCGCCAGTATCCGCAGCGGCCATGCCATGATTGGTGTTGCTTCATGGGGGTGGTGTCCGGCTTCTACAGGGAATTTCTCTTCGCCACAGAACGTCATGAAGTAGGCTCGGAACGTATAAAACGCGGTCAGAACGGCAGTGATTGATGCTGTGATCAGAACCACTTTGAAAAATGCCTGATACTCACCTGTCGACGCGGCCGTGCCAAGCACTGCGAGGATCTCATCCTTACTCCAGAATCCCGCCAGCAATGGTACACCCGCCAGAGCAGCAGCTCCGACCAGAAATGTCCAGTGGGTAATTGGCAAAGCCTTCTTCAAACCGCTGAAGTATCTCATGTCAATCACATCGCCCATGGCGTGCATGACACTTCCGGCTGCGAGGAATAACAAGGCCTTAAAGTAGGCGTGTGTGAAGAGGTGAAACATACCAGCGTTCACTGCGGGTGTGGCAACCTCAGCCCCGGCAGCACCGCAACCGAGGGCCATGAACATAAAGCCCAGTTGGCTCACTGTTGAGTAAGCGAGTACACGTTTCAAATCTGTCTGAGTCAGCGCGATCAGGGCAGCAAGCAACGCTGTGATTGTTCCGACAGCCGTGACCAGAACCTGAACCTCAGGCGCCATGACGAACAGCGGGGTACAGCGGGCCACCAGGTAGATTCCAGCCGTGACCATTGTGGCGGCGTGGATCAATGCACTGACCGGAGTGGGCCCCTCCATCGCATCCGGCAGCCAAACCTGAAGTGGAAACTGAGCCGACTTACCCATTGCTCCGAGGAACAGACATAAACAGATCAAAGGGATGATCGTCTCGTTACCAGCATGCAATTGTGCGATTCGCTCGGGATTCCCCAGGACATCGCTGAAACTGACTGAGCCGAATTGTGTCAGCATCAGGAAGATCGCCATGATCAACCCGAAGTCACCAATTCTGTTGACGACGAATGCCTTGCGTGATGCTGCTGCAGCTGAGGGCTTGTGGAACCAAAAGCCAATCAACAGATAGCTGCAAAGTCCTACCATCTCCCAGAAAAAGAACAGCAGGACAAAGTTGTTTGCCATGACCAGCATGCACATGGAAAACACAAACCCGGACACCGCAGCAAAGAAACGCGGGTAGCCGCCATCCCCATGCATATAGCCAGAGCCGAACAGCGACACCAGGAAACTGACCCCAGTAACCATGGCCAGCATGATTGCGGTGATACTGTCAACCCGCAGATCAAATCCGACTTCCAGATCACCAACGCTTAGCCATTCCGGCCCAACAACAACCAGCTCAGGAGAGGCGTTGTCAGAGGCATCCTGCAGATTCTCGGGAGCAATGACGTCGAGCTGATTTGGGTTCGGTGCGGTCGGCAATGCAATCAACACCAGGACTGAACACACAAAAGAAACTGCCAGAGCAGACCAGCATGGCAGATGACTTTTGCCACGCAGAACTCTGGGCCCCAGCAGTGCAGTGAGGATCGCTGACAGCAGTGGTGCGCCAGGAATCAGCCACAGCAGCAGCAGGAGCACTTCCGGTGACAGGAAAGAATTGATTGCTTCAGACATTGTTGTCGGTTCCAGCCCCGAATGCCGGGGAAAAAACACGGAGGCAGAGATTCAAAATTTGTTCCGGCGGGACTCGCCGCCGTTCCAGTTCATGGCCGTACGCAGAGTCTCACTTCTTCGCCGCGGGACGGCGAGGTACGTGGGCAGGCTGAGTACCCGCCGGCGTCAAACGCGGGATGTCACCATAGGATGATCCCGCTGCAGGAGCCGCCGGTTCGAGCGGAGCCACCGGGACATCTGTTTCACGCAATTCCGTCCACAGACGTATGTCCAGCGACCGGGCACTGCGATAAAGAGACAGGACAAGCGCCAATGCCAGTCCGGCTTCGCAGGCCGCAATGGTCAGCAGAAAAATCGTGAAGGCCTGGCCTTCGTTATTGTTTTGCAATTTGCCGAAGGTTACCAAACTGAGCGAAACACCGTGCAGCATCAATTCCGCACAGAGAATCAGCAGAATCAGGTTGCGTCGCGTCAGGAAGCCGATGGTCCCGATGGCGAACAATGCTGCACCGACGACCAGCGTTCGCAGATCCTGCGGTGGAATACTGGTCAGGCCGTTGGAGGCGTCAATCATCGTGGGAATTTCCATCAAATTGCCCCCTCTTCTCGGCGGGGCGCAACAGCGATCGCACCAATGCAGGCAATCAGGAGAATGGTGCCCGCCAATTCCACGGCGAACAAATAGTCGCCAAACAGTGACCGCCCCAACCCCTTCATGCTTCCAACCGGATGCGATTCGGTGGCTCTGCTGAGCAGGTTCGGCTGCACAGCCGGTTGCTCTGAATCACGCTGCTCCTGGGCGAGTATCTCTTCGACCGGAACGGCCTGCAGTGATGCTCCGCCACCAGCGGCTTCTCCTGCCGCCACCGCATTTTCCGCACTCGTAGTCAACCGCAGCGAATCAGCGAGGGGAGCAACCCGTCGAACCTCCGGAGCCGTGGTATTCACCAGATAAAAAACCGCCCCAAGCAATAGGAAAGACGCCAGCGTTGCCGGAAGCGTACCGCCAGCTGTCTGGTCGTAGCCCGCGGCACCAGACTGCTGAGCCAGCATGATGACGAAGAGGAAGGTAACGATGACTGCTCCTGCATAGACAATGACTGTGGCCGCAGCCAAAAAAGGAGCACTCTGCAGCATGAACAACCCGCATGTGCTGAGGGTTGCCAGAGCAAACCAAAGTGCTGCATAGACGGGGTTTCTGGATGTGATCATCAACGTGCCGCACAGCAGGGCCGCAATGGCAAAGACCCAGAACATCAACTCTTCACTCAGTTCGCCAATGGCTCCCCCGAAAGAGCTCAAAACAAGAACCAGTCCTGCAACTGTGAACAGAAGTCCGGGAATTCGAGTCTTTGCAGCAGTGACGACACCGCCCGGCATCATCCACAGGATTCCGGCAATCCAAAGTGCGAGGCCGGAGACGGCAACAGGATTCCAGCTCCAAAAAACTCGTGTGATCGTCTCGGTCATTGCTGGCCCTCCCGCCCGGTCGTCCTGATGACACCCGCTGTTTCAGATTTGGCGGAACGGTCATTCTCCGGGACAGATGTCGCCGGGCCAAGTGCCGGTAGATCGACAAACTCTGATGCCGGGCCCAGAACTCCGCGTCCGGTGCGTAGCGGGTCACGGTGGTCTTCTCGCGTCTGATCGTACACGTTCAGAAGTTTATCCTTGGTGTACAACAGGTCTTCACGGCTCTCGCCTGTCAGGTCATAGATGTGAGTCAGTTCGATGGCGTCTACCGGGCACGCTTCTTCACACATTCCGCAGTAGATGCAGCGGAGTTCATCGAGTTCGAACGTCTTCGGGAACTTGTCTCGGTCAGTCCACTCCGGGGGGGCGGCCTGCCCCTGGATGGAGATGCAGTTAGCAGGACACGCTGTTGCACACATCATGCACGCAACGCATTTGACGCGATCTTCTTCGTCACGATTCAGCCGATGCACACCGCGGTAGTGCAGCGGAAGTTCCGGCTTCACTTCCGGATATTGCTGTGTCACAGTCTTGCGGGCCGTCACGTGCCGCAAAGTTGTCTTCAGTCCTTTCAGTACCGCAGGAACGAAGGTTGTTTCCCAGAACCCCAGTTCCGGTTCCTCAACCCAGCGAATACTCTTCTTCTTTGTTGTTTCTGACATGACCTCAGATTCCGAAATCGGATTTCAAGGATTTCGGGCCGTCCAGTCGAGGACCGCCCGAATGTTAATGTGTCTTCCTCTGTGCTTTTAGTGAGCACTTCCTGCTGCCGCAGTGGCAGCCCCCTGCTGTTGCTTCACGTAGCCAGGCCGCGACGCTCGTTCCGCTGCCCGCAGACTGGCACTGATCGATCCCCATGCCGCAAACAAACCGGCGGATCCTGGCAACAGCCACCAGAGACTGAATTCGAAGTGCTTACAGATCATCACCATCAGCAGATTGGCCAGTGAGAGGGGAATCATCACTCTCCACGCCAGTTCCATCAGTTGGTCAAAACGAAAGCGAGGAATCGTCCACCGAAGTGCAATCATGATGCAGATAAAAGCCAAGGCCTTGGTCAACAGAACGCCCAGCTTGATGACCCACGAAATAATCGAGGCCTCGCCACCCGCTTCAGCAATTCCGGGGAAGTGCCAGCCACCCAGAAACAGAATTGCAGTCAGCAGGCTGATGGTGATCATGTGGGTGTATTCGCCGAGGAAGAACAGAGCCCACTTCAGGGCACTGTATTCCGTGTGCCAGCCACCAATCAGCTCCTGTTCGCATTCCGCGAGGTCAAAAGGAAGCCGATTTGCCTCCGCAAGTGAAGCCGTGAAAAACATCACTGCCGCAACCGGTTGAAACCAGATATTCCATCCCAGAATTCCGCCCTCAATCTGCTGCATCATGATCTGTTCCAGATTCATGGTGCCGGAGATCAGGGCGATTCCCAGTACGGACATCCCGAGAGGAATTTCGTAGCTGACAACCTGAGCACTTGCTCGCAGTGCACCCAGTGCACTGTACTTGTTGTTCGAAGCCCAGCCGCCCAGTACGACGCCATAGACAGCCAAACTTCCAATTGAGAAGATGAACACCAGTCCAATGTCGATGCCGGGCGCGATAATAAAACGCAGGAACGAGGGAACACCAGGCTCTCCCACAGGGCCGAACGGGACAACCGCAAAAGCCAGCAACGCTGTAAAGACGGAAATGCCGGGGGCCAGCAGGAACAAAATGCGGTCGACATGGCCCGGGATCACTTCTTCCTTTAACAGCAGCTTGATGCCGTCTGCAAGAGGTTGCAACAACCCCTTCGGCCCCACTCGGTTCGGGCCGATACGGTCCTGCATCCATGCGGAGAGTTTTCGCTCGAGCAGAATCAGATAGTTGCAAACGCCTGGGATGGCACCAACAACCACTGCAATGGTGATCAGTGTCGTCAGCAATTCCGGTAGCGGGTTAGTCATGTCAGAAAACATCGCAGGAAGAGAAGTAGAAAGACAAACACAGAATACAATCGCAGGCGACAATCAGTTAGCTACGGTCTCCGCCGCGTCACCTGTTACAACACCGTTCTTCCTCAGGGCTTCATCTGTCAGGCTTGCAAGAGCCGGGATGGCTGCCGCGATCTCCTGCCGAATCGCTTCGTACTGGACCAGCCCGGTGCGCTCAGTCAGATCCCAAAGGATTCGGGAATCCGGACGACTCCCATCCGGGCAACGGACAGAACGACGAATCAACTGTGCCAGACCGGAGTGGTTGATAACAACTCCTTCACGTTCGACAAATGTACCGCCCGGAAGCACGAATGTTGCGTGCTGCAGCAGTGATGATGGCAGAATATCCTGCACAATAAGCGTGCCAGCGTTGCTGAATGCCTCCGCCTGTGATTCGGTAATCCATCCCTCCGGGTCGCCACCGACAGCATACAACATGCCCACGCTCCCCTCTGCTGCCAGCTGCGTAAGTTCATCGAAACTGGTGGAAGAACCGTCCATCAGGTGATCAATGACCGCCTGCACGCCAGCTCTGTTGGGAGCTTTCTCGGCACGAATGGTGAAACGAATGGGTTCCAACGGATTGCCATTGCGATCCTGTGGGAACTGCTGGTCAGCGCCGGAATTCCGGATTGGTCCAGGCACCAGGATTGCATCCGATGCAATGGCTTTGAGCCATGAACCGAGCATCCATGCCTCTTCCGTTGTCATCCACGGTGAGAGAACTGCAGCAACCCGGCCTGAGGCGTTTGCCTGTTGCTGGGTGATTGCTGAACGCACAGAAACCAACAATTTCTCCCAGTCCGTTTCCTGCAACTGGCCGTTTTCTCGCTGCTGTGGGCTGGTGAGTCGCTGGTCAGAATGTGTGTATTTCCAGCCAAACCGACCTTCATCGCACATGAAGTGCCCCTGAGCCAGCTCATTTTCGCGCGGTTTCACGCGATAGACTCGCTCTTCGTTTTGATCCACTGTAATGCTGCAGCCTGTACTGCAACCGGGGCAGACGGAGTTGGTGCTTTTGAGCCACCAGACCCGCTGTTCATACAAAAAGTCCTTGCTGCACAATGCTCCGACCGGGCAGATGTCAACAACGTTCCCGGCGAGTGGGTTGTTCACCGGGTGGCCGGGGAAGATGTCGATTTCTTCATGGCTGCCACGGCTGACCACCTGGAGCTCGGAGGATCCGGAAATTTCCCTGGTGAAACGCACGCACCGTGTGCACATGATGCAGCGATCGGTGAACAGAGTGATCTGGTCACCAATATTATCCTTGTCCGGCTTGATGTTCTTGGGTTCATTAAGCCGGCTGTAACCGCGGCCATGATCGAAGCTGTAGTCCTGCAGATAACATTCACCAGCCTGATCACAAGTTGGGCAGTCGAGAGGATGATTGAGCAGCAGGTACTCCAGTGTTGCCTTGCGAGCCGCTTTGACCTTTTCACTGTCCGATACAATGACCGTGCCGTCTTTCACGGGAGTCTGGCAGCCTGGAACCAGCTTCGGCACCATCTGCACTTCGCCGTCTTCTTTTTTCTCGCCCACTTCCACAAGGCACATGCGGCAGCTGGCTACAACGGAAAGTTCCGGATGCCAGCAATACGCAGGAATCTCCTCACCGACCCGCGCTGCCGCCTCAATGCAATTCAGACGCTCATTGGAGCCGATCTCCACTTCTTTTCCGTTTACCGTTACGGTTGCCATGCTGATACCTGATATTGCTTGCGGTTTAACTGAGAAAAGTGGTTCCGATTAATCCAGCAGAGTTCCGCCGTGCTGATCGCAGGCTTTCGGTCAGTCTTCCAGTTGGGCCTGTCGATGGTCCGGGAATTCCAATCGCTGCTGTTCGATGGGGCTTTAGTGAGCAGCCATCATGAGCTTTTGTGCAGATGTCACCGAGGGACTCTGCTTCTTAATGTACTCTTCAAACTCGCTGCGGAACTTGTTGATCGCGTTTTTCACGGGCCATGCTGCTCCATCTGACAACCCGCAAATTGTGGTTCCGGGAATGATTCCCATGGAGCCGGCAACTTCCAGCAGCAGATCCAGATCTTCCAGTCGGCCCCGACCATCGCGAATTCGTTCCAGAATCCGTGTCATCCACTGAGTACCCTCGCGGCAGGGTGTGCACTGCCCGCAGGATTCGTGAGCCATGAATCGACAGCAGTTGTACAGCACGTCGACCATACTGGTCTGGTCGTCAACAACGACAACAGCCGCCGTCCCGAGTCCCAGACATCCGGCACTTCCCGGACCAGCGAAGTCCAGAGGGATGTCCAGCTCATCAGCGGAAAGAAAGCCCATGCTGATTCCGCCGGGAACTACGGCCTTGGCCCTGCGACCTTTCCAGACTCCCCCAGCGTGATTGTCGATCAACTCTCGAGCTGTCACGCCAAGAGGCAACTCGACGCAACCCGGTTTGTTCACGTGCCCACTGATGCAGTAGAGCTTGGGGCCAAGGCTGCCGGGATCCCGTGGATTGTTCGGGTCGGGCTGAACGCCGATTGACCGGAACCAGTCAACGCCCCGATAAAGAATGTGCGTCACGCAGCACAATGTTTCGACATTGTTGACGATCGTTGGCTTGCGAAACAGTCCCTCGATAGCCGGGAACGGTGGCTTGATTCGCGGCCAGGCCCGTTTCCCTTCAAGACTTTCGATGAGTCCGGTTTCTTCCCCGCAGATATAGGCTGCGGCGCCACGGTGCACGACGATATCCAGAGCGAACCCGGAACCGCAGATGTTATCTCCAAGGATCCCGGCGTCCCGGCATTCCTGAATGGCCTCTTCCAGAATTCGGTAGCTGTCGCCGTATTCATAGCGAAGGTAAATGTAGGCCATATTACAGCGAATCGCGCGACAGGCGAGAATGATGCCTTCGATCAGCTGATGCGGGTCCTTTTCCATCAGATATCGATTGTTAAAGGTCCCAGGTTCACTCTCGTCTGCATTGACGGCAAGGTAAATAGGGCCTTTGTGATCCTTGGGCAGAAACGTCCATTTCAAGCCGGTTGGAAAGCCCGCACCCCCGCGCCCCCGCAGTCCCGCGTTCTTGACCTGCGCAGTGATGTCGGCGGGATCCAGCTTGAGAAATTCTTCGAGCCGGGAGTAACCACCGTCCGCCTTGTAGGTTGCGAGCGATGCGCTGTCTGGCTTGTTGATTCGTGCAAAGAGAACTGGTTCGAATTCTGCCACAATCTGCCTCGGATTCGCTGTGTCTGGTTGAAGCCAAAGATCACTCTATCGAGCCTGTAATTACAGTTCGTCGATGAGCTTTGACGTTGATTCCGTTGTCATGTCCATGTGACAAACGTCGTCCACCAGAATGCAGGGTGCTCCCTCGCAGGCACCCAGACATTCCGCAAATTCGACTGTCACAGCCCCGTCTTCTGTCGTGTGTCCGGGGGTCACGTTGTATTTCTGGCAAATATTCTCCAGCAACTCTTCGCCGCCTCGCAGCATGCATGAGATGCTGCGGCAGAACCAGACGCGATTCTTTCCCTGAGGGTTTTCTTCCGTCTTGAAGAAGTTGTAGAAGGTCATGGTGTCATGCACCTCTGCTGGATGCAGTTCCAGCAGGTCAGCAATCTCCACGATTGCTTCCCGCGAGACGGCACGCAGGGTGTCATGCACAATGTGCAGTGCCGGCAGTGTAACGGCACGCTTGTTCGGATACTTGGGGAATTCTGCCCGGATCCGATCTCGAATTTCTTCACTGAGCACAGTCATGTTCTGTCAGCCAACTTTCAGAGGACAGGGACTTGTTATCGATCCAGTTCGGCGGCAATGATATTCAGGCTTCCCAGCACCGCGACGACGTCACTCAACTGATGATCGCGAATCATGTGCGGAAACATTGCAAAATGAATGAATGAGGGGGGCCTTGTACGGGCACGCCAGGCACGAGATTCGTTATTACCAACAATGTAGAAGCCAAGTTCGCCGTTCGGAGATTCTGTGGCCGCGTACACCTCTTCGCGAGGAACGTCATGGCTGCGATTCGGCATGATCATTTCGAAGTGCTGAATCAGTCCTTCGATACTGCGATAGACAGACGGCTTCGGTGGCAGAACCATGTCCGAATCCACATCGATGTTGACCGGACCCGACGGGATGTTTTCGATGGCCTGTTCCAGAATTCGGAGACTTTCCAGCATCTCCTGCATCCGCACAAGATAACGAGCATAGCAGTCACCGCCGGTGCTGCAGATCACGTCAAAGTCCAGTTCGTTGTAGGCCAGGTAAGGATCATCGCGGCGCAGATCACGCTCGACTCCACTCGCCCGTGCTACCGGGCCGGTGGCACTGAGGTTGATGGCATCTTCCCGGCTCAGATAGCCGATGCCCTGCGTGCGGTCCACAAAGATGCGGTTCTTGGTGAGCAGGCGATTGACCTCCTCGTAAACCGGCGGGAAGTTCTGGATGAACTTGCGAACTCGGTTGACCCAGTCTGTGTTGACGTCGAAGAGAACCCCGCCCACTCGCGTGTAGCTTGTGTGGAATCGCTGACCGGAAGCCAGTTCAACGATATCGTAAATGTGCTCTCGCTGCTGGAAGAAGTACAAGAACGCCGTGAAGCCGCCGAGATCCAGTGCCGTTGTTCCCAGATTCAGCAGGTGGTCATGCAGCCGCATCAATTCGGCAAGAATCGTTCGCAGATATTTGCAGCGAGGGGTGAGTTCGATTCCCAGCAGTTTCTCAACGGAATGATGCCACGCGATCTCATTAGCCAGCGGGGACAGATAATTCATTCGGTCAGCGATCGTCACATACTGGTTGAAGTCGAGATGCTCTCCCAGTTTCTCGAAGCCGCTATGCAGATAGCCGATGTACGGGACGGCCTGCAGGACCTTCTCGCCGTCCAGTGTCAGCACCAAACGGAGAGTTGTGTGGGTGGCCGGGTGCTGAGGGCCGAAATTCAGTGTCCAGACGTATTCACGTTCTTTGGATTCTGAACCGTGTGTTGCAACAGGCGTCAGTGGCATGGAACGAGGCCGCGTATCAAAAAAGACAAAAATAAAACCGCAGGACACAGAAGCGTCCCGCGGACTGTTGAATCAGCCCTCGGACCGTGTGATCACAGGGAAGTTGTGTCGCTCGCCGCGTCCCTTGAGCGGATAGTCTTTCCGCAGTGGAAACGCCGCAAACTCTTCGGGCATCAGGATTCTGCGCAGGTCCGGGTGGTCGCTGAAGGAGATTCCGAACATGTCGTAGACCTCTCGCTCCAGCCAGTCTGCACTCATCCAGAGGGCACAGACACTTGGGAGTTGCGGGTCAGGGAGATTTACCGCAGTACGAATGGTCAGTCGCTCTCCAGTCTCCACATTCAGCAGCAGGTAGACCACGCTGAAACGATCTGTCGCTCCTTCGTAATCCAGCCAGTCAATGGCTGTGATATCGATGAGCATACTGAAACCGAAGTCAGCTTTGAGCCCGCTCAGTACGTCGAGAAGAACACCAGACGACACGTCAATGAAACGATTGTCGCGAAATGTTTTCTCCCGAATTTCTTCGCCAAATCGCGACTGCAGTTCCTCAAGCGAAACCATCTCAGGCATCCCTCTTCATGGTGGTTGCGGCAGCAGAGAATCCACCCAGCTGAATCAGGCTGGCGTCCTCAATTCGGTGCTCCTCCTGCAGGTCAAACGGGGTGGGACCGGATGACGTGTCCCGGGCCGCGAATTCGCGTCCCATCACTGTCCCGGTGCGGCGAACCTTTTCCTGCATGTCAATCACTGCAGCAAGCAGTTGCTCCGGCCGCGGTGGGCAGCCCGGTACGTACATGTCGACCGGGATAAAACGGTCAACACCCTGAACAACTGCGTAGGTGTCGAAAACACCGCCGGAGCAGGCACAGGCACCCATGGAAATGCACCACTTCGGTTCTGGCATCTGGAGCCAGATTCGCTGCAAAACTGGAAGCATCTTCATCACGACTCGGCCAGCGACGATCAGTAAGTCGCACTGGCGGGGGCTGAACCGCATGACCTCAGCACCGAATCGTGCCAGGTCATGACGTGAGGCCGCTGTGGCCATCAATTCGATCCCGCAGCAGGCTGTGGCAAATGGCATCGGCCAGAGACTGTTCGACCGAGCCCAGTTTGCGGCAGCATCCAGTCGAGTGATGAAAATGTTTTCCGGAAGTCCTACCGCCATCGAAATACCCCTTTTCGCCAGGCATAGATCCACGCAAGTGCGAGGGTTGCCATGAATATCAGCATGATTCCGAACACTGTATCCCGCAATTCAACCGGAATCCCCAGGTCGCTGTAGGCACTGACAGCCCACGGATACAGGAATAGTAGTTCTACATCAAAAACAAGAAACAGGATCGCCACTAAATAAAAGCGAATATCGAACGGTTGCCTGGCGTCCCCCACAGGATCCATGCCGGATTCATAAGGCATATCCTTGACTGCGGTTCTGCGTCGTGGGCCAAGCAGATGGGCCAGCGCCAGATTCGTGACGACAAATCCCACAAGAATCGCGCCGTACACGAACAGTGGTGGCAGACTGGGCAGATTAGAAAGCAGGGATGTATCCACTGAGTGTCCTCTTTGACGGAATCGATTTCGGGCCCGATTACAGCCAAATCGCCGGATCGGGTGTCAAACCTGACTGCCGGACCCAGTTCGGGCCTGGCGAGGTCTGCGGGATCATGGTGCTTTCATGCTTGTTATCGAGTGTTCCGTCAGAAAATCGACATTCGAGCAGCCGTCATCTCCGCTGAGTCTCAAAAAAGGGCAGATCTGAAGATTTCTCTGGTCGTTCAAAGGCAGATTCCCGGGAACGCGGGGTTCGAGGAAGCCTGCGATGATCGGAATCTCCCCGTTGTAGCTTCTGCAAGGTTGGAATATGGTGTGTAGGCGTGTGGATCAAGCGAAAGGTAATCTCTCGCGAAATCCTCTCGCTTTCGGAAATTCCCAGGATCGCCACAGCCGGCCCCGTTTTCCCATCCGGCAATGTCGATATCCACTCGAGAACTGGTCGTGTTGCGGCTTGCTGGAGCCCGGTGAAGACCGTGTGTGGACGGGGGGAAGAGTTGGCCGCGATTTTTTCGAGGGCTTCAAGTAAACTCAGGTTGCAAGCAGGATGGTTTCAACTTTTCCGGGATCATCCGCTATCCCTGTAAGTTCCGTCAGTGCAAATGTGAATTGATACGATGGCCGATTGCATTCCAGACCCCGGGTACGCAAAAAAGATCGCGGGGCAATCGCGAAATGCTGCCCAGCAGTTGCCATCGCTGACCGGCAGCCAGAAGAATGCCTGGCTTGAACAGGTCGCGGCCCTGTTGCTTGAAAGACAGGATTCCATTCTCCAGGCAAATCAACTGGACCTGATTGCGGGGGAGAACAGCGGGCTTTCCCCGGCGATGTTGGATCGCCTGCGACTGTGTCAGCAGCGAATTGAATCGCTCGCCGCAGCAGTGAGACAGATCTGTGCACTGCCGGATCCGGTAGGAGAGGTGATCAGCGGTGGGCGAAGGCCAAATGGTCTTCAGGTAAATCGCGTGCGAGTTCCACTGGGTGTTGTGTTCTTCATCTTTGAGTCGCGTCCGAATGTTACGATTGATGCCGCTGCTCTCTGCATCAAGAGCGGGAACAGCGTCATCCTTCGCGGTGGCCGGGAGGCGTTACACAGCAATCTTGCGCTCGGAGAGATTCTGCAGGAGGCCCTCAGGACGGAAGGATTACCCGAACATGCTGTTCAACTCGTTGAGTTTCCCGACAGGGCATTAGTTGGAGAATTCCTGTCCTGTGGCGACCTGATCGACGTGACGATTCCTCGGGGCGGCAAGTCACTGATCGAACGCGTTTGTCGGGAGGCGACAATGCCGGTCATTCGACACTACGACGGAATCTGCCACGTTTTCATTGATGAATCTGCAGATGTTCAAATGGCGAAAGAAATTGTCGTCAACAGCAAGTGCCAACGGCCCGGCGTTTGCAATGCAGCGGAATCGCTGCTGATTCATCGGGCGGCTTTGGATCGAGTCTGGCCGGAAGTCGCCGTGGCTCTGCAACATCACAAGGTCGAACTGCGGTGCTGTCAAGACAGCCTTGCTTTGGCACCCGGGGCAGTGGCGGCGACGGCAGAAGACTACTCAACTGAGCACCTCGCTTTGATTCTTAATGTGAAAGTAGTGGATTCGCTGGAGCAGGCTGTGCAGCACATTCGAGAATTTGGATCGGCTCACACAGATGCAATCGTCACGCAGAGTTTTGCGGCAGCGGAAGCCTTCGAAACCCTGGTGGATTCCTCGGCCGTCGTCGTGAATGCCAGCACACGGTTCAATGACGGAGGTGAACTGGGACTGGGAGCTGAAATCGGGATCAGTACGGATCGATTTCATGCACGCGGGCCATGCGGCCTGCAGGAGCTCACCACCTACAAGTATGTGTTGCGAGGGACGGGCCAAACTCGAGGCTGATTCTCCTCTTTCTGTCGACCGGAAGGAGCAAAGACGGGGACGAGAAGCGATCCGAGTGATGCAGGCAAGGCCGCATTCCACAGTGTGTTGACTGGGAGATCTCTGTCGCGTGTTCCGTCGAAGTCTCAGCATGTTCGCGATCCAGTCGCAGCTGCCTCGTTTTGGCCCTCGCACGGTTCGTAACAGAACACTCCGGCCGTAGCGGAACACTGCGTACTCTGGTCGGCGGATGTGTTGGAATGGAAATCCGGTCATGCGGGCACATCCCTGTCGCTGAACACCGTGCCATCGAAAGATCGAAATGTGACCGTGCAGGCGGCGGTGGCAACAGGCCGGGGGGAGCCCCGCGGAGTAACGCGGGTGGCAACCACGGCTTTGGTGTGGCGTTCTGAATTGGAAGCTGCTGAACGAATAGCCTTCCACAATTTTCCTGACATGCGCAGGTACCAGAAACATTCCTGGGTACCAGACACGTTATCGCAGCTATCGCGGGGGAGATCCGCGTTGCTGCGAGGAGTCGTCACGACTTGATGCGATTTCCTGCACGCAGGGGGCCGCGCAGGTATTCCGAAGAATTCCCCATCTTGGCATGTGGGTCTCGGCTGATATTGAGCGTGGATCTGCCAACGCGTCCACGAGTTTACTCAGTATGCAATGCAGAAGCCCGAGAACCGTCGTGTTGTGGCAAATCAACGCGCGTGGTGAAAGCATGCAACCGACTGTCATTTTCATCTGCAGTTCAGAAAAAAAACGCCGAAGAAGAGCGGGTTTGTGGTGCGGTGTTAAAACGTTTATTAAGGGTGACGATGATTGATTACTAGTTTCTGATGTGGATTCCCGCGAGAGGCTTAACATGCCGAGAGTAAATCGTTCCAAAATCTACAGTGGATCTGATCGACAGGCGTTTCTCATCACCCATCGATGTGTTCGAAGAACTCGGTTATGCGGTCGGATGCCCGGCGGGGGACGAGACTACACCTATCGAAAGCAATGGATACGAGATCGCTGTAGGGTGCTTTGTGAGGCGTTCTCGATTCAGATCTGTACTTATGCAATTCTCAGTAATCACTTCCACCTTGTGATCCTGAGTTGTCCTGATCAGGCAGCGAACTGGACTGAGACGGAAATCGCCGCTCGTTGGCTCAGCCTATTTCCAACTGCTGCAATGAAACGGGACTCTCGCGATTCGCCAAATACCGCGGAAATCAACGCGATCGCCACGGATGCTGAACGGGTGAATGTCCTTAGAGACCGGCTCGTATCAGTCTCGTGGTTTATGAAATGTCTGGCGGAACCTGTCGCCCGACGTGCCAACAAAGAAGACGATGTCTCCGGTCATTTTTGGGAGGGGCGATACGATGTCAGACCATTGAAAGATCAGTTTGCATTGATTGCGGCAATGGTTTACGTCGATTTGAATGAAGTAAGGGCAGGTATTGCTGATACTCCAGAAACTGGTGAATTTACAGGGCTCAGCGAACGCATTCGAATCGTAGGCAAACGATCGAAAGACAGGGGGCAAGGAGCACCTGGTTGTGACTGGCTGGTTCCCTTTCTTGACAGGTCGCCTCAGCCGGAAAAATGTCAACTTTGGACTGAGCAAAACCCGAAGCCGAAAATGCCTTTTTTGGAGGTCGAATTCGTTGCCTACCTCGAGGTGGTCGACTGGTCTGGACGACACCTCCATCGGGGCAGGAAATCGCGAATCTCGAGTGCAGTACCGCCAATAATCGAAAGACTCGCGATTCCGGGTGAGCACTGGATTGCGATTGTGAGCAACTTCCGAAAGAGCTTCCGTTTTGCAGCAGAACTCCCGTCTCGCATCATAAAGAAGCCAATGAAGACAGTTCATCGCCGGATTGGTGCAGTTAACAAGGGGGGGGCGTAGACCAGTCTGTGACCATAGCAACCAGTTCGGTTACGAGTGATTGTAGCGATTGGATCGGCTACGCGGAAAAGATTTATTGGTAAGCCTCAGAGGCGTGATATTGACTGAATCAGGGTCTGCGGCAATGACTGATAAAAACCAACGTCGTTGATTCTGCTTGACAACATCCACGGATGACATCCTCTCGGAATCCAATATCGATCGCGCGAAGTGATCTCGAAGGCCAATGCGACCATGGATGGTCCCTCTAAGATGTTTGCTGGGTGGGCAGAAGGCCGCAGGCGGCGGATGCTGGTCGATCAGCCTTGTCTCGATGAACAATCCAGTGAAGTCTGCATATCCTCGGATTCTGGCGAAGGCCTTTCCTTCGAACAGCGACATCTGGAACGAGTTCAGCAAATGCATGCTTGTTCCGGGACAGAGGATGAGCGAGCCGCAATACGGCTGGTCTCGCTATTTGTGTTGCGCCGGCTGATTTCCCGCCGACTTTGGAAGAATGCTTGTGTTTGCGGCGGACTTCTTCTCCTGCCGCTGGCCCTCCTTCCGTCAGTGCCGACCAGTCCCAGGAGCCCAAAGGTCGCAACTCTGTTGATCGCCGGTGACGGATTACAGCTTTCTCAAAAAGTGCCTGGCACCGTCTACTCCGCTCCTGCAATTTTGGATGATGATCGATCACGTCGCGTCACTTGGGTGGGTGCCGATACGATCAGTGGCGATCGGGTGCCAGGCACCGCAGTCGCAGGAGGGCTCGGGGCCGTGATTGGTCACACCGTACCTGGCACCTCGGAGCCCGGGATTTCAGTGCCTGGCACCAATGCGGACATCGGTTCGGAGGATGTTTCGGTGCCAGGCACCGGTTGGGACACCGGTTTGGGTTCTTTGCGGGAGTCGGGTTCACCGCTACAGCGGTTGCTGCGGGTTTTGGTGAGTTTCGAATTGTGCTTTGCGGCACAGTTATGCTTTCTTATCGCGGTGGCTCGTTCCTGCAGCACGGTCGATTTCCGTGGGGATTACCGCGTCTGGAAGTGGCTCTCCGCTCAGTTGTTTGCGGTTGGCTTCTTTTTTTCGAGTTCACTGGTGCCGGACATCGAGCAGTTGATCATGTTGCCCACTGGAGTCGGCGGCTCAGCTCCTGCAGCATCACGTCATGCGTTGTGGGTTGTGCCGGCAAGTGCCGTCTTCCTGTGTACGTTGTTTAAAATCTCGAAGGACATGCAGCGATTCCGCACTTCGCAAATCCTGTTGACGATCGGTTTAGGTCTGGGGCTGGTTTTGGCTGTGTTACCGCTGCGAGGAAATGTGCAGGCGGAGTCGGATTTTGTTGCTGTGCTGCAACTACTCACATCCGGCCTGATCCTCTCAGGCTGTCTTCTGCATACGTGGTTTGTGCTCTACCGCAATTCAGATCCTCCGCAGCGATCTCAATCGCTGCAGTTCTGCGACGTGGCTGACAGCGTGAGGTCTCCCGGTGCCAGCGGCGGGGAAGAACTGGAAGCAGCAACGACTGCCGCCTGAGACTCCAGGCGGTATTTCATAGAGCGGCATTCGAATCGCGACGAAGACTGTGCAGGTGGTCCCAGAGATCTCCGGCGTATGTCGGTACAGCTTTCTCAAGCCGTTGCAGAAATCCCGGGGCAACCGTCGCGTCTCGCAGGTCCGCGATGTATTTCAGCAGGACTGCCTGACCCTCCCGGCTGCCATTGAGGAGGAAGTGAGTCCATGCCCACGCTTCGGCATAGTCACGTGCTGAGAACGCGCTGAATTCCGCGATCATTTCGAGGCGGAACATTCCCGGGCTCCATCCTTCCTGTTCGGCCAGTAGTAGTTCATCGAGGTGCTGCTGACTGCGACGGTTATCCAGGTCAGTGGCAGTTTCAAAGTATTCTGCCAGTCCCTCATCAAGCCACAGCGGTACGTGGGAGCATGACGCGTGCAGAATTCCGTGAGTGAATTCGTGCCGCAGATCTGAAAGGACTCGGGAACTAACGAATGAGTAGACAGCCAGCTGTTTGGATGTCTGCATGAAGTAGGCTCGGCGGGAGGGCAGTGCAGGCCAGCGGACGCGGAGAAAGTTGCGATAGCTGACTTCATCACTGAACAGGTAGACGTCGATTGGATCTCGCTGTTCCTGGAGCTTTAAGCGGTTGGTTACGGTCAATCGGGTCTCAGCCAATTGTTTGACAATGGGGTCATCCGGCCGCAGCGGGACGTCGCTGTGAATGGCGAACCCATCTCCGCTGAACAGATGACGATCAGGAGGAGAGGTGGAGAAGGTTGTGCGTGGAGTCGCCTGACAGCCGATGTGCGTGACTGCGAGCAGAAGGAGCAGGAGGCAACACGAGTGGGGTGATCCGCAATGTGTCTGCTGTAATTCGTGATCGACAGTCATCGTGGCGCGACCTGCAAAGTGATTGCTGTTCCTGGATGATTACGGCTTTTGTCTGCGAGAGCGACTGACGGGAATACGGCAACCCCTTGCCGGAACGGTGGTGACTTTCGGCAGTGTGCCCATGAGTGCAGCGTCGACCGCGTCGTTCAGGTGATGCCTGGTGACTTTATCCTCCATTGTGTGATCGTCCATGGCACCGATGAAGACAATTTCCCGGGACTTGTTCAGGACGAAGAATTCCGGAGTAAAGATAGCGCCCCACGAACGGGCGAGCGTCTGTTCATGGTCGGCAAGGTAAAGGTATGGGTACTTCTTTTCTTCAGCCCGTCGTTTCATGTTCTCGATGCTGTCTGATGGCTTTGGGCTGGAGTTGACGGCAATCAGTTTGACGCTTGCGCCAGCCTGAGAGTAGGCGTTACTGAATAGGGCCATCCGTCCTTCATAGTCCTGCGAATACAGGCAAGTGTTGCTGGTGAAGCAGACCACGAGCACGTCGATGTTGTCAAAGTCGGTTAGAGAATATTTTTTTCCGTTCGTTGCTGGCAGGTTTTTCCACGCGGGTGCCACCTGCCCGATTTGCAGGCGGGGTTCGTCGCCGGTGACAGGGGAGATGAGCAGGAACAGGAGTACCAGTGACAGCGTTCGTTTCATGGTTCGACCTGAATTGAGCTCCCGAACCGGACGTCGGGAGCGTTGATTTTGCAGGACTGAGTGCACCGTTTCAGTGCAATTGAAATTCAATCTTGAGCCATTTCCCGAGAAAGTGTAATCCAAAGAGTGGATGAAGAAAGCCCTGATGGCAGTTACTGGCAATTCCCGCCGTTGCTCTGTCTCGTGAGCTGAAGCTTGCGAGTATGCCATCGCAGTGGCGGAAAATGCTGGCTGTCGATGTGTTTGGTGACCGTTGGAGAGTGTTTTTCCGGCGCTGGGTAGAGATGGCAGAGGACTTTGTCAGCGTTGGTGAGTTCGGTCGGTGAATCGGCAGTTTTTGCCGGAGGAGTTGGAGTTCGGCAGAATCTGCCGAACTGGCCCATGGCATGGTCGGTTGTGAGTGATTCGATCGTGAAAAAACGACTGGCAGCAGAGTGTTCGGAACATGGAGAGAATTCCGCGTTCCGGCAGATGTCATCGGGTGTGATTGGAATGGCCCGAAATGATGAATTTTCGGAGCCGAATTTGATGGTTTGGAGCAAGCCAATGAGACTGGTTGCAGCTGGATGTTTGTTGATTGCAGGTCTTTCAGCAACGAACCTTGAAGCTGGGGAAACGAGATTTCCTTATCAGGCGCGGGTGATTGCTGAAGAAACATGGGTGAGGTCCGGTGGAGGCGAGCGCTATTACCCAACTCAACGTCTCACCCAGGGACAGTTGGTGACAGTGCATCGTCATGATCCGGGCGGCTGGTACATGATTGATCCTCCCGGGGGCAGCTTCAACTGGATTGCCGAACGGTATGTCGAGAGAACCAATGCGACTCAGGGTGTCGTTCGAGATGACAATGTCGTTGCGTTTGTGGGCAGTGAGTTTGGCGATGAGGTTTCCGTGTGGCAGCGAAGGTTGATGGCAGGGGAAGTGGTTGCGATCATGGAACGCCGGGATCTGGAGACTTCTTCGGGGCGGCAATCCATGCTGAAGATCAGTCCTCCCCAGCGCGAACGCCGATGGATTCCGGGAGTGGCCGTGGTGCCGGTAGATCCTGGACAGCAGCAACTTGCGGACAGTGATGCATACCGAATGCCATCAAACGCAGCGCAATCAGGGCTGATAAAATCTCCCACTGCCGATGCAAACAGCACCAGTGAGTCAGATGTGCCGAAGAGTCCGCAACTTGTCGAGCAGGAACGCCATACGACCGAGCGGAAGCAGATCGCAGTACTGGATCAAAAATTTCGCGCGATGGTCCTGCAGGATGCCTCAACGTGGAATCTGGACCAGCTTGAAGCGGAGTACCGAGCTTTGCAATCGGAACTGACCAGTCCGTCTCTGTCGGCCGCGATCGAACTGCGATTCGCGGCAATCAGGCGGTATCAGCAGCGCATGTCAGATGCCCGTAATATTCGGAATCTGCAGAGTGCCACAGAGCGTCGGGATGCTTCGCTGGTGTCGCGCCATGGATTTCGTTCCATGATGAGCGCGGGCATCAGTCCGCTGAGTAACCGGGTTCAATCTCGCTCGGGAATTGTGCAGCGTGAGGCCCCTGGTGGATTTCCACAGTACATGCAACCGGGAAAAAGTGAGTCATCCGGCACCACCTCCGCGGTTTCCACGAATCCGGGCGAGCGATCAGTTTTTGTGGAGGCTCAACAGATGCTGCCTCCGGGCACCTCCACTGTGTTTGCCGATCAATCCGCCACGCCAGTGTCAGAGACTCGATTTGACGGCAACGTCATTCCGGCTTCCGCAGTCGAGGCCACAGGCGATGTTTCACAGTCGGAAGCGGCATCGATGCTGCAGCCGGGAAGTCCACAGAATCCATTCGTCGGGGCTGGAATGCTGTTGCCGGCTGACGGTGGAGCTGATGGTTTTGTACTGGCGGACGGTGAAGGCAATATTCTGGCTGAACTGCGTCCTGCTGCGGGAGTGGATCTGCAGAGTTTTGCTGGTAATCCGGTTGGCGTTATGGGAACCCGCTGGTCTCAGGAGGACCGTCGCGACATCATCGAAGTATCGGGACTGAAGGCCGTTCGTTTGGCAACACCCTGAAGTGCTCAGGTGAGGTCGGAGGCGAGTTCCGCGAACACAGTATCAAGGATTCGACTCTGCCCGAGGTTCAGGTTCAGTGAATCGGATTCCGCGAGCTGATACAGGGGGTTCTGCGGAGCAACCAGCAGGTTAAGATTGACGAAAACAGCAGAGGCAACCTGGCCAATTTCAGTACCGGTGACATCACCGAGGGCACCACCGCTGACTCGATCCCAAAGACGAATGCGACCGTCAGGCGTGATAAAGTACCATTGATTGAAACGATCGCGGAGCCAGCGTTCGTTGAGTCCACCAAAGTTAAAATGATCGCGGTTTGTCAGCCTGAAGCCGTGTTGTTGCGAGAACTCCATGAGCTGGCGACTTTCGGCCGGAGTTGTCTGGGAAACCTCAATGACTCCGTTTGATGTGACCTGACGCAGCGAGTAGTTTCCAGGCAGCAGGCCAGCAAAAGCGTACCATCCGGATTCGGTGGACGGATCAATGTTGCCGTCACCGTTGATATCACGGTTTTGACTGACGGTTCTGGCAACGACATGGCCGTCGGAATCCAGCAACTCCAATGGTATTTCATTGAGCCACTGTTCTTCCGCAAATGCAAAGTTGCTAATGACCTGCGGGTCCCCCATGGCCGCCTCAGAAATGCGCGTGTGCAGGACAGCGCCGGTTGCCTGTGACCAGAAAAACACTTCGCCCAGTGCGGTGATGCAGTACAGCTGCTGGGTGTTATTTGCGGGGATGCCGTACCAGGTTGCAGTCTGCAGTTGATCAGGGACACCTGTCGGCACAGCAACCAGTTGTGCTTCCGGCATCGCGTCGTTGTTGCGGATTCCGTTTGGATCCCGTTCGTTCCAGATCCGTCCGGCCACCTCGATTTCGCGATAGTTTCCGAAATTCAGTCCGCCGGTGACGGAGCCCGAAGTGACAAGAAACCTGGGCTGCCGGGCTGCGTACAGGAGTGACGGGTCGCGAAAATACTCGTTCGTCAACCCTGCGACCACTGTTCCCTGCAGGCCGCGTTGCGAGGTGACAGCCTGTTCGTCCCAGCGGCTGACCGTGCCGTCCGGCGTCACGAAGTGCCAGCCGGCACTTCCCCAAAGCCATTTTTCACCCAGGCCTCCAAAGTTCTGGTGGAGATTGCCGGTGAATTCCAGTTCCAGACTTTGGCTGATCAGCCAGGCGTTTTCGGCCAGAGGCGACATGCGACCAGCGCTCTGTGTCCAGCCATTCGTGAGTTGTTCGCGGACTCGATACTCGCCGGGCGCGACATTTTCGAATCGATACCAGCCTCGTTCAGTATCAGGCTGAATCTGACCGTCTCCATTCAGGTCAATGTCTCTGGACTGCGTCTCAGCAACAATCTGTCCGGATTCATCGATCAATTGAAAAGTGAATCCATTGAGCCCCGGTTCGGCCTGGACAGATTCGCTGCTTGCGATCAGAGCGGTGGGGTTATTCCAGGCTCTGGGGCCTGGCTGGGCGATCACAGGTCCACTGAGCGTACGAGGGGATTGGTCCCACTGTGAGAGGTTGCCATCGGGTGTCAGAAAGAACCAGGCTGAACCGGACTGTGACCAATACCAGTACTCCCCACCACCAAAGCTATTGTAGTAGTTGCGTCCGCCGGCGAATGTGAGCTGCAGATTTGAAGCCTGCTGCTGTTGATGGATTCCATCGGCGTTGATGTCGTGCCATTTTCGACCTTCGACAACGGATGGTGTCCAGGGGTCCTCCCAGGTGATTTCGAGGTGAGGCTGCAGTGCCGGGTTGAGGGAATCACGACTGTGAAAGCTCTGCGCGGACGCGATCTGTTCCTCGCCAATCAGCATCCAGCCGTTATTCAGCTGTGGATCATCAAGCCAGTTCTGAACATCGTCAACCAGTGCTCCGCCGATCCATTCGATGACGCCGTTACCGGCGGGTGATGCGGTGGCGGAAGGGGCGCTGAAATCACCGCCCGCGTTATTCCAGTGCAGTGATCCGTAGAGGCCAAACGCCCAGGTCGCATCACGCGTGAGAGCTTGTGTGCCGTTAAATTCATCGCCGTCAGCATCGCTCGCTGATTCGCTCCACACCGTGGTAACAGGGTGCAGTGAGATGCTGGTTGTGCCCCCAAAGACCTGGGCGATGTTCATCGTCAGAACTGCATCAAGAATTGTTGCCCCGACCGGTATTTGAGCATCGCTCAGGTCGAACGCAACCAGACCTCTGCGAGCCTCAGCAACGCCCCCGGCTCCACCTACCACGATGCTTTGTCCGGCGCCGTTGGACAGATCTCCTGCCACAACAGAATAGATGGTTGTGTCCTGGGCGGGCGTAAGCGTTGCAGTGCTGACACTGAGCAGGGTCCGCATTTCCAGCACCTCGAACTGTGCTGGATATCCTGCGTGGGATCGCAGTCGAGTGCGGCGGCGCTGACCTGGGCGAAAGGGAAACATCATGCTGCAGCTTCAGTGGGCTGTACCGCCGCTGGTGGGCAGAAAGAAGTCAGGGATACGCAGGGGGACAGTTTACCCGTGCCCCCGGATCAGATGTGATCACGGGCTCTGCACCTGTCGGCGTTGTCGGGCTGATTGCCGCGAGGGTTCCGACCCGGTGTTGCCTCCTGCGGACAGAGTCTTCTCGTTGTTATGAAGACGTGGTGAAGTCGAAAAGCCAACAGTTATTCCATGGTCGTCGGCAAATCGGCCGAAATTGAGCAGAATTCGCATTCAGGATTGGGGGTGTGATCAATGAATTCACTGGCGAGGAGCCTGATTCGTCCGATTGAGCGAATTATTTCGAAGACTCGTTTTTTCTGCTTCTCAATGTTCGAATCAGGCCGCCACCCATTATTCTGCCCTGCAGAGTCCATATTGGCTGGCCGGGTGAGACAATCGTTGCCCGGCCATCCAAAAGCAGCGGGTTACCCTCGAATGAAGGCGGCCGTGCAATCGGGAAAGCGTCACGAATGTCGACACAAAGCGACAGCAGTCTCACCAACCATCCGAACGCGGTCAGTGCACCGGTTCAGGGTGGCTGGGTCATTGCGGCGGGGGTATTTCTGGGAGCATTTCTGCTGTTTCAGGTTCAGCCGTTGATCAGTCGGGTTTTGTTGCCATGGTTTGGCGGTGCTCCATCCGTATGGACCACCTGCATGCTGTTTTTTCAGTGTTTGCTCTGTGGCGGGTATCTGTACTCGCATCTGCTGACGACCCGGATCCGACAGGCATGGCAACCATGGATTCATCTGCTGCTGATCCTGCTGGCGGTCAGTACGCTGCAGATTCTTCCTGACGAGAGTTGGAAGCCGGTGAGTGGCGAAGCGGCCACCGGACGCATTCTGCTGGTGCTGGCGAGAACAGTGGGTATGCCGTATTTCCTGCTGAGTACAACCAGCCCGCTCCTGTTGCGCTGGTACAGCCTGTGTTTTCCGGAGCGGGCGGTGCATCGACTTTATGCGTTAAGCAACGCGGGATCTCTGCTGGCCTTGATCAGTTATCCGCTGCTGGTGGAGCCGTTATTGCCGATTGGCAGACAGGCCGGCGGCTGGATGATCATGTTTGTCATCTACGGTCTGTTGAGCGTTGTTGTACTGCTGCTGATCCGGGGGCGACGGGATGCCATGGAATCGCGCGGGGAACCGGATCCGACTGCGGTATCGACAAGTCGCGTTGCATGGTTTCTCCTGTCCGGTCTGGCCTCTGTCATGCTGCTGGCGGAAACCAACCAGATCTGTCAGGACGTGGCCGTTGTTCCCTTCTTCTGGGTCGTTCCTTTGGCGTTATATCTGCTTTCGTTCATTCTTTGCTTTGAGAGTGATCGCTGGTACCGCCGCGGCCTCATTGCCCCCGTAACCGCAATTCTGGTTCTGGCAATTTCTCTGATGCAGATCTTTGGCACGCAGCTTCATCTGGCTGTTCAGTTGGTGATCTGGAGTGCGGGGATGTTTGCAATTTTCATGCTGTGTCATGGCGAACTGGCGCGGCTTCGACCTGAGGCCGATCAATTGACGGTGTTCTATCTGCTCAGTTCTGCGGGGGGGGCAGCCGGCGGGCTGAGTGTGGCGATCATTGCACCGCAGCTCTTTCCTGCATACTGGGAACATGATCTGGGCCTCCTGGCGGTGGCACTGCTTGCTCTGGCGGTTTGGTTTCAGTCCCGTCGCTGGACGGGCGATGGGTTTCGTCCGCCGGCGGGTTCTCTGCTGGCGGCAATTCTGCTGCTGGTGGTGCTGATTACGATGTCGGCGTCAGCCGTGGATATGACGTTGAGTGCGACCGAGAGCAGACGAAACTTTTACGGCGTCCTGACGGTCGAAGAGTATGAGCCTGAAGACGCAGTGATTCTGAGACACGGGCGGATTACACACGGGATGCAGTTTCGCCGAATGCAGTCAGTACCGGCCACCTATTATGGCTATGACAGTGGCGTGGGACGGACTTTGAGTGTGTTGCGTGAGCGCGCTGACAAGGACGGGGCAGGGCTACGAATTGGTTTGGTTGGGCTGGGGACAGGAACGCTGGCAACTTACGGCAGACGGGGGGATGAACTGACATTTTACGAGATCAATTCCGACGTGATCGACATTGCTGAAGAACATTTCAGCTTTCTGCGACGATGTGAGGCGGCGGTCAATGTGGAAGCGGGCGACGCGAGGCTGCTGCTGGAGTTTTCAGAGCCTCAGCAGTTTGACCTGCTGGTGCTGGATGCATTTTCCGGGGATTCCGTTCCAGTACATCTGCTGACTGCTGAGGCAATGCAGGTTTACCGTCGCCATTTGAAGTCTGGCGGAGTCCTGGCATTCCATATTTCGAACATTCATTTTGATCTTCAGCCGGTGACGGAAACACTGGCGAGCACGACAGGAATGTCAGCGCGAACACTTCAGAATCTGCCGAGGCAGTTGGATTCGTCGGGACAGTCGAAGTTATCCGATCCGGGCAGCGTGTGGACCATCATGACTGCGAACGCGGAATTTTTCAGGCATTCATTGCTACAGCGGGATCAGCGTCCTGCAGCGAGTGGTCATGAGATTCTGTGGACAGATGATTTTGCCAACCTGCTGCCACTTTTGAAGTGGGCCGGGAAAGACTGATCTTTCGCGTGTTGGGGGCTTCCGTAAATGCTTGTATGCAAGGGGGTTGCGGAGTTTCCTTGCAGGCTTTGTGAGGTTGACCGTGCGGCGATCGCTCTGTTACGATGCCGTCACAGGAACACTCCCCTCGGTCCCATCTCTGCTGTGTAGCGGTCGGGTTCAGTGGGTGCAGCAATCCGGCCCGGGCAGGATGCCATGGCCGCGAGGAAGACATGATGTCCCAAACAGAACCTCGTTCGACGCGTTCAGCCGGCATTTCCAGCGACACAGAGCAGCTGCTGGAAGCGCGCAGAATCATCCTTGCGGAGGCAGAGACACTGCGCGTCATGGCGGGAGAACTGGATCCCTGCTTCTGTGACAGCGTGCGGTTGTTGTCGCAAATTCGCGGCAGTGTGATCACGACCGGTGTGGGTAAAGCCGGTTTAATCGCCAGAAAGATCAGTGCAACGTTGTCGAGCACGGGAACCCGTTCTCATTTCCTGCATCCGACCGAGGCACTCCACGGGGATTTGGGGTGCGTTTCGGCAGATGATGTGGTGCTGGCGTTATCGAACAGCGGAGAATCTGAGGAACTGACAAGTCTGTTGCCAACTCTGCGCACACTGCGGGTCCCGGTGATTGCCATGTCATCCTCGTCAGAGAGTTCTCTTGGGCGTGCTGCCACGGTGTTGTTGCGAATCGGCAAGCATGCGGAGGCCGGGGTTCTGGGGCTGGCACCATCGTGTTCAACAACGGCTATGCTGGCGATGGGCGATGCTCTGGCACTTGTTGTCAGTCAGTTGCGAGGATTCTCCGCTGCAGATTTTTCGGTGTTTCATCCCGCAGGAAGCCTCGGGCGGAAGTTGCGTGCGGTTGCCGATGTCATGCGGCGGGGAGACGAGGTTCGCATTGCTTCGGAGACATCCACCGTTCGTGAGGTCATGGTTCAGTTGGGACGTCCTGGGCGACGCACCGGTGCGGTCATGCTGGTGAATTCGGCTGGCCGGCTGAGCGGAGTGTTTACCGACAGTGATCTGGCGCGGTTGTTTGAGAATCATCGCGACGATCAGATTGACCAGGCCATTAGTCAGGTCATGACTCGCAGTCCAGTCACGGTGTCACCGGAGGTTTTTTTGTCGGACGCTATTGAAGTGATGTCGAGCAGAAAGCTGAGCGAACTGCCGGTGACGGATTCCGCGGGGATCCCACTGGGCATGGTTGACATTACTGACGTGCTGCAGCATGCGGAAGCCTCTGCGTGCGGCGGTTTCGTAACTGGAGATCGGGATCAGGGATCCTGCAGGGCAGCTTGACCAGCTCGATCCTGATCAGAATCACCACGGCTGATGAAAACGGAAAAATCAATGGGCTCCGGTTTGATGACAAGAATCCAGCGAAGCGTGCTGACCACGGTCGGCCTGGCGGCGCTGTATCTTGTGTATTCGCAGGTGACTCGCCATCTGCTGACGGTGCCGCGCTCAGCGACGATTGAGCGAAGTTACAGTGAGGCGACCGTCGCACCCGGCTCCATGGTGTTCCGTGAAAATGCAGAACGCTGGTTCCCTCGTTCAAGCTGGGTTCAGGCTGCCAACGGACGCTTCCGGGACAGGGATCGGCTGTTGTTCTTTGGTGATCACCAGTTGTTGAATCAGAATCGATCGATAGAAGTTTCGCCGCTGGCGATGTTGTGGGAAGGGTCGGGAGATGATCGCCCGGTGACGTTGACAGCGGAAGCTGCTCAACTGGATGCCTCCACTCGATTTTCCCTGGGAGAGGGTCAGTTTGGTCGGATTACGCGCGGCGTTCTTTCCGGCGAAGTGCGGATTGACGGTCCGTCCGGCATGCGTATTCAGGGCCATACGTTTCATCTTTCTGAAGACTCAATGCGTATCTGGACCAGCGAGCCTGTGAGTTTTGCCTGGGAGTCTCACAGTGGATATGCGGAAGGCGGCGCAGAAATCGAGCTTTCGGGTGGCGAGACAAGGGATATGACGGACATTCAGAGTGTCCACCGGCTGCGGTTACTTGGCAGGATTCGATGCGACCTGAGTTTTGAGAACAAACGCGAGCCGGCAGAAGCGATTCGGGTGAGCGTGAATGCTGCCAACGGTTTTGAGTATTTCTTTCCGACTCGGGAAGCAACGTTTTTTGGATTTGTTGACCGCGAACTGCGACCGGATTATCAGATTGTGGTCGAGCGTCCAGTTTCGGCGACGGCTTCGGACCGGTTGTTTTGTTCGCAGTTGACTTTGCAGCTGCAGCCAAAGATTTCGGCTGCTCCGCAGGACCGGAAAAGTACGCAGGTGGAAGTGAGCACGATCACAGCGGGGGGGCGTCGAGTCCGTTACGAATCGGCAGATCGTCGGATGACAGCTGAGATGACTCAGCTGCGTTATCACCCGGATGATCGAGTACTGGAGCTTGAGGGACGTTCCGAAACCGGAGCGAGTGCGGCGTTGCCGGTGGATGTGAATCTGCCGGGGCGACGATTGTCAGCCCCTTTCATTTCAGTGTCGCTCGATGAACGCAGCCAGCCGCGAATTATTGAGTGTCTGGGAGCGGGCAGCATGGTGCCACAACCGGTCCTCGGGCAGACCGCACAGCGATCGGCCGGCGATGGTTTGAGGGCTGGCTGGCAGACCGCCTTAACTCTGTTGCGAACAACTCTTCAGGATCGAATCACGCTGCGTGGACAGGCTGAGCTGGATCTTCCGGAGCAGAGTCTGTACCTCGTGGCGGATGAAGTTCAACTGGAGACAGAACGGCTGGCCGAGCCGGCAACCATGCGACGGCCTGGTGGCGGGAATCCGGGCAGTGGTATTCCCCGAAAGCTGGAAGCTTCGGGAAATATCAGTCTGGAGTCTCCAATGCTGAGCGGCCGAATCAGCGAAACTCTGGCCGTGAATCTTCGCGACACCGTCGCCAGCGATCCGGCGGAGTCCGGTGGGTCATCTTCGAGCGCCGGTTCTTTGGCTGAGGCGATGGGAGGTGGCGGCAGAGGGAAGACAAGGTTTGAATGTCAGACGATCGAGGCGAGCCTGCTCCGTAATTCCGACGGGATGCAGCGTCTGGACGATCTTTGGCTGCGTGGCAATGTTGTTGTGACGCACGATGTGACTGGCGATGACCAGCAGTTTAGCGCTGAAGCCAATATTCTGCATGCTCGAGTGACAGCTGGTGGCGGCCAACGTATCAGCCTGACTGGAGATCCGGCAGCAGTGATTCGTGATTCAGCTCGGATTGACGGGCCGCGAATTGAATTGAAGGATTTCAAGCAGGGGGCAGATCGTGAGCGTACGGCTGAAGTCAACGGCGGGGGGAGAATTCGCTTTGTCGTCAGCAAGGGGTTGAGCGGAAGATCGCTCAACCGCGCCACACCTCTGGACATCTACTGGAATGAACAGATGAAATTCGCTGGTTCAACGGCGGAATTCCGTGGGAATGTTCGTGCCGTGATGAATAACGAAGTCGATCTCTCCGGAGAACTGTCGTGCAATGGAATGAAAGTGTTTTTTACGGGAGAACCGGGCGGGCCAGCGGAGTCCTCGAGGATCCGTGCGATTTCAGCTCGAACGACTCCTGATGCGGCACTGGACAGTTCCGGTGGCC
>JAFMMM010000476.1 GCA_017859815.1 Planctomycetota bacterium | reverse complement strand
CTGGTGTGGTCGCGACTGCGATCAATCACATCAAAGAAATGCCCGTAACGATCGTTGAGCTGCCCAAAGCTGCGGGCGATCACGGCGTATAGACAACGCAGTTTGTGGTCATCGTCCAGTTGCTGTGCCTGCAGTGTGACCAGACCGCAACCGCTGGTCACGATCTTATGCAGGCGTTGCAGCTGTGTTTGTGCATCCGCACTGAGTATGTTCGGGGAAAAGTTCTGCGGTGACTGCAGGATGTCGTCCGGGGCTACCGCCAGCAATTCCTGCTGCAGGTCGGTTGGGATCGGGCTGGCCAGCGAACTCACTTCGGGAAGCTGATCCCACGCAACGCGGGATGCCAGTCCGGGAAACTCAGAATCCGTCATCGCTGTATCCTGAATGCGACATGCAGTGGTGTATCAGCAAGGGGAGAAAAAAACTCCGGGTCCAGCGCGAGATGTTCTTCCGTCACGCTGAGTTCCTGAACATCCGGCAACTTTTCGAACCCGGCCCTGCGGAGTGCGGTGAAGTAATCGTCGAACCGCTTATGCACACACTGAACCCCCACTGCTTTTCGATCGCGTCGCCAGATCTGCCCCTGAAACTGTTGGTCGCGTCCCGAGAAATATCCTCCCTCGGCGGTGAAGTAGAATGGAAATTCCTGCGGTCGCAGAAACGGCAGTGAAGGATGCGGCACAGTGAAAATGAGCTGCCCGTCCACTGGCAGTGAATGGTACGCCAACTGCATCACCTGTGTCATCTGTGCCGTGGTCAGGTAATTGAACAGAAAGACCGCCAGCACAGCGTCATATTGGCGTTGCGGTTCCGGAACTGCCTGCCGCAGGTCCAGAGCCTCGTAGGTCAGCGTTGACAGGTTGTCTGCCTGTTGCGTTGCCTGAAGGACCATTTGGGAAGACAGATCAATGCCGTGAACTGCGGCTGCACCGCGTTTTGCCAGTAAGCGACTGACATAGCCTTCGCCACAGCCGAGGTCCAGAAACCGTCGGCCGATGATGGGGTTACACAACTGCAACACAACCGGTCGCGCTGTGTAGTCGGACAGCAGAACCGGATCGTTGCGCTTCCAGTCGGCAGCGGAGGAATCGTAAAGCTGTTGAGTATCTTTCGAGGTGGCCATGGTGGTTTCCAATGGGCAATTGTTTCGCTGAAGTCTGTGGTGGTGGAAGTTGTCTGCGGGGGCGATACAGACAGTTTCGTCTACGCGTCAGCCACCGCTGTGGCACGGTCCAGCAGATGATCCCAGAATTCGGCTCGCAGGTTTAATGCAGCCTGCATCCCGCTGCGAATTTCCTGCTCCCCGCTCGATGTTTCTGCCGCCAGTTGTGATGCGATCTGTAAGAGCACTTCTGCGTGCTCGTCATCGACGGTCGTGTGCAATGAAAAAAAGACATAGTCTCGGGGCGAGAGCGACGTGTGGGTTTGAACAGCCGTCAACAACGGGGCGTAAACATGACGCACAATTGCCTCTGTCCCCGGGCCGATGGCCCCCACAGCGGCCGCCGGAGTGCTGTCGCGCAGCAGCTGCAGAAAATTCTGCCGCCAGTCGCACGCGGCAGCGCACGGTTGCTGCTGCAGATCTGCCCCGATGGCCTCGGCAAACTGACGGAACAGCCTGGGATGTGGAATTCCCCGGACCCATTCATCCTGAATTCCCAGGGCCCGTGTTTCATTCAGCTCATCCTCGCTCAGGGTGCCCTGCTCTTCCCGCAAATTCTGTCGCAGATGCTCACGGTGTTCCACTGCCGGGAGTTTGTCAATCACCGCATTCAGGAACTGCGGGAACCAGGCACTGTATGCGGCATACTGCACTGCAAAGTCTCGAAGTACGGCAGCGGTGTTGGGGAACGCTCCGTCAGCAAGTCGAGTCAGCAGAGGATGACGAACGGCACGATGGCTCAATGCCTCAGTCATCAAATGTTGCATAGTTGTCACAATGAAACTCACAGAAATCCTGATGAAAACCTGCAGCCTTGCCGCTGCCCGTCAAATCTGCTCCCGCCGAGTACGTACGGTGAATTTCCAGCAGTGTAAATCGGTCCTCGATCGGCTGCCAATGCCGATGGACGCCCTGTTTCTGGTTGTTCCGGGTTGAGTTGACCGCGAAAAGCGAAGAAGATCAAGGGAAACGTCCGGGTCACCGCCGATGCCGTCTGCAGTGGCCCGGACCTTTGAGGCTGGCCAATGACTCAGGCTGGCCAATTCCCGCCGCCCGGTATGCGCGTCGGGAAGACATCGCACGCTTTGCTGACTGCAGCTGACTGGACAGGAAATGATGCAGCAAACAAGACAACCATCGCGCCGCCATGCTCTGCGTGCTGCCGGGATTTCTCTGGCACTCCCCGGCCTCGAATCGATGGGGCTGGCAGAAGAGCAGCAGGCCGCCCCGGCGACTCGGCTGGTGTGTGTGGGAACTTACCTTGGGTTCTATCAGTCCGCCTTCTTTCCCAAACAGGCCGGGGCCGACTACGAACTCCCGGAATTGCTGCAACCCATTCGCCGGCATCGGGATCAGTTTACAGTGTTTTCCGGGCTGGATCATCGTGCACCAAACGGCCATGGGGCATGGAATAATTTCCTTTGTGGCAATCAGCCTGGCAGTTATTCGCTGGATCAAATTGTGGCTGACGAGCTGGGTCAGCAGACACGCTATTCATCGCTGCAGCTGAGCGCCGGTAAGGCCAGCCGAACGATGAGTCACACGCGGATGGGTGTGGCTTTGCCGATGGTGGAACGACCGTCGGTGATCTATCGCCGTCTGTTTGGGTCCCCGGACGATGCCGGCCGCGCGGAATACCTGCTGCGGTCGGGACGCAGTGCCATTGACGATGTCCTGCAGGATGCGGAAAAGCTGCAGCGTTCCGTGTCGGCGACAGATCGTGCGAAGCTGGGGGAATACTTCGATTCGGTGCGAGACGTGGAAAAACGTCTGGCTCGACAGCTGGAAAGCGGCTCCGGCGGAATTCCTCAAACGGATTATCAACTGCCGGATTACGATCCGGTCGCGCCCACGCTTCAACTGGAAGCAGAAACACTGATGTACGACCTGATGACACTGGCACTGGAAACAGACTCCAGCCGTATCGCAAGCCTGTTCATCGGAGGGTTGGGGCAGGTTTTCACCATCAACGACAGAACTCTGCGGTCGGGCTATCACGCTCTATCGCATCACGGCAACGATCCGGAGATGATTGCCGATCTGGTCCTTGTGGAGCAGGAACACATGCGCTGCTTCGGCCGCTTTCTGGATCAGTTGCGATCTCGCCGGGATGCAGCCGGTCGTCCGTTGCTGGACAGCACGGTGGTTCTGTTGGGAACCGGCATGGGAGATGCCAGCAGACATGCAAATTCCAATCTGCCAACGCTGGTTGCCGGGGGCGGGTTTCAGCACGGTCGGCACATTGCTGTCGACCGCAAGGCGAAGGATGCTCCGCTGCTGGGTGACCTGTACCTGACACTGATGCAGCAACTGGGACTGCCGGCGGAACAATTCTCCAACGCCAGTCGTAACCTGAACCACCTGTTTGGTTGACGTGATGCGAGTCTTTTCTTGTCTGTGTCTGCTGCTGTGCTTCGACCTGGCCGAAGCGTCGGTAGATGCGGTACCACCAGCTGTGAAAACA
>JAFMMM010000475.1 GCA_017859815.1 Planctomycetota bacterium | reverse complement strand
GACGAACGCTGATGCCCCCGGGCTGCTGTTTCCGCGGCCTCGTTTTCCCGCAACGCTGTTCCGGAACGGCTGTTCCTAAAACGCCGGACCAAGCAGATCCGTTCGCGGCAGGGCTGAAGCGATTTTGATGGGGCGTCCCAGTGGGGTGAAGACTTCTTCTGCGGGATCAATCTGCAGCCGAGACAGAACGGTGGCGTACAGTTCCGGCACCGTCACTGGCTGGACGGGTCTGGGACGTTCCTGAGTGGGGATTCCCGGGGGAGTTTCTCCAATGACAGTGCCATTGCGGAAGCCTCCGCCGGCAACGACGCAGGAGAACCATGCCGGCCAGTGATCGCGACCTCCAGTTGGGTTGATTTTCGGAGTACGGCCGAATTCGGAAATGCACAGCACAATGGTGGACTGCAACAGATCACGATCGCGAAGGTCGGAGATCAGGGCCGACATGGCCGGGTCCAGAATCTCACATTGAGTGATGTGTCCTTCGTGGTTGGCGATATGCGTGTCAAACCCCGGCAATGTCACTTCGACGGTGCGAACCCCGCTTTCCACCAGACGGCGGGCCAGCAGGCAGCCACGGCCAAATTCTGTGTCTCCGTATCGCGCACGAACGGCCTGGGGTTCTGTATCCAACTCGAAAGCCTGCAACTGTTCGGACTGCATCATGTCGATGGATCGCTGAATCATGCGGTCGTGCAGCGTCTTTTCGACTGCCAGTGTTCTGTTCCGGGTGAATCGATCAGCCAGCAGATTCAGTCCCTGCAATCGACGATCCAGGCGTTCCTCGGAGACTGCGGCGTTGAGATTGTTCAGGTTTCCCCCTGGTTTGTAGACGCGCCATGCATTGGCTGCCGCGCCCAGATACCCACCTTCCGGCGTATTGATCACGGGAGACAGGGAGATATAAGGAGGCAGGTCGAGCGACGGAACCGGTTTTCGATGGGCAGTGACCGCTCCCAGTGTGGGGTACACGATCCCTGCTTCAGGGCGATATCCGGATCGGACGAATGCTGCTCCCCGTTCGTGATCTCCCTCCTCCGAGGTGAGTGAGCGGATTAACAGACAGTCCTGCATCTGCTCCGCCATCTGTGGGAGCAGGCTGGAAATGCTGATGTCAGGGATCGTGGTGGGGATCCGGCTGACTTCTCCTCCGCCCGGCGAGTCCGGATGTGGATCCCAGGTTTCCAGCTGACTCATGCCACCATTCATCCACAGTACGATCAGGGAGGGAGACCGCTCGCTGCCGCGCATGGCAGCCGCGCGTGCACTGAGGGCGGGTAATGCCAGGCTGATACCGCCCACGGCCAGATGTCGGAGCACGCTGCGTCGATGCATCTCAGTGATTCCAGATGAATTCCGGGCTGTTCATGAGTGCCCAGAAGAGATCTTCCGTGGCTTCGGTTCGATGTTTTTTCTGTAAATCGTCAGCAGTGTCGGATTCCTGAGACGGAAGCTGATACTGCTGCAGAAAGAGATCAAGTTCGCGCGTGTCAGGCTGGCGGGTCAGGCACATCAGAAACGCGTTGCGAATCAGCGATTCGTTGTCGGGACAGAAGCTGACCAGTTGTCCGGGGCCGTTGAGCATCTCTGTACTGGTCGATTCGGTGGTCAGCTTGCCATTCATTCGCAACAGGGTCTGCGATACGGTGACACCCTGTTCGGATAATTCGTCTTCTCCGGCGTCGCCAAATTCACGAATGAATTCCGTCTCGGCGATCAGTCGGCGAAAACGAATCAGCGGGTGAGAGTCCTGATCTGCCGTGGCAATGAGCGAAGACTGGAAGATCGCCCCCACCACCTGCTCCGGACGCAGTCGCGTGAGTGGAAACAATGCCTTGTGTTCGGCGAGGTGGAGAACCTGTTCCTGCGGTGCATCTGACTCCGAGGAAACCTGGAACGCTTTGCTGCTGATGATGATGCGGATCAGATTCCTGAGACTGGACCCATGTCGGCGAAACTCCTTGCCAAGTGTGACCAGAGGCTGTGGAACCGGCTGATCGGGGTGAGGCAAATCATCAACCGGAGTGACCAGAGGGCGACCGGTCATCAGTCCCCAGATGCGATTCGCGATGGCTCGCTCAAATCTCACGTTGTCCGGATGAACGAGCCATTCGGCAAGTTGTTGTCGGCGAGTCCCGGTCTGAGAGCCCCAATGGGGATCAAAGGGGACACTGGCCGAGGTCTTTGCCTGCTGGTCATCATCGGTGACGCCGGTGAGCGCCAGCCCGACTCCGTCGAAGTAGGCCGCGAGGCCTTCAAAGTCCCGCTGTTTCCAGCGTTCGTCAAAAGGGTGGTCATGACACTGGGCACAGTCCATCCGCTGCCCCAGAAATACCCGGGCAGTGCGAGCGGCCAGTTTGTTCGTGTCGATGATCTCTTCGTCGGTGCGGGCGACTGTGATGTAGTTCACTGCCGGGTTATCCGTCCACAGACCATCGGCCGCAATCAGGCTGCGGACCATGACCGGCCACGGCGTGTCGTCGAGAAGTTGTCGGGCCAGCCAGTCGCGAAGTCGATCACGACGAAACACAATCAGCTGTCCCTGTTCAACGCCGGTGAGACAGCGGGCCAGTCGATCGGCAAAGTAATACGCGAATCGTGTGTCTTCAAGCAGTTGTGCAGCCCAGCGATCCAGTCTCTGCGGGGCAGTGTCTGATTCGAACTGGCGGATTTCTTCCAGCGAGGGTGGGCTGCCGATCAGGGCGAAGAACAATCGTCGTAAGACTTGCAGGTCGCTCGTGCGGGTCGCGGGCTGACAGTTCTGTTGACCCCAGTATTCAGCGAAGGCCTGATCGACGTTTCGGACCCCTGAGCTGAGCTGGTCAGGGAGCAGCTGTTGCGGCGGCTCGAAACGTGCCGGTGAGGGGACAAATGCCGCGTACCGTAAGACCCCGACCAGCAACAGTGGAATCGAAGCGATGACCACCAGTTGCGAAAGCTTCACGGGAAAAATCCTGTGTAGAGAAAGACCAGTGGACGGCGCGAGAACCGCCAGCCTGCGCGTAAGAATTCGGAGCCCCACAATTATCACCCGCAGATTGTCGGGTGTCTGCGAAGAAAGAAAAAAATGTCCCCGAAGACATGGTTTTTCCTGCAGACGATATCAGCCGTTCAGGTTTTCTTTCACAGTCTGCTGAGCAGGTCTGCGACTGTCTTTTCGAACAAAGGCTGCCATTCCGGGGCAACCAGAGTGTCGCAGTCTTCCTGGGCGAAGCCGCTGTTCAGCCGCTGTTTGGATGTGGGAGTGTAGTAGATGTACCCGTTGGTATAGCCCGCCACAAATGTAAATCTGTGCGGTGATTTTTGTTTGATGTTCAGACCGATTTGGACGGTGAGTTCACCGGGAAATGTGATCAGTCGGAAGTCTCCAATGCGAATGCCTCCAACTTCCACCGTCAGCGGTTTTCCCTCGGCAGCGATCGTTTGTTTTTGGTGCATTTGCAGCAGTCGCCGATTGACCTGCAGTCGCGAGAGTTTCTCCATGGTGCGGATGTTACGCAGGTAGGCGTCGAGGTTGCGGGCGTTGACTTCGTCCAGCTTTCGCAAACCGTTGACTCCGTTGCGTTCTTCCAGCAGGTAGCCGGGGGCGTAATAGGCGGGGTACTCCGGGTTCAGCTTGTGCTGCAGGTA
>JAFMMM010000474.1 GCA_017859815.1 Planctomycetota bacterium | reverse complement strand
AGACAACGTGCCGATCTGACATCGCGGGAATGGATTTATCGACAGGCCTTTCACATGGGGCGGCATGTAATCGGTTACGACCTGCAGCGGGTGCTGGCCGCAGCTGACTGGCTTGGCAGTGATGGTGAGGATTTGCCCGTTGGAATCGCCGGCTGGGGAGAAGGCGGACTGCTGGCCCTGCATGCGGCAGCGATTGATGACCGGTTTCGTTCCACGCTGGTCAGCGGTTTCCTGGACAGCAGCGACAACGTTTGGTCCGAGCCGATAGATCGCAATGTCTGGTCCCGGCTGAAGAAGTTTGGCAATGCTGAAGTGGCTGCTTTGGTCGCCCCGCGAACGCTGGTGGTGGAACACAGTGCGTTTCCCGAAGTCACCGGACCGAAAGGCGAACTGCGGACACCAGAGTTTTCCGCCGTCAGAGGTGAACTGGACAAAGTGCCGGAATTTCAACAGTTCGGCACGCTGGTTTCTGCGGAGTCGAACGAAGTGACCGGGCCGTTTTCTGAGCCGGCGGTTCAGGCCTTCGTGGCCGGGCTGGGCGGCCTGGAGATGGTGCCGCAGGCAGAGCAGCAAATCAATGATCGACGTTCTGACTCGGCGCAGTGGATTCAGGAACGGCAGGCACGGACGGTGTTACAGCTGGAAGATCATGTCCAGTCACTCGTGCGGGACTCCGAACATGTTCGCGAGCAGTACTTTCTGCACCGGGCGTTACCGGAATCTGCGCAGTCGCGCTGGAGTACACAGCGGCGTCATGATGTGCTGGCGGATCAGCAATTCATCAAAACCGCTGCGGGGCTGCGGCAGGAATTTCATCACAATGCGATGGGCAAATTCGCGGTCGATCTCCTGCCGCCAAATGCTCGCACGCGGAAGATCATCAGCAACGAAAAATGGACGGCGTATGATGTTGTCCTCGATGTGCATCAGGGCTTGTTCAGCTGGGGCGTGCTGGTGGTACCCGGCGATCTGAAACCGGGCGAACACCGACCGGTGGTGGTTTGTCAGCACGGTCGCAACGGGGTTCCCCGCGATACCATTGACGCTGGCAATTCCGCCTACAACGACTTCGCTGCGCGGCTGGCCGAACGTGGCTTTGTGACCTTTGCACCGCACAATCTTTATCGCGGCGAAGATCGCTATCGCTGGCTGGATCGCAAAGCAAACACTATTGGCTGTACGCTGTTCAGTTTCATTCTGGCCCAGCATGATGCCACGCTGCAGTGGCTGGCTTCCCTGCCCTTTGTGGATGGTGAGCGGATCGCTTTCTACGGGCTGAGTTATGGAGGCGAAACTGCTGTTCGCGTGCCGACGATTCTGGAACAGTATTGCCTGTCGATTTGTTCGGGGGACTTTAACCAGTGGACACGGAAGGTGGCGGCGACCGATCAGTCGTTTTCCTTCATGAATACGATTGAATGGGAGATGCCGTACTGGAACCTCGGGCAGACATTCGATTATGCGGAGATGGCGTATTTGATGTATCCCCGGCCGTTCATGGTGGAACGTGGGCATCACGACGGTGTGGGCAGGGACCATTGGGTGGCCTGGGAGTTTGCCAAAGTTCGCTGGCTGTACGCTCAGTTTGACAAGGTTGACCGGGTGCGAATTGAGTTCTTTCAGGGCGGGCACAGTATCAACGGCGTGGGAACGTTTGAGTTTCTGGAAGAACACCTGGGGCCGGTCAGAACATTGTCTGAATAACTCTGCTCCGATCTGGGTTGCCTTGCGGTTCCTGCTGTGTTCAGCCGGGCTGACCGGGGCAGCCTGTCTGAGCACGTTCCGACATCGAGTCCCGGTGAAATTGCGGGAATGGTTTTGGAAACAGGTCAGAATGTGACACAGCCGGATCTTTATGACCCTCATTTCGTCGCTCGCCTGTTTGACGAAATGGCACGAACCTATGGCACGGTGAATTTGATTTCATCGCTGGGGTTTGCGCGACGATGGCGCAAGCAATGCCTTGACTCCATCGCTGTTGCACCGGGAGACAGTGTCGTGGACCTGATGACCGGCATGGGGGAATTGTGTCCGGACCTGTTGCGACTGACTGGCAGATCAGGGGCTGTGCTGGCGATGGATATCTCTGCGGAAATGTGTCGGCGTGCATCGCGACACGGATCGGGCATGAGCGGCGACCATTTCCATGTGATTCAGGCCGACGCGCTGAACATCCCGTTGGAAGACCAGTCTGTGGACTGTGTCGTCTCCACCTTTGGGTTGAAGACTTTCAATGAGCTGCAACTGCAGCGACTGGCCAGTGAAGTAAAGCGGGTATTGAAGCCGGGTGGGCAGTTTTCGTTCATGGAGATTTCGGTGCCGGCATCACCGCTGCTGCGCTGGCCTTATCTGACGTATTTGCGGCGAGTAATCCCGCTGATTGGTCGACTGTTGCTGGGCAATCCGGAAAACTACCGACTATTGGGTGTATACACCGTGGCATTTCAGAATTGTGGGGCAGTGGCTGCTTATTTTGCCGCCGTCGGACTGCAGGTTCAGCAGCAGTCGCGTTTCTTTGGCTGTGCCACCGGCATCAGCGGCAGTCGTCCCGCGGATCATTCCTGATCACCACAGCCGCGTCCCGCCGCATTGGCGAGACAAGCTGCGGCCCGTGGCAACGCTCTTCCATTGGTTGCGTGTTTCCCTGCGTGTTTCCGTACTGCATTTGAACCGTCCGTGCGTTTGCACGGCCTTCTGTGAAGCAGTCGTGTGATGTCGGTTGGGAGAGAACACTCACAGCGGATCCGCCGAGCAATCGATTCAACGGGTGCGGTTTGCTGGCGAAAACTGCGGGTAGTGACTAGGCTAGCGGCGTCAATCTTCCACTCCGTACCTCTGACAGGATCCTGCCATGTCACATTCGCCAAATACACGTCGTGATTTCCTGAAGACCTCTTCGCTGCTGGCAGCGGGGACGGCCGTCCCGCATTTCGCGTGGAGCCAGCCGGCATTTGCCAACAACTCCGCCAACGACCGCCCGATCATCGGATGCATCGGTGTGGGCAGTATGGGAACAGGTGATGCCCGCGGTCACGCCGGTTTTGGCGATGTCGTTGCTGTTTGTGATGTGGATGAAAACCACGCCAATCGTGCGAAAAACGACGAACGCATCGGTAAGGGGAAAGCAGATGTTTACGGCGATTACCGCAAGGTGCTGGATCGGGACGATATCGACGTTGTCAGTATTGTGACTCCCGATCACTGGCACATTAAGATTGCTGTGGAAGCGCTGGAAGCCGGCAAGCATGTCTTCTGCCAGAAACCACTGACACTGACTCTGGAAGAAAATCAACTGATTCGTGCGGCGGCAAAGAAATACGACCAGCAGGCCTTCCTGATTGGTACTCAGCAGCGTTCAGATCGTGGCAAGTTTATGCGTGCGGTCAACATGGTCCAGAAGGGCCTGTTGGGGGATATCAGGAAAGTTACGGTGGGCATCAATGGCAGCCCAACCGGTGGACCATTCCCTGTGGCAGAAGTTCCGGCACACCTCGACTGGAATATGTGGCTGGGGCAGGCTCCGGAAGTGGATTATCGCGAGAAACGCTGCCACTACGAATTCCGCTGGTGGTACGAGTATTCCGGCGGCAAATTCACCGACTGGGGGGCTCATCATGTCGACATCGCCACCTGGGCCCTGAACGAGCATGAAGAAGG
>JAFMMM010000473.1 GCA_017859815.1 Planctomycetota bacterium | reverse complement strand
ACCGCGGGTAGACGGAATTTCGACACTACTGAGACTGCTGGTTTGGTGAGACTGCTGGTTTGGTGGCTTAGTTCCGGCCGCAATCTGCATCGCAGTGCGTTTGCCCATGGAGACGCTTTAAAGACTGCCGTTTCCGCGTCAATCCCACCGCCGATCTCGCCGAGACAGATTATGGGCGGCTTCTTGGGCGACATCGCGATGTTTCCGCCACGCTGCCTCTGGCATGGAGAAAGCTTCCCTGAAGTCTCGGAATCTCCGGAAGACTTTGGCTATTGTCCATCATTCCTGGAATCTTCCTGTTGAATGTTGCCGTTAGCCTTTCCGGGATGAATCGGCTAATATCCGCCGCAAGGGTCTCGCAGATCCGGGATGCCGCACCGTTGTGTTAGGGAGTGAATTGATGATTTCACGTCGCATTGACCATTTGTTTGCCGCTGTCACTGCTTTCGCTGTCACGGTGTCTGTTTGTGGTGCTGCTGACGACGAGCAAAGAGCACAGATTGTTGGCCGAGTCACGCACGATATTGAATATCTGGCGTCGGATGAATTGGGCGGGCGGGGCGTAGGCACGCCTGGCATTGAGCTGGCAGCTGACCACATTATTCAGGTTTACGAGGCTGCCGGGCTGAAGCCTGCGATGCCGGATGGTGGCTGGAAACAGGCTTTTGAGATCGAAATGGGAGATGTCCAGATCGGGGACGAGACGGCGTTGGCGCTGGTCTCTCCGGATGGGACAACCCTGGAGCTTGTCGCAGGCGAACAATTTCAGCCGCTGCGACGGGGCACTGACTCCGGTTCTGCAGCGGCCGGGCTGGTGTTCATTGGTTACGGCATTTCCTCCACTGAGGACAGCTTTGATGACTATGCCGGGGTCGATGTGAAGGATCGGATCGTGGTCATGATTCGACGCGAACCTGTGACTCCGGTTGATGGGCTTTTCCGGGGACCGGAAACAAGTTCCCACTCTTACATCGACAGAAAGCTGGAACTGGCACAAAAAGCGGGGGCGGTCGGAATTCTGTTTGTGAATAATGCCGCGGAAGATCCGGATGCCCTGGTCGACCCGTCAGCCTTCGGAGTGCAGTCCGCGGGAATACCGTTCCTGCAGATTCGTCAAAGCGTGGTTGATCAGCTTCTCAAGGCGACGCCATTGTCTGTTGATGACGGGGCCGCTCAATTAAAGTCGTTCGCTGAGGTCAGTCAGTATGTGGACAGCAACCTCAAGCCCGTTTCGCAGCCGCTCCAGGGCTGGAAGGCTGAGATGAACAGCAGTTTCAAGGTCCAGTCAGTAACCGCACATAACATTGTGGGGATGATTCAAGGGACGGGACCGACGGCCGACGAGATTGTTGTGATTGGCGGTCACTACGACCATTTGGGGCTGGGCGGGTATGGCTCGCGTGCTCAAAACCGTTTCGGTGAGGTGCACAACGGAGCAGATGATAACGCGAGTGGAACTGCTGCTGTACTGGAACTGGCGCGCCGGATTGCCGCCGGACCTGCACCTTCACGAACACTGGTATTCGCTTGTTTTTCCGGGGAAGAACGTGGCCTGCTCGGAAGTTATCATTACGTGAAGAATCCGCTGTTTCCATTGGAACAAACCGTGGCAATGATCAACTTCGACATGATCGGAAACCTGCGTGAAAATCGTGTTGAAGTCACCGGTACTGGTACAGCAGATCAGTTTGAACAAATAGCGAAGGAAGCAGACGAAGCTGTTTCGGTTGACACGACTCTCAAGCCCGGAGCATTTGGAGGCAGCGACCATCTGCCGTTTTATCAACGGCAGATTCCCGTCTTGTGCTGCTTCACCGGCATGACCTCCATTTATCACACACCAGACGACGACGCCTCCACGCTGAATATGGAAGGTGCTGTTTTGGTGATCGACTACGCTGAACAACTGCTGCGTGGGGTTGACGCACTGGAGTCGCGACCGGTCTGGTCCTCGCAGCAACCGGGGCGTCGACGTCCTGCCCGAACGGCTTATCTGGGATTCCAGCCGGATCTCGGTGCCAGCACTGCGGATGGAATTCTTGTCCGCGCAGTGAGGGCAAAATCACCGGCAGAGCAGGCAGGCCTGATGACGGGTGACATCATCAGTGCAGTTGATGGCAGTCCGGTCGAGGGGTATCAGTCCATTGTCGATGCACTCGGGCAGGCAAAGGCGGGCGATACTATGAAGCTGGCGATTCGTCGCGGGGACGATGAACTGACGCTGGATGTGAAGCTGGGCACATCGCCTTGAGTTGACAGGTCTGCGGCTGACAGGAACGCTGATCAGGTGACCAACCGAAAGGAATGCAGAGAAAATGTCGGAGGAGAGTGCCATTGTTGGTGTTGTCATGGGCAGCCGATCAGACTGGGAAACGATGTCGGAAGCTGCCGTGATCCTGAAGGATTTTGGCATTCCGGCAGAGTGTCTGGTGGTCTCCGCCCATCGCACACCCGCATGGCTGACTGAATATGCAGAATCGGCTGAGCCGCGCGGGTTGAAAGTCATCATTGCCGGCGCGGGAGGTGCTGCACACCTCCCGGGTATGCTCGCTTCGCAGACCCTGCTGCCTGTTCTTGGGGTTCCAGTAAAAAGTCGGGCCCTGAGTGGCATGGACTCTCTGCTGTCCATTGTCCAGATGCCGGCCGGGATTCCGGTTGCTACGCTGGCGATTGGCACGGCAGGTGCCCGAAATGCTGCCCTGCTGGCGGCTCGAATTCTGGCACTGAATGATGCCGGCTTGCAGGCACGACTGAAAGAATTCGTTGACACACAAACGCAGACTGTCCTGCAGGATCGTGTCTTGTCCCTTTAAGCGTTGTTGGGTCTATGAATCAGGGTGCAATGAAGTGTTTGGCTCCCGGAGCTGTTCTGGGAATGTTGGGAGCGGGGCAACTGGGACGGATGTTCGCAGTTGCGGCGCGTCAGGCTGGGTATCGCGTTGCCGTCTTTGGTGGAGGTCCGGATTCGCCCTGTGGCCAGGTCAGCGATTTTTGCTTTGATAAGAGCTTCGCCGACAGTGCGGCACTTGAAGAGTTTGCCGCAGTAGTGGATGTCGTTAGCTACGAGTACGAGAATATTCCGCTGGACGCAGTCAAATTTCTCGAACAGCGAGTCCCGGTCTACCCGGATTCGAATCTGCTCCAAACTGCCCAGCACCGACTGCTCGAAAAGCGAGCGATGCGCAGCATTGGGATTCCTACGGCGGACTTTGTCGCCGTGAATTCAGCGGAGGATCTGCAGGCCGGGTTGTCTGAGTTTGGCGGTGAAGGAATTCTGAAGACAGCGACACTCGGATATGATGGCAAAGGACAGCAACGCCTCGACTCCTCCTGTGATGTGCAGCAGGTCTACGCGAGCTTCAATGGTGTGGAGCTGATTCTGGAGTCGATTGTTCCGTTTGAACTCGAACTCTCAATTGTGGCCTGCGGTTTTGCTGATGGGACGCGGAAGTTCTTTACACCGTCTGTGAATCATCATGTGAATCATATCCTTGATTGCTCTGTTGCGCCAGCTGCCCAACTCTCAACTGAAGTGGTGCAGCGTGCCGAGCAGATTGCCGCTGCGATTCTTGATCATTTCCAGGTGATCGGGGTGTTATGCGTCGAGTTTTTCATGACAGCGGATCAGCAGTTGCTGGTCAATGAGATTGCTCCTCGC
>JAFMMM010000103.1 GCA_017859815.1 Planctomycetota bacterium | reverse complement strand
TCGGCCAAATGAAAACGTTGTTGAAGTGTCGATTGCCCGACTGGAGCCGGGGGCTTCACGAATTCTCAGGCTGGAAGTTCGTCCTGTAGAAGCCGGTAATTCCCGGTCCACTGCAGAGTTATTGCTGGATGATGAACAACTGGATCTGCAGATATTTCGAATCGGCGCTGCAAAACTACCCGCTGAAGGCAGCGCCGCGCCCCGTTGACGAAGGTGAGCTGACTGATTCAGGCTGGGCTGGCAGGTTCGGGGAAGTCTGAGATCGATTGAGTCGGATCAGGCGGATTCGGCTCCATCTGCGGACCAGCAACACAACCCGCTCCAGCGTATCTCGATCAAAGAATTCAAGACGCTCTTTCCCGCTATACGGGTAATCGACCCTCCGAATAATCATGATCAGCTTCTCAACTGGCAACTGATTACGGATCTGGTCATCGGACAGCTGCGCAATACGGCTCAGATCCCAGTTGAAAGCCTGGATAGACGCATCGGGCAAGGGCAATTCCGTGCCAGCCTCCGCGCCCCGGCATCTCATACCTGGGATTCGCTGCAGCAGCTTTCGCAGCTCCGATATTTGTACGGGTTGCTCAAGGACATGTGCATAGCCGTACTCCAGCGCCTGCTGCACTGTCTTCAGGTCAACGTATCTGGACAGCAGAATCCCGGTGGTTTTACTCCTGTGACACAGCGATTCCCGCAACAACGCAAGGCCATTGCCGTCAGAAAGGCCGTGGGAGACGAGACAGAGTGCGAAGGACTGCTGCAGTGCGAGAAGAACAGCCTCACGGCGGGTCGTCGCAATCTGAACCCGAAAATGGAGTTCGGAAAATACAGAACGAAGGCAGGTGGCCAGATTACGATCACTGTCAACCAACAGTACCGATTGGGCATGCATCATCGTGTCCGGATTCTTAAGCCGGAAAGGAACGTTTGATGGAGGTGGTTCTCCTGTTGAGCATTCCCGTCCCAATTGCGATTGATTGTGCTGCAGGACATCCGGTGTTCGAATGCCATTTCTGTAGACTTCGCGCGACTGTTGAGTAAGGAATGATTCTTCGCCACTGTGCCTCGGTCTGCCTGGACGAAATGTCCAATGCCTGACCCTGCTGCTCTCCACCTCCGTATTCCGTTGCATGCAAATGCGGTACCAAACCGCAGAAAGCAGAGAAATGTCACCGGATTCGTTCAGATCAGCGAATCCTGGTGTGTGCCCTGCTGCTTCTGAATGCAGGCGGTGCGGAGATCCTGCGCAGGCTGCCTGAATTCCTCTCAGGCCTTGAGTTTGAGGAAATTCCTGAGCAGGTCATATCCCGCTTCGGTCAGAAAGCTCTCCGGATGGAACTGCACGCCGTGTACGGGGTGTTCCCGATGCTGCAGCCCCATGATTTCAAACCCCTCACCTTCTTCGTCGACCCATGCCGTGACTTCAAAGCAATCCGGAAGGCTCTGGCGGGGGACGATCAGACTGTGGTATCTGGTGGCCGTGAATGGATTGGGCAGATCCGCAAAGACACCAGTGCCGGTGTGCGAGACTTCTGAGGTCTTTCCATGCATCAGTCGGTCGGCTCGCACGACCTCTGCGCCATAGACGGCAGCCAGAGACTGATGTCCAAGGCAGACTCCCAGCGTTGGAATGCGGCTACCGAATTCTCTGATTACGTCGCAGGAAAGCCCGGCCTCGGCCGGGCTGCAGGGGCCTGGGGAGATGATGATGTGGGAAGGATGCAGTTCTTCGATCTGTTGCAGGGTCACCTGATCATTCCGCTCTACTCGAATCTCGGCAGAGCTGTCGATTTCACCAATCCGTTGCACCAAATTGAAGGTGAATGAATCGTAGTTATCCAGCAGGAAGATCATGTTCAGATTCGCCAGCTAAAGCGGCCACAGGTCCTGCCCAAGCCGCTGGTCCTTGTGTCCGAAGTATTTCTGGTGAGGAGGATAGCATCATGCTTCGAGGCGGCAAATGTGACAGCGATGGCTTTTTCGCCTTCCCGGAATCCAGCACCGGGGGGCCCGGGAAAACGAACAACGGCTCGGAGCGGGGCAAACAGATCCGCAGGCAATGGTTGCAATGCCAGCTGGAGATATCACAGTGATGTCACGATTGCGGGCATGTGACGTCAATGTGAATTCATTGTGGTGGGGTTGTGTTTTCTTTAAAGCGTTTCAGGACAGTGGTTTACGGAAATATTTCAGTGTTGGCACGGTGACTGCTTTCTTCGAGAGCTGTGTGAAGCCGAGGAGGCGAACGTTTTTAAGAAGTCAGGAGTCTGATCATGAGAAAGCAGCTCACCGCAACCGTCGTCGTTCTTTCGTTATTCATGGGCAATCTGCCATCAGTATCTGCGAACGATCTCGTGGATTTTCTGAATGCCCTGCACGCGATCAGCAATGCAGCGGCTCAACGTGACCATCATGATCAGCACCATCGCTTGGCGTATCGGACTGCGTCGTCACCGTACTTGATTGCACCGAGCTACAGTCGTCGGGACAGCGGCATTCGAATTTCTGTGGGTCCGCAGAGTAGTCATTCTTTGTTTCATTCGTCTCGCCGTCCCAGTTCACGAATTGAGCGACACTACCATGTTGGCGACATCGTGACACATCCGGTGCGGTTGAGTCATTGTGTTCGGATTCGCAATCCTCATCGAATCGCCCCGGACGCAATCCCGGTCGTGATGGCGGTTCAGGATCCGCACTACTGCCATGTGAACGATCCGGAGCGCATCGTTTTTGTGGAGGTGATGTTGCCACAGTGCGAACTGCGTCGGCTGGATATCTCTTCCGGACGCAGTCGGATCCGTCTGGATTATGAGCACTTCAGCGTGAACATTCAGAGTTCCAATGACGTGGTGACCATTACATACGGTCGCTGAGTTTCAGGTGAGAGAGATCTGAAACACGAGTGCTTTTGAGGGGGGAAGCAGCCGGCGATGATCTGTGTCCGTGCAGATCGTTGCCGGCTGTTATTACTTGTTGAGCAGTTGAGTTTCCGCGATGTGGATGGCCTTCATCATCGCGCGTGCCTTGTTGATTGTTTCGCGATATTCCAGTTCCGCGACGCTGTCAGCCACGATCCCCGCGCCTGCCTGAATGAACACTTTGCCTTCGTGGAACACCAGTGTGCGGAGTGCGATGCAGGTATCCATGTCACCGGTGAAATCGAGGTAGCCGACCGCTCCCCCGTATGGGCCACGTTTATGCGGTTCGATTTCATCAATGATTTCCATGGCTCGAACTTTGGGAGCGCCCGACACTGTACCGGCAGGCAGCCCGGCCCGCAGTGCCTCGATGGCTCCCAGTTCCTGTTTCAGGTCACCGCAGACGTTTGAGGTGATGTGCATTACATGGCTGTAGCGTTCCACAACCATCACATCGGAGAGTACGACCGAACCGTAGTCTGCAACGCGTCCCACGTCATTTCTGGCGAGGTCAATCAGCATCACGTGTTCAGCGCGTTCCTTTGGATCAGCGAGAAGTTCCTGTTCCAGTTCCCGGTCTTCCCGTTCAGTTTTGCCGCGTGGGCGAGTTCCGGCAAGCGGTCGGATGGTTGTTCTGCGATCTTCAACGCGCACCATGATTTCAGGTGAGCTGCCCACCAGTTCCGTATGCGGAGTTCGCAGCAGGAACATAAACGGGCTGGGGTTTACCATTCTCAGGGCACGGTAGACATCGAGAGCTGAAGCGGTGGTTTCTTTTTCAAAACGCTGGCTGATCACCACCTGAAAGATGTCCCCCGCTTTGATGTATTCGCGACATTTTTCGACGGCTGTGCTGAATTCCTGTTCTGTGAAGTTGGAAGCAACCTGCGTGGACGGTTCGACGGTCAGGTCCACATCCGTGAGTTGCGCATCATTCCGCGTAAATGACAGCTGTCGACAGACAACATCCAGCCGTTCCTCCGCACGGGCGCGGCTTTCTTCGAGGTCTTCGCCACTGGTATCTGCGAGAGCGACAACATAGATCAGCTTGCGAATATGATCGAAGACCACCATGGCGTCGTAGAATGAGAAGCACAGATCCGGCAGTTGCCGGTCATCTTCGGGAGCATTCGGCAAATGTTCGGTGTAACGGATGACATCGTAGGCGGCATAGCCGACCGCTCCACCCAGAAATCGCGGCAGGGAATTCAGCGGCACGGCACTGCATTCAGCGATACGGGAATCGAGCAGTTGCAGCGGATCGGCATCCTCAATGACTTCTTCGGTACCGTCCCGGGAGGTGATTGTCGTGCGTCGACCGAGCGCGCTGACTGTCAGGAAGGGCCCGCTGCCGACGAAGCTGTAACGGCCGATTTTCTCGCCGCCGACCACGCTTTCGAACAGAAAGGCCGACTCATCGGTGGCGATTCTTTGAAAGGCTGTCACGGGTGTCAGGCTGTCCGCCGTGAGCTGTCGATAAACCGGCACGTATCGCGCGTGACGGGACAATTCGGTGAATTCGGACGAGGTGGGCAGAGAGGTTGGTGAGTTCATAGGTGTGATCGGTATCAGTGAGGCAGACCGCGCACGCGAGGTACCGCCGGAATCTAGTCGTCCAGCAACGACAGGATTGTGATGGATCGTGTCATCTGTTCAAAGATGTTTTCGAGATTCTCGAGTTCGTGATCTGTGCACTGCCACAAACTGAGCAGCGATGCTTCTGAAACACGCACGCTGCTGACCGCGGCAGTGTTCAGCAGTTCAAAACATGAAAAACGAATCCGGCGTGACTGCGAGGTCATCCCGGAGATTGAGAGCTGAACTGTTTCTGCTTCGGCATCGTCATACTCGTCGTCGTAAGCCTGCAGGCAGGATTCGATGATGTGTTCAGCCGGAGGGCAGGCCGGAAAGATTCGAAGCAGCCAGAAGCAGGATTGATCCGCTGCGGCCGTGATGACAATGTCCTCACCATCCGCCTCCTCGGAAAGCTCCCAGAACCCGGGATAGAGGAACCGTATGCCGTGACCGCAGTATTCCTGCAGCAGAACTTCAGCTTCCTGATTCATGGTGTTTCTTCCAGCCGTTGAGAGGACTCGACTCGTTGGTCCGGGACAGTCAGTATTTCCTGTTGTGAGCCTCGGCCCGATGCTCGCAGCTGCAGCAGTTCAACGACAAACGAATAGAACATTGCGAAGTAGACATAGCCCTTGGGGATGTGGTGGTCAAAGCCATCCGCAACGAGCAGCACCCCGATCAACATCAGGAAAGACAGTGCGAGGATTCTCACACTCGGGTTCCGCTCGACAAAATCCACGATCGCGCGCGAGAACACCAGCATACCAGCAACAGAAAGCAGAATTGCCGTAATCATCACTGGAATTGGTGAAGGCAGATCTTCGGTCATTCCTACGGCAGTGATGACGGAATCCAGTGAGAACACCACGTCGATCATCAGAATTTGGAACAGCACTTTTTGCATGCTGAGCGTGGGCCCCGCCGCCGCCTCGGAGTCCGCTGATTCCTGCAGCCGGTGATGGATTTCGCGGGTTGCCTTAAAGATCAGAAACAGCCCACCGAAAAGCAATATCAGGTCTTTGCCGGAAAATCGATAACCAGCCAGTGCTACAAGTTCGGCATCCAGACCCATGACCCAGCCAATCGCCAGAACCAGCAGCATGCGTGAGATCACAGCCAGCAACAGTCCTGTCACACGGGCACGATCACGCTCAGTTGGGGGCAGCCGACCACACAAAATTGCGATAAAAATGATGTTGTCGATTCCAAGCACCAGTTCCAGCGCCGTCAGCGTGAACAGCGCGGCGAGTGCCTGGGTGGTCAGAAGTTCCATCATGAGTTTCAGGCTTTCCGGATTCGTTGCGGCACGCAACCGAATCCGCAGGTAGTGTCCGGGCCGATTCGTACAGTCAGCGTGTCATGAAGAATACGACATGTCCCTGTTCAGTACGATCATTCGCATTCCGTTTCGTGACGATTCCCCTGTTTCTTGACCATCTGGTATAATACAGTGTTATTTGAAAGCAGAAACTTGCTAAGACTCGGTGACGTTCCCGGACGTTGCCGTGAAGGGCGCGAAATTCCAACGTCGAATCGAATTCCAGACTCAACTAAGGACAATAATATGAAGTCTTTCCTGATGGCCCTCATTCCTGTTTGCTGCCTCGCGGTTTTCGTTGGGTGCGGTGAAACTGCCAGTGATACTGTCGTGACTGATGCCGCTGAGCCAGCAGCACCAGCAGTCGAAGTTGCCAACACGGTTTGTCCGATCATGGGCAATGAGATTGATCTGACGTCGTTGAATGAAGACACGCTGGTCGAGTGGAATGGAAAGAAAGTCGCATTCTGTTGTCCCCCATGCAACGAAAAGTGGGTTGCTCTGACCGATGACGAGCGTGCAGAAAAGCTGGCGAATCCCCCGTCACACGGCGAGTGAGTATTTGTGAGACGCCACGGGCTGGTGTGTTGTCGCTGTTCGGTGTCACCTCAATTCTTATCTTCAACTGCTGTTCCGACCGCTGTCAAAAACAGCCCCCTCTGGTACCAGGGCGTACCTCCGGAATCTGGTATTCATGTTCGATGATTTTGAACAGTTTCAGCGACTGCGCGCGATCTGGTCCGAAGTTCGAATTGAGCGTTCGGTAGAGACCGGCCTGTTCACCTTCGGAGATTCCGATCTGCCCTATTTCCTGGTGACCAGTCACGGGGATGACCAGCAGGTACGGATCCGACGCGGAATGGTGACGATCTCGAGGGCAAGGATCATCACTCCGGATACAGTGCATCCGGAGTTCAGAAACTTCTTCGAAGAAGCGGATGATCTCGGACTCATCGATTTCCTGATGGCGCGTTCGGCTGCGTTTTCCAATCTGCGGCTGGTGAACGATTCGGGGCCCGAGCGAATTGTGACCGATACCGTTGATGAGGCTGTCGACAAGCTGAATCGGCAGCTGGACGATGAAGAAGAAGAGCAGGTGGCGATTCTTTCCGCCCCTGCTGCATTCAGCGGTTTTGCCATCTTCCGCTATGCCACGGAAAGAATTCTCTCCAGTGCCCCGGGGAATATTCAGGAATTGCGAGAACGAGGGTTTCTGCCCTGAGACAGGGGCTCCGGGCACTGACTCGGGCGGCGCGAGCCTGCACGATTTTCTTGGAACTCCCCGCTGTGTTCGGAGTGTTGACAATGCTGCGAGTCTTCTGTCGGTCTGTACTGATTTCATGTTTTCTCGTATCCGCTGTTTGTGGTGCTGCAGACAGTGACTGGAAGCCGCTGTGGCCACAGGGGACGCCCAACGCAACCGGGGAAACAGACCGGGACATTCCTGCGTTACTCTCATTTCCCGCCGACGAAAGCATTCGCACCGGTTGCGGCGTAGTCGTTTGCCCTGGTGGTGGTTATGGCGGGTTGGCCATGGATCACGAGGGCCATCAGATTGCCGCCTGGCTTAACGAACGAGGAATCAGCGCCTGGATCTTGCGATATCGCCTTGGATCCGCAGGGTATCACCACCCCGTCCAGAAGAGCGATGTGCTGCGTGCCCTCAGGACTGCCAGAGCTGAAGCCGCTGATTACGGTGTGGATCCAAAGCGACTTGGAATCTGGGGCTTCTCCGCCGGAGGCCACCTGGCATCAACAGCAACGACTTTGTTTGACGAGGGGAATGCGGCGTCGGAGGACCCTGTTGAGCGGATTTCGTCACGCCCGGATTTTGCCGTCCTGTGCTATCCGGTGATCACTATGGAATTGCCGTTTACACATCAGGGTTCGCGTCGGAATCTGCTTGGAGCGGATCGGTTTGAAGACCCGGAACTGATCCAGTTGTTGTCGACAGAGAAACAGGTGGATGAACGCACACCGCCCGTTTTCCTGTTCCATACGCTGGAGGATCAGGTTGTTCCGGTCGAAAACGCGTTAAGATTTTTCTCGGCACTGCGAAGTCATGGGAATCAGAATTCAGAGTTGCACATCTATCAGAGGGGGCGTCACGGGGTTGGCCTGGCTCAGGCTGATGCAGTGCTGCGTTCCTGGCCGGACCGGCTGCATGACTGGATGGTGACCAATAATTTCACAAAGCCTGTACAGCTTCCGCAGAATTAGGTCTCTCCGGTTCAGCCAATTCCGTCTGCTGCAATTGTGGTTCCTGCGAATCCCGATACGCCGCCTTGTGAAGACGGGAGGCTCAGCCGATAATCCGTCACCGGCAGAAGCCGGAACCGACCCTCGAGGACGCGTTGGCTGAAGTACCGCGAACGCAATGGAATTCAACTGGAATAGTGAAGTATGGCAGGTCGCTCAGAAGCCCGTCGCTTTGTCCTGCAGATGTTGTATCTGTTCGATCAGAATCCCGATTCGGATCGAGATCGCGTGCAGTTGCAGTTGCAGCACGAATTCCCGGAAGGCCCGGTTCGCACATTTGCCATGAATCTGCTTGATGGCGTTCTGAAAGAATTGCAGACGCTGGATCAGAGCATTTCAGCCACAGCCAGTAACTGGAGACTGTCCCGAATGGCACCCACTGATCGAGGTGTGCTGCGAATGGGGCTTTACGAAATGTTGTACCTCGGAACGCCTCCGGCGGTGGTGATCAACGAGGCCATTGAGATCGCTCGCGAATTCGGCACGGAGCATTCGGGCGGATTCGTGAACGGAATTCTTGATCGTCTCAAGCCCAGGGCGGCAGCCTCCGCAGAATGACTCACTGAGAGATCTGCGGATCGTGCGGGATTGCAGCGGTGCAAACTGCCCCGCCGCCACCCGGCATTCCGGCAGCACATCTTCAGCAGCAGAGACCTGCAGCAAAAGTGACTGCTGCGTGGCTTACTCCCCGGTCTGCTTCCGGAAAATGATCACGTGTTGCCGTGGCAGGAAGTGAACGGTCTCCAGCCACTGCAGGCCGAACTCAGACTGCTCCGCTTCTTTCCGGACCTGCTCCTGGGACATCTTGTGGACTTCCTTAATCGGAACGGTTGGGTCTTCTTTGCGGTATTCCACAAAGACGATTCGGCCACCGGGCTTCAGTGACCGAGCCAGATCCTGCATCATCTCGTAGGGGAATTCGAATTCGTGGTAGACGTCGACCATGATGGCCAGGTCAACGGAATTCGGCTCCAGCCCGGACTTGTTTTGAGTGCCCAGCACCGGAACGATGTTTTCGATGTCAGCTTTTTGACAACGGGCCTGCAGACGATCCAGCATTTCCTGCTGCACGTCCACAGCCATCACTTTACCGCCAGGGAGTACGCTTTCTGCCATCAGCATGGAAATCACTCCGCTGCCGGCACCAATGTCCGCGACGACATCGCCCGGTTTGATCCGCAGTGACCGGACCAGCAGAGTCAGTCGTTCTTCGCGTTCCCGGGAAGAGCGTTCCAGCCAGTTAGCCCCGGCAAATCCCATCACATGAGCAATTTCGCGACCCATGTAGAACTTTCCGATCCCGTCCGGATCATGGATGTGACGGCGCGTGTACCGCTGCTGAGATTCCTGCTGCTGTACTGACGGGGATTCATCAGCACTGCAGGTTTCAATGACCATCGCCGGCAGGACCAGCAGGATCAAACACAAGCGATGAATGAACATGATTTTTCTCCGGGATTCATACCGCTGATTACAGAAAACTGCCGTGCAAATCGCTCTGCAGTTCAATTCCTGGAAGTGTTCGTTCGCCTTACTTGACGGGAACGATCGTCGCCTTCCTGATGTAGTCCAGCTTTGGAAAGTTAGCCTTCAGGTATTCATTACCCTGCGATTCAATCTGCATTTGTTCTGGTCGCTGACCGTATTGAGCGGTAATTTTGTCAACGACCTGCATGCCTTCAACGACGCGGCCGAAAGGGGCAAAACCCAGTTTGTCAAGTCGTTCGTTATCAACCAGATTAATGAACAACTGGCAGGTTCGCGTGTTGGGGCCGCGCGACGCGAAACTGATGGTGCCGCGTGAATTGCTGCCTTTGACCTTGTCGTCACGGATTTCCTTGTCCTTCCACTGGGAATAGACTTTGGGGTCGCCATTCATACCCCACTGGACGACGAATTGTGGCACAACTCGAAAGAAGCGGCATTCGTCATAAAACCCGGCACTGACAAGTTCGTGGAAGCGGTCAGCACCATTGGGCGCGAGGCTGCGGTCCACTTCAATCACGAAGTCCCCGCAGGAGGCTTCGAATTTCACTCGGTACTTATCCGGGACGCTTTTTGTGCTCGCGGCTTCCTGAGCGACGACCGGGAGTGTACCCGCAAATACGACCAAAGACGCAATCAGCAACTTCATTCGACGACTCCCGAAATCGTGGACAATGTCAGAGCCCGGATTCTGTAATTCCCGACTCGAAAACGTGGGTCATAATTGATGGGGCGTCAGAGGTCCACTCTGCAGGCCTGTGTCGAGTGGTTTCGCTGGAATCACTATCTTCTGACGAACCCGGGGATTTCGTTGAGTCGACCGATCTGAACGAAATCTCTTAGTTGTGAAAGACTGCACAACCGGAACATTCAGAATCGTCGGAATGGGGATATCCGAGAGGGAAGAAATGTTCCGCCCTCGCAACGTTATTGATTGTGAAAAGCACTCCGATTCGAAGGTTGTTCCCCGGCTTACCACAGTCCGAGTGATATAACGTAGAGTCGAATCGGGCCGTGACCCGGCCACCACGATTCCCCCCACCTTTTTCCAACTCGGAGTCCAACATCAGCATGTCTGCTTTTCGCTGGATCACACTGTTTCTGATTGGGCTGGCCGGTTGCGAGCCTGCTGCTGAAGTTCGGCAATATGTGGCGCCAGCCGAGTACGAGCGGATGTTGACTTCTGATCTTATTCGCGACCGCTTTGATTCGGTACCGTTTCGCTGGAGTGTTCCATCGCAGTGGGTCAAGGCACGAAACGACCAGTTCAGCAAGTTTGCATGGACAACAGGGGCCAACAGCGAGACCCGGATCACCATCACCTCGCTGCCGTCGACCGCTGGAATTGCTCCGCAGGTCACTCGCTGGGCCGGGCAGATCGGGATTGAGGCCTCCAACCCGGCAACGCTGATGAATTCCGTGGAGCCACTGGAAATGGGCGGGCTGACCGGGCAATGGGTTGAACTTGCCGGCCCCGGGGAAACAATTCTAGGGATGCTGCTGGCACACCGGGACAAGATCTGGGTGGTGAAGCTTCGTGGAACCGCTGCTCAGGCCGCAGCGGCCAAAAATTCACTGCGAAGCTTCTGTCAGTCGTGGTCAACGTAGGTTGATTTTGGAATGCTGTGACAACCGTTCTGTGTTCCGCCTCGTCTGCAACAAACTGGTTGCAGGGCGTCCGTTGCGGTCAGTCCTGGCCACTGGAAACCTGTAGAGAACCCAAAGTGGTGGTGAAAATCGTAATCGTGAGTGCTCACTGAGCCTCTTCGGAGAAATGATCTCATGTCGATATCAGCAGCCTTGCCGGAACCCACCGCAGTTCGCAGTGAAGCCACAGTGCGGTCAGCCGCAGTGCGTGCGTTGACAGTGCTGGCCTCACTGAAGCTCACAGTCGTGTTGTTTCTCCTGGCCATGGTGATTGTATTTATCGGAAGTCTGGCCCAGGCGCGCCGCGACGTGTGGCTGGTCATGGCCGACTACTTCCGTTGCTACGTAGCGAAGGTTGATGTTGTCGACTTGTTTCCGCCGTCCATGTTCGGCCGTTACGGCGAGGAGTTGGGCGAACGGCTTGGTTCGTTCCGTTATTTGCCTTTCCCGGGTGGCTGGACCATTGGCTGGATCATGCTCGCCAACCTGACATCTGCACACGTTTTAAAATTCCGCATTCAGGCTACCGGTAAGAAACGGCTGGCAGGTTTTGCCCTCACGGCACTGGGGCTAATCATGATGGCGGTGGTGGTGATTACCGGGAACCAGCAGACTGGCGTGGAGTCCGGGAATACGATTCTGTCTGCAGAGGCGATCTGGTATCTGATGCTGGGGCTGCTGGGATTGTCCGGCGCAGCGACCATTGTCACCGGACTGCTGAATAAATCGTCGGCGAGATCTGTACGCGGGTTATTGCTGGTTTTGGGGGCAACGATTGTCGGTGTATTCATCTACTACGTGGTTGGGGGTGAGCAAGCACGGCTCAACCTGTCGGCCATGCGAATTCTCTGGCAACTTCTGAAGGGCTCCGCCTGTTCACTGTTGCTGTTACTGGGTTCCAACCTGTTATTTGGAAAACGTGGTGGCATTGCTCTGCTTCACTTTGGTGTGGCGATGCTGATGATCAGTGAATTGCAGGTGGGGCTGATTGCTCGGGAATACAGTCTTTCCCTGACCGAGGGTGAGACTGTGAATTACGCCCGTGACATTCGCGTCCGTGAGCTGGCTGTGATCAGCCGCCGCAACGATGGTAAGGACAATGTTGTTGCAATTCCGGAGGCGATGCTGGTAGCGGCCGCTCCCGAAGATTCGGACGAGCAGAAGCCTGCCAGCGGGATGACGGATCGTCAGCTCATTGCAACGCCCGAACTGCCGTTCGATATTGTTGTGCGTCGTTTTTACCGCAACAGCGAGCTGCGCGGGTTAACGCCGGACGACAGTGGATTGAAGGACGGGCTGGGTTCATTTGCGGCTCCGGAAGAACGTGATCCGGTAACCGGAATGGACGACACCATGGATCAGAGCACCGTGCTCGTTGATCTGGTGGATCGAGACAGTCAGAAAACACTGCAAACGATGCTGGTGTCACAAAGCGTCAGCGAGTTGAGCTCCCAGCTGGCAGAAAAGGCCACTGTTGACGGCACGGACTACTACTTTTACCTGCGATTTCAGCGGGACTATAAGCCCTACGAAGTGCATTTGCTGGATGTCAGTCGAACGACCTACATCGGCAGCTCAACACCCCGAGACTTCCGTTCGGAGATTGAAATCACTCAGGACGGCAAGACCGAGTCGTTCACGATCTGGATGAATAACCCGCTGCGGTATCAGGGCGAGACGTTCTATCAGTCGAATTATCTGACATTGCCCGACGGTCGCGAGGCATCCACGATTTCGGTGGTACGGAACTCCGGCTGGATGCTGCCCTACATTGCCTGTATGGTCGTGGCGTTTGGGATGTTCGCTCAGTTTGGTCAGACGCTGATGCGTTTTCTGGATCGTTCTGAGCGTAGGAGTGCCGCTCCGGCACAGGATTCGGAATTGTCAGGAAACCTGCCTGCCGGATTTGCTCCTGCGAAGCGTGATCCCGTGCCTGCTGCCGCTGCGAACCCGGAACCGAAGTCTGCATTGAGGTTTTGGTTGCCATTGACGGTGACTGCAGTATTCGTGCTGTGGGTGGGTCGGTCGACGTCTCCACCAAAGCCGACTGAAAACACGTTCAACCTGTATCAGGCTGCACAGCTTCCAGTGGCCTGGAACGGTCGGGCTCAGCCGATCGACTCTGTTGCCCGCACGATGTTGCTGATGGCATCTCACAAGTCCACCTTCATGGCGGAACTCGAACCGTGGCAGCTTGAGGAAGAGTCTGTGCGGACAGAGATTATCGCCGCGGCAGCAAGGTCCTGGCCGGACGGTGGTCTGGATGCAGCGTTGAAGGAATTTCAGGGTTCCTGTCCGGAGTGGTATGCAGAAATTGGCAGGCTCGCTGACGTGGAGCCCGGGGAAGTGGAGAAAGTTCTGCGTCCTCTGATGGAACGAAAATCGCCAGCGATCAAGTGGTTTCTTGATCTCGCTGCCCGTCCGGAGATTGCTGGTCGTCACCGTGTGATTCGAATTGAAGATGATCGTCTGTTGTCCCTGCTTGATCTTGAGCAACGGCCTGGGCTGGCTTATTCGATGGATGAAGTCCGCCGCAATATGTCTGAGCTGGAGGACATCTGGCAGGAAGGGAATGAAAAGCGACGACGAAAGGAAGAGTACGATCTGACGGTGCTGGAGCGTCGCGTTGGTGCCCTGTTTGACACCTTCGGCCGGATTAACCAGGTGTCTCAAATGTTCCTGAGACAGGATTCAGACAACCCAATTGAAAGTGCGATCACCACCTGGCGAATCCTGTCGAGGATGGGAGAGAGTCGTGCCGTCATGGCTGTGCCGACAGGAACGGCTGACGAGTTAAAGTCGTGGGAGACTTACATCGTTTCCAGTTCGCTGCAGGCATTGAACCGCGAACTTCAGGGCCGTGACATTTCGTCGCTGGAACAGTTCACCGAATATGTACAGACACGGCGGCCGCTGGAACTGGTCCGCTCGTCGATACCCGGGACGATGGCGATTCTGGAGTCGACACCAATGCAGGAGGAACTTCCGGAAGGCGAGTCTGATACGGTGCAGTCGCGTGCCCTGTCCGCATTGAATCGAGTTCAGGATCCTTACCTGCGAAATATCCTGCAGCTGATTGCTGATTCCGATCCTGAGGTCACTCCGCAGCAACTGGCTGATACTGTCACCGCCGCACAGGCTGCAGAGCTTGCTGCCGATCGAGTGGCACAGGACATGATGGAAGTGATTTCGGAGTTGATGGAGAACTCTCCGGATGACCCGCGAATGAATGCCATTCGGGGGCGTCTGCAGGCGGTGGGTGTCTCCGACCCGGATGCGCTCTATGCCGCGGTGAATCAGGAGATTTGCAAACTGTTGTGGGACGATCTGCAACAGCAGGTCGGGCCGCTGATGAATGGTGGCGATGCCTCAGAGACGTTTATGAGCAGCGTGGGATTCGTGAGTGAGATTTTTGACGCGTGGCGGGCCTCGGATGTCGCGTTGTTCAATGAAAAGGTGGCTGCGTATCAGGGCTGGATCAAGGAATCAGAACTGCCTTTCGTCGATGCGGACAACGTGCGACTGGAGGCATGGTTCAACTTTGTCGAGCCGTTCCAGAAGGCGATCTACATCTATCTGCCGATCGTGGTGGTTGTGTTTCTGGGCTGGATGTTTCCTCTTGGTGGAGCCACTCAGCGGACAGGACTGTGGATGCTGGTCCTTGCCTTCGTTGTGCATACCGCCGCATTGGTGCTGCGAATGCAGATTTCCGGTCGGCCACCTGTGACCAATCTCTACTCCTCGGCGATCTTCATTGGCTGGGCGGTCGTGATCGCTGCATTCGTCGTGGAGATTTTCATGAAAAACGGTGTTGGCAGCCTCGTTGGGGCCTCGGTTGGCTCTGGGGCTCTCGTGATTGCTCACTACCTGTCGCTGGATGAAGGTGACACGCTGGGGACTCTGCAGGCTGTTCTTGATACGACATTCTGGCTGGCGACACACGTGGTGTGTATCACGCTGGGATA
>JAFMMM010000472.1 GCA_017859815.1 Planctomycetota bacterium | reverse complement strand
AGCGCGTCGGCTGACGACACGCTCAGGCTCTGGGACGCCCAGTCAGGGGAATGCCGACGCACATTCACGGGACATACAAATTGGGTCACCAGTTGTGCGTTCTCCAGCGACGACCGACACGTCCTCAGCGCGTCGGCTGACGACACGCTCAGGCTCTGGGACGCCCAGTCAGGGGAATGCCTTCGCACAATGCGAGCCAGCCGTTTGGGAGACTTTGCCACGGTGCAACATCACACGGACGGCGACGAACTCATTGCTGTTTCCCCCGGTGCATTTCGCAGCTTCTTCTGGGATCCGATGCCGGGAACTCGCGTTCCGTATCAGGAATGAACGTGGGGCATCCAATCTGGAGAAATCCGGGCCCATCGATCGCTGACAACCGGCTCGCTGTTGGTCGGAATTACTGCTCAGCCACGTGATCAATGTGACTGCCCGGGTGCTGTGCAAATCGCGGGAATCGACGAGAGGTCCTGTGATCTCGGATCAAATGCAAGTGATGCATTGTGGGAATCGGTGCGTTCGCGCACGCTGCTGTGCGGGAGTGATTCACTGACCGGATTTTCCCACGATCATTGCTCGACAAGGGATCTCCAAGGTATGCTGTGCGGGGCCCCGGACGTGTGTCCCTGCGGAATGGACGAACCAACGTTCCGTCGGAGACGATCCTGAATGCCACGCGGTTTCTGACTTGCACGCTGGCCCGCCGCGCATCGTTGAACACCACCGTTGTACAGCAACTTTGTACAGCAACGTTGTACAGCAACGTTGATGATCCGTCAGATGATCTCACAGCGAATCCCAACCGAATCAGAACGAAGATGGACGGCGCAATGACTCGTCAAGCAGCAACCCGATGTCCACCGGCCCCGTCACCACACACCGGGCGCACCATCAAGCTCTGGCTGGGACTGCTGGTGGTGTCCGTGACGGCAGCGTCAGCTTCCGCTCAACGTGATCGTCGCGCAGAACCGTCTTTTCGCGACCGCATTGTTGACCGGATCATTCTGTCCGACGGCGCAAAACTGTGGGGCTTTGCGGTCAGCGAAAAACCCGCGAAGATGGTGTTCCGCACCGCATGGCTGAAGCAGCAGCACCCGGATCTTTTCGCCACAAGAATTGTCCCCAGTCTTCCCGACAGCCAGCAATCACCGCGATCGGTCACGGCTGAACTGCTGCTGGAAATGATTGACAAGCTGCCACAGCAGGGCGACGCAGCGCACCTGCAGCGAGTTGGTCTTTTGCGAGAGATCCAGGCTCGCCTGTCTGCAGACGACAACACGGATCCGGACTTCCTGCTTATCGAAGTCCCGCGCGGGCAACTGCGCAGAATTGACCTGCAGCCGGACCGTCGCCGACAACTCAGCCGACTTGCCATGCTGAATCAGATTCCGGATGTGGAGGTGCTGGACGAAGAAGCCGTTCTGGCACAACTGCAGGCAATTCCCGATCAGCAGCGGCTCACTTCACTTCCCGGACAGCAGTCCAGCCCGGAACGGGATCGAGACCGAATTCTGGCCGCGGTTGACGTGCGCCTGAATTCGGCATTGCGACTGATTCAAACCGGCGAAACCTTCATTCCCGAAGATTCCAAACCGGATCTGACACTGCTGGTCAGCACACTCCTGGGCGGCAATCTTCGCAACCTGCTGAATGAACTGCTGAATGAGGGACAGGCACCGCCGGCCCAGGCTGCAGTCAGCAACACACTCCCGCCCGCTGCAGCAAGGCTGGCTGATGCCGGTCTTCATCGCACGGTTGTTCTGTCGGGATTTGACGTGAACGCCGCGGCCGGTCTGGCGACGGTGACCAAACAGTTGTTTCATAAGGACTCGAACGACACGTGGTTGCTGATGTTGAATATCACCAGCGGATCATCGGTGGCCGACCTGCAGCCGGGACAGATCGCGGACATTGAAAATGACCCGCAGATCAAAGAGATTTCCGCAATCATCAGTGGGACTGGTCTGGCATCCAACCAATTGACAACGGCACTGCGACTGGGGGCTGTCGTTCGCAATGCACTGACCACGACAGACGCCAGCTTCAACAACAGCATTCAGTCGGTGATCACGACCACCGGGCTGCAACGTTCCGGGCCACTGACGGAAATTGTGCTGGGGCCGCCGGACAAAAACCAAACGGCAGATTAGACAGTGGGCCACCTTTTGGGGATCGCCGTCCCGGTTCGCCGCGGTCCGTTTCACTGTTCAGCGGTTGAGGGTGCCGCTGGCCCGGCTGCAGGGTGCATCACAGAACTGAAGAATTTCCAGATCACCTCGGCGGTGCTGCTGCCCAGTTTGTCCCTGCCCGGTACGCGATGGCCCAGCCCGTCCACCTGATACAGCCAGACTTTCGTTCCATTGACACCGTTTTCAGAGAAGCGTGCCGTTGTGCTTTCGGTGACGTCCGTCGTCTTCTCTGTGGTGGTCTGATTTCGCTTTCTCCAGAAATCCAAAATCTCATCCTGGTGGGGTGCACCGCCCCAGCCGCCAGCAGCCGACATACTGCCGTCGTACGGCACAACGCGATCGTCCATGGCCGTGATTTGCAGGATGGACACCGGCTGAATGGATTCACGACGTTCCCAGGCTTCCCCGCTCATTGTTCCAATCACAGAGGCAGCCGCTTTGAACACATCCGGGCATTCCGCAACCAATGTGTAACTCATAAAACCACCATTGCTGATGCCACTGGTGAACGTCTTCTGCGGACTTAAAGAATGCGCTTTCTGCAAATGCCCGGCCAGGGCTGACAGGAAGCCAATGTCATCCGTACTGCTGATCTTCAAGCGAGCGTTCCAGTGCGGAATCCCGCGGCGGTCGTCAAGCCCCTGAGGATAGCACACAGCGAAACCGTGCCGGTCGGCCAGCGTCAGCATTTCCGGGCTGACATAATCTCGCGCATCGCCACGGTAGCCATGCAGAACGAAGACCAGCGGCGCGTCCGCCTCGCGTTGCTGAGGCACATGCAGCACATACTGCCTTTCCCGGCCGCCGTGCTGAAACGTCTGAAACTTCCGAACGGTGTCTGACTGCTGTGCAAACGCGGCAACGTCGCTCAACAACAGCACCACAGCCCCTAACAACAACCGAACAACTGACCTGCGAAGAACGCGCATGAACTGACTCACCTGGGAAATGTCCCAACGAAAAACATCACCGCAAATCTGTTCTCCGAAACAGATGGACGGCCTCCGAACCCTATCCGATCCCGGCGGTCGGCCCCACTGGACGCAAAGCGGAATTGAGGAGATTTTCAGGAATGCCTTGCCGTGGTTTCCAGATCCACGATGACTGATTTCACGATCCGAATCTCCTTTCCCGCAGGTTGTCCTTCTCCCGACGGCTACGTGACATTTCTGTTGGTGCCAGCCAGTGACCAGCGTTTCAGCAACCAGGCCGACGACTCTGAGAAGACCAGACCGATGACTCTGGGAACGGAACCCGAACGGTCTTGACCGGTCGCATGCAGCATCGGCTGTCGTTACCCTGTTGGCCTCCCGGGTGATCACCCCGGCAGCATGTTGCCGCAGCCGGCGACACGTTGCCGATTTGCAGACGTCCGCCGACATTGGTCCTTTGCGTCAGGAAATTCCATGTTGCCCTCGTTCTTTCGCCTGTTGCTGTGCTGCGTCACGATCCTGACCTGCAAGCCCTTGCTGTGGGCCCAACAGC
>JAFMMM010000102.1 GCA_017859815.1 Planctomycetota bacterium | reverse complement strand
TGCGAAGAAAGTCGAAGAACACACGCTCTTGTCAGAATTTGAAACCGCTGTCCTGGTTTTCGATTGCCAATGGAGTCTATAACCTCCATGTATCGTGAATTCGCTCCGCCGCTGTGCATGCTTCGGCCGGAGGCAATCAGATTTTTGTGCCGTGTTTTCAGTGAGGAAAGGCTCCGAAATGGCCGAGTGGATTGAACCTGGAAAGAAAGCTCCCGCATTTTCTGTCCGTGCGACCGATGGATCTTTGGTGCGTCTGTCTTCCTTCAAGGGAAAGGCAGTGGTTCTTTATTTCTACCCGAAAGACGATACGCCCGGATGCACACGTGAGGCTTGTGCATTCCGTGACCGGCTCAAGGAAATTGAAGACCTCGGGGCTGTGGTTCTGGGTGTGAGTGCGGACAGTGTGGAAAAGCACGTCAAGTTTACGGAAAAGTACTCACTGACATTTCCGTTGCTGGCAGACACTGAACATGAGATTGCTGAAAAGTACGGTGCCTGGCGCGAGAAGAACATGTATGGCAAGGTTTCGATGGGGATTCAGCGATCGACCTTCATCATCGATGGTGACGGTAAGGTGGCGAAACTGTGGAAGCGAGTGTCTGTAGACGGTCATGACCAGCAGGTCATCGACTTTCTGCAGGAGATGTCATCCTGAATCCTCTACTGGAACAGATCATTCATCCTGTGAATGATTGCAGGACCTGACCGGGGATGTCGCAGCGGCCGGCATCCCGGTTTTCCGGCCCCAGGCGTCACTGAATCGAGGCCGTCTTCTTTGATGGGATCGTGATACGATCGTGGCGGTTCCATCTGGGGTCGATCACTGCAGCACGATCGATCACTGCAGCACCCCATCCCGGAACCAGCCCGGATCGCTCCCAGCGGCGATCTCGCGAATCTTTTCTGCCGTTGATGCCATCGCATCCAGCGTATCCGAAGCACCGGCCACAATCTGTTCGGCATCAACAAGAACGCCACCGGAGAAGCATCCGATCAGGCTTCCTCCCGGACCGCTTCGGGTTGTCAGCATGGGGACAGTATTCCGGGGAACTGAATAGGTTGCTGCGGGCAGAACAGCGGAGTTTTCAAGCACAACGGGCTGCCACACCAGAGTCTGGCTGTCCTGCAGCGACCGGACGATCGCAGCCAGCAGCAGGATATCTACTGTATTCTGCAGATCAGCAAATGCCGGGATTCGTTCAGTCAGTTCTTCGAAGCAGTCATTGAACGACCTCGCAAATCGATCCCCGCTGCCGGTGACATTCGGTGCGTCCATCAACTGGCCGTTGGGGCCGGTGATTTCTTCCTGAGCAAGCAATCGCAGTCGGGGGCCGCTGATCACCCACGCATCTCCGCTGGAATTGGACTGCAACAGGTTCTCAGCGGCTGCGAACCACCATCGTCTCATCATGTTGTCTCCCGGGCGAGCGAGAGCAAGGCTTGATTTGAGCCGTCGGACACCAGGGTTGTCCAAACCGATGGCAAGGCGTTTCATGCGGTAATCGGCTTCCACCATAGCCACGGCAATGCGGCTGTTTGCCGGGACGCCAAAGACGGAAACATCCCAATACCCCATGATCCGAATCATCTGCCGGAGTCGAGAGGTTTGAACTTGGACTGTTGCTGGTGTGGCGTTTGCACGTATCCACTGTTGAGACTGTTGAAGTCTCTGCGGATCAGGGTCGATGGAACAGCCCGCGCGCTGCAGGATTTCCGGATTGCGAAATGCTGTCAGGAGATCATCAAGCAGCAGACACGGTCGACCCGTTTGAGCACCTACCATGCGTCCGGTGGGGAGTCGAACAACGGTCTCTGCAGGTCCGACGAAGAGAACGTCATCCTGGTTACCGGCCAGCACGACCATTTCGATGCGAGTGAGTCCGCCGAGACATCGTAATTGCGTATTCGGACTCACGCCGGACTGCAGAGTCTGCTGCAGTTCCAGATCAAGTTGACGGAGCGAGATGACTCGCTGCTGTACATCAGCAATCCCATCCTCATTTGCAGAATTTGCGGATCTGCGGAGCCGTTTCAACAACGCTGGCGAGATGATTTCATGAGTTGGAGCAGCGCTGACCAGCCCGCTCGGATTGATGAGAATTCCGCCAGGAGCCCCACCCGGACCCTGGTTGCCCTGAGCATGGCAGCTTTGTGAGCTGATCAGAATCAGCAGGCCTGCGACAACTGTTCGCGGGCCGTATTTGCGAGTCATGGACAACTTCTCCGGGTCTTGTGGGAGGTTTTCCCGGTTCAGGCAACCGTTCGCTAATCGGAAGTCTCGGAAGCCTGTTCATCGTCGAAGTCCAGCGTTTGCTGCCTGTTGTCCCGATCATTGAGTTCACGAAACAGCAGGCTGGGCTGGATATCAGAGTTTCTCTGGTACTTGCCCTGCTGGTATTCGGTGATTTCTCCTTCCACAGTGTGGTAGAAGATCTGACAAACCTGGACTCCCGGGTAAATTCGGATCGGCTGAATGGCGATCATTTCGAGCGTCCAGTAGCCGCAGAATCCCACGTCGCCAAATCCGGCGGTGACGTGCACGAACATGCCAAGTCGACCGATGGAAGAACGGCCTTCCAGCATAGGCACCAGATTGCGAGTTTCGGTGTACTCGACCGTACGCCCGAGATACATCTGGTTCGGCTGCAGAACGAGGCCTTCCGCGGGAATCGTGACACGGCGGAAGCGGTTGGGCTTTCGCATGTCGAGCACGATTTCTTCGTAGACCAGAAGTTCGTCGTGCAAACGCAGGTTGTAGCTGTTGGGATTTAACTGCTCTTCGGAGAAATCGCTGATTTGGATATCTCCGCCCAAACGGGACCGGATTTCATTGCCACTGAGAATCATGACTTTGCCTGAATCGCTTCCGGATGGGGCCTGCGCTGGTTTCTGTCGCCCGGACAGATCCTGCACCAATCCAATTGATGCATCCTTCTGTCAGAGTACGGATTGAATCAGAGCGTTGCAACCAGACGGAAGTCTGGAGAGAGACAAAGCCTGATTTGCCCGTTCCCCTGTGGTTTCTCGGTTCCGACTGGAGGATGATCCATTGGCCATGTTATCATGCAGCGAGGAATTTGCGGGGTTTTTCAGCCAACAGGATGGTCCCAATGTTTGGGTACAGGTACCTCAGTAACATCCACAGACAGATCGTTTTCGCTGGATTTCGGCGGGCTGCGATTCGGTGCTGCGTGGTGATCCCGCTGCTGGTTCTGAGCTCCGGAAGTGTCGATCTTCAGGCAAGTCAGCCCGAAGAAATGCAATCCAAACGCAGGTTCTTCGAGACCAGAATTCGACCGGTGCTGATTCGCCATTGTTACGAATGTCATGCGGCTGATTCCGGGGAACTCGGTGGGCGGTTGTTGCTGGACCACGCTGTTGGCCTGATTCAGGGGGGCGAGTCGGGACGTGCAATTCTGCCGGGGGATCCGGCTGGTAGTCTGCTGATCAGGGCTCTGCGATATGAGGGACTGGAAATGCCACCCAGTGAGCCGCTGCCGCCCGCAGTGATCGCTGACTTCGAAAAGTGGATTGCAGATGGCGCTTTCGACCCTCGAACAGATCCGCCTGTCGCAACACCTGACATTCCTGAAACTCCTCCTGAACACTGGGCCTGGAGCCCGCCGCAGCTGCCTGCGATTCCGGACGTCATCGGTCAGCAATGGGCGGATACAGAAATTGACCAGTTGGTTCTTAAGGAATTTGAAGCAGCCGAACAAAGAACTCCCAACGATGCCTCCAGCCGAATTGTTGCACGCCGACTTTATCTCAATCTCACCGGACTGCCGCCGACGATACAGCAGCTGGAAGAAGCCGAGGAACTTCTGGGAGAAAAGTCGGAGAGCGGTCTGGAGTCGCTGGTGGACCGTCTGCTTTCCAGTCCACAATTTGGCGAACGATGGGGCCGGCACTGGCTGGATGTCGCTCGCTACGGCGAATCCAATGGAAATGATGGTCTGGGAAGAAACCCTACGTTTCCTCATGCGTGGCGCTACCGCGACTACGTGATTGAGTCGATCAACTCGGACATGCCGTGGGACCAGTTCTTAAGCGAGCAACTGGCCGGGGACTTGTTGCCGGCTGACAATGACCGGCAGCGGGATCGACAGCTGATAGCGACGGGATTCCTGGCACTTGGTGCCAAACCGGCCAAGGCAATGAATGACGACTTCACCATGGACGTCGTAGCCGATCAGATTGATACGATTGGCCGAGGAATCCTCGGGGTGAGTATCGCTTGTGCGCGGTGTCACGATCACAAGACAGATCCGATACCAACATCGGAGTACTATGCTCTGGCCGGAATTCTCACCAGTACCGAGACGATGTGGGGACTTGCCGCCAATGAAGGTCTGACAGCTCCGAAGACAGATCTGCATGTACTGAAAACGCCTCCCGCAGTGCTGCCACCGGAGGGATTCGTGGAGACGGTACTGGTCCTCGAATCAAACACCGGACGGCCCAAACCAATCCCTAAGCCACCGTGGCCGGCAGGGACACCTTTGGCAATGGGAGTCCGCGATCGCGGGAAGCCGGAGGATTGTCCAATCAACGTGAAGGGCAGTTCGAAGAATCAGGGCGATATTGTGGCCAGGGGATTCCCCAAATTTTGTTCTCCTGAGTTGATGGAAGTTCCGGAAATTGATCCAGCCCGGAGTGGGCGTCTGGAACTGGCCCGGTGGATTACTCATCCGCAGCATCCTCTGACGGCTCGCGTGCTTGCAAATCGGGTTTGGATGCATTTGTTTGGTCGGGGAATTGTGGCCACTCCGGATGAATTCGGTCTCTACGGCGAAGCACCGGTCAGTCAGGACCTGCTGGATTATCTGGCCGTTCGACTGGTGGAAGATCGCTGGTCGCTGAAAAGCCTGATTCGGCGAATTGTCCTGTCGCGTGTTTTTCGGCTTGAGGCGGTGAATCCGGACGACCGTGCTCAGATTGCAATGGCGACCATTTTACCGCAGCGCCGGCGACTGGATGCAGAGTCATTTCGCGACGGTGTGATGTCCGTTGCCGGAGTGTTGGACCTGGAACCGCCGGATGGTTCGCTGATTCGTCATCGTGACATCCTGGTCAATCTGGCTGGAAATCTGCATGAGAGCTCGCCGCATCGCAGCGTCTACCTGTGCTATCTTAGAAGTTCGCCGCCCCCGGAACTGATGCCGTTCGATTTACCGGACTTTACGAATGCGGTGGGCCAGCGGGCGGAAACGACGATTCCGGCGCAGGCGTTGTTCTTGCTGAACAGTCCCTTTATGCAGCGACAGTCGGCTGCCCTCGCCGAACTGATCTGCAGGGCTGAGGATGAACCGCGCAGGAGAATTGAGTTTCTTTGGAAACAGGTTTTGCAGCGGCCTCCCGAGACCGAAGAGTTGAATGAAGCAATGGAGTTTGTGCGACCGCAATCAGTCGAATCAGATTCCACGGATGTATTGTGGCGGGCTCTGTGCCAGAGTTTATTGATGACCAGTGAATTCCGTTACCTCGATTAGTTTGGTGAATACGAGCCAGAGGATTGGAAGCGATGCTGAATTCCAGAAGACTTATGTTGCAGACAGCCTCCTGCGGGTTTGGTGCACTGGCGCTGAATTCACTGCTGGCTGAGCAGTCCGGCGTCACGGGAAATCCACTCCATCCTCGAGTGCCGTTCCACCCGGCTCGCGCGCAACGCGTGATCTTTCTGTGTATGAGTGGCGGTCCGGCTCAGCTGGATACGTTCGATTACAAACCGCAAACGGGAAAGAAGCCACATCCCGGTTCCGTATTTCGCTTCCGCCGGCATGGAGAGAGTGGTCTTCACGTTTCCGAGTTATTGCCGGAGACAGCAAAGCAGGCGGATAAGTTGTGTGTGATCAACGGGATGCACGCGGATACTGGAATCCACGCGCAGTCGTTTCTCCAGCTGCACACCGGTGAACGCCTGCGACCAAGACCCAGCCTCGGTGCCTGGGTGTCCTATGGACTTGGAACAGAAAACAGCAATCTGCCGGGCTTCATCAGTCTGAACACCTCCAAGACCTCGGTGTATTCCAGCGGATTTCTGCCGTCGATCCACAATGGGACGCCGATTGGTGTGAACGGCGAGGACATGACACGGGCAACGATCTCCAATCTCCCCGGCGGCACTCCTCGTCAATTGCAACGAAAGCAGCTGAACCTCGTGCAGTCACTCAATCGTCGCCATCTTACTCAAAGCGACGGAAGTGATGAGCTGGAAGGTGTGATTCGTTCCATGGAACTGGGTTACCGCATGCAGATGTCGGCACCGGACCTGTTGGATCTCAGCGGTGAAACGGAGGCGACACTGAGACGATATCGAGTTGGTGAAGCGGTCGAACAGATTGGTACCTGCCGCCCTACAGACTTTGGTCGTCAATGCCTGTTGGCCCGGCGATTTGCGGAAGCAGGTGTTCGATTCATTGAAGTCAATCACGGCAGCTGGGACCAGCATAAGAATCATCGCCGCGATTTGCAGGCGAATTGTCAGGCAACAGACGCTCCCATTGCGGCTCTGTTGAGCGACCTGGAAGAACGCGGGATGCTTGATGAGACTCTGGTTGTCTGGGGAGGAGAATTCGGGCGGCCGGGGCTGGTCCCCGGGGATGGCAAAGACGAAACCGGGCACAACGCCCGCGGATTCACATTTTGGATGGCTGGCGGTGGAGTGAAGGCCGGATATGTGCATGGACGGACCAGCGGAACTGGTGCTCAGGCTGTCGAAGGGAAGGTTCACTTCCGTGACCTGCACGCCACGATCCTGCACCTGCTGGGGCTGCCGGCAAATGATCTGACCTGGTTCCATCAGGGACGCCACCACCGACTGACAGGACCGGATGGTGGTCAGGTGGTCAGCGAACTGTTCGCATGACCGTTGGCGGGGACAGTGCGGATCGTTGCGTCAGCTTGACCGACTGCTGCCGGAATTCGATGGATTGGCACCTGATCCTTCGGCTTCTTGCGGGGCGTCAGGAGCAGACGTTGCAAGTTGCCGCAGTCCGAAGCCCAGTTGCTGCATGAAAATCAGGGCCAGAGAGGTGATGATGATGTACTGGGGCACCTGCAAAAAGAATGAGGCCGCCAGCACATCTGAGTCGCTGGGTTGCATGGCCTGAGCTTTCATCGCGACAAGAAAGCAGACCTGAATTACGCCAAAATATCCGGGGGCAGCCGGAATCATCACACCGAATGCGGTGATTCCTGTGAGGATCAGGCCGGTCGAGAGATCGACGTTGATGCCAAGAGCCCACAGGGCTGCGCACGCACCAATGCCGTTCAACAGCCATTGCAGCAGTGAATTCAGCAACAGCAACGCAAGTGTGGATGGGGACTTGAGGGACTGCAGACCGAGTGCTCCCTGCTGCAGCATCTCCAGCACTTTTCCCGTAAGGTTCTCCGGGACGAATGGTAGAAAATCGAAGACTGCCCTGGTGACACGAAGAAATACATTGGTCCAGATCAGGTAGACAATGACCACGGTGACCATTCCACCGCACAGCACTGAAAAGGCCACAGCGCCGTTCTTGTATTCTGAAGGCATTTGAGGCGCGTACCAAAGCCCGGCAGCAAACAGGACCAGAATGGCGACGATGTCAAGAATTCGCTCCAGCACAACCGTGGAGAGTGCTGCTGTCGCGGAAACACGGTACTGTCGATTCACCACAAACACGCGCACGAACTCGCCAAGGTGGGCCGGCAGGATATTATTCGCGCCGAAGCCGATGACCAGCGGGCGAAACAGCTGTCCGGCAGAAAGCGGCTGGACAGGATTCAAAAGCTGGCTCCAGCGAATCGCCTTGAACCAGAACATCAGGGCGGTCACAGCCAGAATGAGTATCAAGTACAGCCAGTTCGCATGACTCAGGCTGCTTCGAAGATCAGCGACAGACGTATCACGCATGGCCCAGACGAGGCTGCCGATCGAAACCGCTACGCCGAGAAAAATAAGCAACACTCGTCTCATGGCAGGATGAACCCCTGAGGGTCGAGAGACAACGGGCCATTGTGCAGCCGGTAGATGCCATTCGGGTCGGGCATGTGCGGGCGGACGACATCGCACCTGACGGTCGCGACCGAATCCGAGGCCAGTCAGAAGAGAACAACTGATCGTTAGACTGCATTCAGCAGGTCTGTTTACTGCTGATCATAGCGTCGAAGCAGCTGCAAAGCTGCTGCACCGCGGATGAATTTCGCTGGTTTCCGGCTTAGCAGAGTCGGAGAGCACACCACACAGTCAGGTACAGCAGCCGAGTTGTTTTCCTGTGTCGCGTCCGCCTTCGCCAAAATTCGGTGGAGACCCGCCTGACGCATCCGCCATTCTTCTGAGGATTCCGGCCGTCGCAGGATTCCAACCACCACGTGATTTGTATCAACGACGGGGAGAACGCTGGAGGAAGTTGCTGCAAATGCTGAAGAGATCGCATGCCTTGAAGATGACGGTGTCAGAACTGCCGGCGACGTATCGTCGCAAAGGACGTCGGCAAGTTTCTGTTCCGTTCCTGCACCCATGAGGTAACGCAGCAGCAGGTGTTGTGAAAGTACAGTCTTCAGGTGTCCGTCGCCGTCTGTCAGAATGATACTCTCGGGTTTGTGCTTTTGCAGATGTGCCAGCAAGCCTGCAAAAGTCATCGCACCGGAATAAATCAAACCGTCGCTGCGTCGAACCAGTTGAGCAAAACTGCAGGGCATTGGTGTTTCAGTAACTTTGTGAATGTGGCGGACTGTACTGAAGAACTGAGTTATGCCAGTACTGGCAGAGACAGCAATCCTTTTGGTCAGGTCAGTATGAGCCATGAAGTCACGTTGTGCTTGAGATTTCGTTGGTGTCGTGTTGGTGTATTGGGGGTTTCGTGTCGTTCGGAGTGATTGTGCCGGTTATATCGGATCCCCTGACTGCACAACGTCGCGTTTTTTCGGCTGTGTGACGTGGATACCGGCGTTTCAACGGAATTGGGCAACCGGGCAACCGTCACCACAGGTCGGTAGACAGGCAAGCGGGCAAAATCGAATTTCTGTGACGTTTTGCTGGCGGGGAAAACCGGATTCCTCTGTGGCTGTGTAGTATTCGTTTTCTGCACCGTCTTTCTTGTTCGACGAACCGTCAGAGGCTAAGCCATGAATCGACAAATCTTCAAACTTCTGGCCGTACTGGCGATGTTGTCTGGCTGTGGATTCGAAGAGAACGCTGGCGACTTGAACACGACCGGAAACCAGGTGGACGCCGCAGTCAGGCTTGCCCTGAACTGGTATCCGGAGACAGAGCACGGTGGTTATTTTGCTGCGGAAGTCGGCGGCCATTTTGCCCGGCAGGGGCTTGCAGTTGAGATTATTCCGGGTGGACCGGGGGCTCCACAGACCGTGATTGCGGAGTTGGCAGCCGAACGCATTCAGTTTGCTGTCTCAAGTGCAGACAATGTCGTTCGTGCTCGTGCAGCCGGCGTACCAGTCGTGGCTGTACTGGCTGCTCTGCAGGATTCCCCTCGCTGTATCATGGTCCATGAATCAGCCGGGTTTCAGGCACTTGCAGATCTGAAGAATGTTGAGCTGGCGATCAGTGAAACGAGGTCCTTTGCATTATGGATGAAGCAGGAACTCCCACTCGAAGGCGTGACATTTGTTCCGTTTAACGGGTTGGTTGGGGAGTTTCTGCTGAAGCCGAATTTTGCCCAGCAGGCCTATGTCTTCAGCGAACCGTTCATCGCGAAAGAGAAGGGGGGGGATCCGCAGTCGCTGATGGTGTCGGAAATTGGCTTCAATCCCTACTCCAGCGTTCTGATTACGACGGAATCCGTCATTGCTGAGCAGGAAGAACTGGTAAGGAATGTGGTTGAATGCTGTCAGAAGGGGTGGGTTGATTACCTGAGATCTCCTGATGAATCCAATCGGTACATCCAGGAACTGAATGAGGAGATGTCAGCTGCTGCACTCGCCTATGGTGCAACCGCCATGCAGCCTCTCTGCCAACCCGAACCGGGACAGCCATTTGGAACTATGACACTGCAGCGATGGGAAGAACTGGTGAATCAGATCACCGAACTTGGTGAGATTTCTGAAGGGACCGTCACCGCTGCGGAATGCTTCCAGACCAGATTCCTGGTGCCTGCCACCGAGCTTGAGAACTAGTTCTCTATTCCGCCGATACCAGGCGACCGCGAATCGTCCGTCGATGGTTTGGCTTGCACACGCCGTATCGCTGATCGTGTGTTCATGAGAATCTGTGCCAATTATTCAAACTTTGCCGGCTGGGCAGAGATTGCGGATTTCACGTCAAGGCTCTGAGTGCCGCATGCCGACATCGAAACTGTCGGAGACTGTCCTGGCTAATGCGTGGACTGTTTACCGACGAGCGAACGGCAATTCCTGCCGAATCAGTCTGCATATGCCTCCCCGTCTCCCACGGAGCTAGTCTGACAGATTCCGCTGTTGTCGTACGGTGATATTGCAGGACAGATTCATTGGAGAACAGCAGGATGCTGACAGGTCGCTCGCAGTCGAATTCTCGGAGCAGAGGCTTCTTGCTTTGTCTTAGTCTGCTTTGTTTTTCAGTTCTTACTGGTTGTTCACGGCAATTTTGGCGTCAGCAGGCTGACACGGATGCCTATGCGGCCATCGGGGAGAAGCTGAATGACCCGCACTGGGATCTCCCTCGCGTCAATGTGACACCGGATTCGCGAAGTCGTTTTTACGATCCGTATGATCCCGATCAGGAACCGTTGCCCCCCGACGATCCCACTGCGCATGAGGTCATGCACTCGGTCAGCGGCCGGAAGGGCTACAACGGCTGGCATAAGCTGGGCGTGGCGTTTTCCATTGAGAATCCGCAGTGGTTGGCGGCCTATGGCATCGAGTCCGATTCTGCCGACCCGGTGTCGTCTCACGCCGATCTGCAGTTGCTGGAGGTCAGTATTCCGGACGCAATGGATCTCGCATTAATTCACAACCCTGAATATCAGACACAGCTGGAGTTTCTGTATTCGAGCGCTTTGAATCTGACTGAAGAGCGATTTCGTCTGGGTGCACGATATCTCGTTGGCGGTGGCCCACCGGTGATGGATGCCTCGTTTGGCACGAACAGTCGAGGGAAGGGAAGTGCTGCTCTCACAACTCCGCTTGGAATTCGTCAGACGCTGCCGGGCGGTGCTCAAATTGCTGCCGACGTTGCCAACACCATGACGTGGGTGTTCTCAGGTGAGGGGACTCAAACGTCGGCACCGGGGATTGGGTACAGCGTTACACAGCCGTTGCTGTTCCGTGCGGGGCGCAAGATTGTGCTGGAGAATCTGACCCAGGCCGAGCGCGATGTTCTCTATCGTGTTCGCAGTTTAGCCCGGTTTCGACAAAGTTTGTTTACCAGCATTACCATCAGCTATTTGAATTTATTGGCTCAGAAGCAGCGAATCCTGAATGAACGCAACAACATTCGTGCACTTGAAGATCAGCTGGAGTCACAGCGGGTCAGAGACGCCCGGGTTCCCGGCGTGGTGAGTGCCGCGCTGGAAGGCTTCGAGGATCTTGAGATTCCCGAATCGCTGCAGGGAAAGCTGGCCTACGATCAAACGTGGCTGAAGTGGGAGGGAGACCTCTCAGAAGACGAAGAGAGAATGCTGCTGGGATTGTCGGATAACTCCGAGTATCTGGCCGCCGCTGCTGAGCTGGTTGACTTCAAGAGACAACGGACGACCAGCCTGTCTTATCTGCAGTTGCGTGGGCGATTGAACAGCAGTCTGTCCCGTTTGGCTTCAACCAAAACATCGCTCGAGGATCGACATGATCAATTCAAGAGCAGTCTCGGCTTGCCTCCCAACATTGAGCTGGAGATCAATGGCGACTTGCTGGATCCGTTTGAGCTGATCAGTTGGGATCTGATTGAGCTGGAGACTGATGTCAAGACGATCCAGAAGGAAATTGGTCGGTTGCTGCTGCCTCAGCAGGGGCCGGGCTTTGACGAGTCGCTGTCGATTTCCACGGTGCGAGACTACGTGACCGCCTTGTTGCTTGTCCGTGATCAGCTGCAGGAGGTGGGGATCGATCAGGTCCGAAGAGACTTCGAGCCGCTGAATGCACTGCTTGAACGTACCTCTGAAGATTTCTCGGTATACGAAGTGGGCCAGCGTTACTTCCGAAGCGAAGACGAACGCAATGCACTACTGGAGGGGCTGGTTCGTGATAAACGTCTGTTTCGGTTAGCAGAGCGTGAATTCAGTTTCGGCAGCTCGATGTTCGAGATGTTGCAGGAACTGCTGCAACCGGAGACGAAGGAGGCGATGTTGCAGGCACTGGACAGTGATGCCGATGGCCGCATTCAAGCCTCAGAGCTGCCCGATCAATGGAAGGAATTGCCGCGTACCGGTGCGCAGAGTACAGCGGAGTCTTACTCCGTCGATGAGCTGTTAGTGGAAATTGCTGCTGCAGCCCGTGACCTGCGTGATAAGTACCTGCTTCGAATGGCTCAAAGTCTGGAGGTGCTTCAGGCATCATTGCGTGTTGAAAGTGTGCCTCTGGTGCCATTTTCTCTCGACGGTTCGATGAGAGTCCCGGATATTGATGAGGTCGTCTCACTGGCCCTCGAGTATCGCCATGATCTCATGAACGCCCGTGCAGAGGTGATGGATGCACGGCGAGCGGTTGAGATTTCGGCCAATGCACTGGAGGCTGGGCTGGATGTTGTTTTCTCCGGCGATCAGGGACTGAATGCCAACACGAGATCGCGGACAGGCCATCGTGCTGGCCTGCGATTCACGACCCCGATCGACCAGATTTCGGAGCGAAATGCCTATCGCCGGGCACAGATTTCATTCCAGCAGGCTCGCCGCAGATATATGGAGACGGAAGACGCTGTAAAACAGTCTGTACGCGGGAGTTGGCGTCAGTTGCAGGTTCTGGAGTACAGGTTTGTGATCGACCGATCCAATGTTCGGAATGCGGCGCTCCAGTATGACAGTGCCTCGCTGCAGGCTGCTGCCTCCGTACGCGACGACGCCTTGAACCTGACCTCGTCGTTGAGCAATGTTCTGGAAGCTCAGAACTCACTCGCATCAAACTGGGTCGCATATGAGACAAATCGACTTAACATCTTCCGCGATATGGGTATCATGGAAATTGATGCGCGTGGGATGTGGACTGATGGGTTCTACGTTCAACTGCAGCCTGCCTCAACGAGTCCCGAAGACTCGTTAATGTCCCCACCTGCTGTTCCTGAAACTCCCAAACCTGCCGACAATCCCGAAGAAGCGGATGCTGCAGGAGAAGACCTTTCCGGAACTTCATCGATCTGACTCACCGAAGAATTTCGAGCGGACGCTCCGTGGGTTAGGTCCGGTTCTGTGTGATGTTTGACGATGCGTGTTTGACGCAAACCGCCGTGGCTTCTGTGGAAATCGGTGGGCTCGATCCTGGTCTTAATTCTGCTACGAAAGTCCTGAAATGTCGAAGAAGATCACCGATCGCTCCGGCGTGGCAATGGTTTGGGTTCTGGTTGCCGTTGTCGCTGCCGCGGGTCTGCTGGTGCTGTTTGTGCCATCCGTTGGGACCGGTTTGTCGTCATTGACGGGAGCCACGGACGACTCCTCGCAGGCAGACTGGATTCTGAAGATGGCAGAGAAGGGGCCATTCCGGATCACAATCACAGAGAACGGCACGGTGGACAGCCTTCGCAACTCCACACTCAGCAACAGTGTCGAAGGCAGTACCACCATCATCTCGCTTGTGCCGGAGGGTAGCCGGGTTCAGGGACCAGTTGTCGCTGAGTTCGATGGTGTCGTGGAATTCCTTGACACTGCTTCGGAATCCTCCAAATCCGTCAAGTTGAAGGCAGAAGACGGTACCGAGACCACCTACGAAGTCACTCTCGGGCAGTATTCCGTGCTGTTGGTGACAGATGGTCAGGCCATCCGTAAGGGCGATTACATTTCCGGCGATGTTTGCTGCGAACTGGACTCCTCAACTCTTGTGGAGCGGGAAAAGGAACAACAGATTAAGGTGACAACGGCTCGTGCTAACCTCGAGAAAGCCGAAAAAGACCTTGAGATTCAGCTGACTACCAACGAGAGCGCGCTGGCAAAGGCGAGACTCGACGAAGAAATCGCTGAACTAAGTCTGGTTGCTTACACCTCAGAGGGGGGCGAGTATCAACAAAAGCTGGAGACACTCCAGGGCAACGTGAAGTCAATCGAGGAAAGTCTTTCGATCGCCAAGGAAGAATATCAGCGAATTCGAGATCAGGCCCGTCTGGGTTACGCGACAGTCAATGCCCTCGAAACAGCACGCCTGAAAGTCACCCAGGCTCAGATCAACCTGAACGTCAGCAAGGGAGAGCTGACGGTACTGGAAAAATACACACGCCCCATCGACCAAAAGATGCTGGCCCAGACTGCCGAGGACTCCAAGCGGGAAACGCAACGTACGATACTTGAGGGTGAGGCTGCGATGGCGCAGATGCGAGCTGCTTTCGACGCCGCCTCGCTCACAATGAGTGTGGAAGAGGAGAAACTGCAGCTCTATCGTCGCCAGATCAAAGCCTGCCGACTGGTCGCTCCTCAAGGTGGGGAAGTGGTTTACGCTTCTCAGCAGAGTTCCCGCGGCAGCCAACCGGTCGTTATTGAGGAAGGTGCCAACGTGCGGGAGAGGCAGGCAATCATTAATCTGCCCGACCTTGACCAGATGAAGATTCAGGCACGGATCCATGAATCGCGCATCAGTCGCGTGATGATTGGACAGCCGGTTGAGATTGAAGTTGATGCCATCCCGGAAGATCCGTATCGAGGCGTCCTCAGTTCTGTTTCGTCAGTTCCGCTTCCCGGCAGTTGGCCCAATACGGACCTGAAAGAATACGAGGCTGATATCCAGATCAAAGATGTCACTGACAAGATCAGAAAACTGAAGCCGGGTATGACGGCTCAGATTCGAGTCATCGTTGACGACCGCGAAGAGGATGTGTTGCAGATTCCGGTTCAGACGGTCGTATCCTTCTCCGGCTACTACTTTGCTTACGTGGCAACCGAAAACGGTGCTGAGCGACGAGAACTCACCCCCGGTGACTCCAATGACGAATACATGGAGATTAAGGACGGGATCAAAGAGGGCGAGATGGTGATCATGAGTCCACGGACCCACTTCTCGCGCGAGTTGTCCGACCTTGAGGCAGAAAAGGCAAAAGAGCTCGAAGAGTCGCGTGAACGCCTGAAAGCCGATCCTGATGTCGCCGCA
>JAFMMM010000471.1 GCA_017859815.1 Planctomycetota bacterium | reverse complement strand
AAAGCCGGCACAACAGATCGGCACCAGCCATGTCAGGACTCGAAATGAACGTCGCCCCGTCTGCGGGTGCGTCAGAACATACACACTGGCGCTCGTCATTCCGATACTTTGTATCATCAGACTCAAGTCCCTCGCCAAGGCCCGGTCGACCTCAAAGAATAAACTCAGTGCAGGAAAGGCCACCGCACCACCTGCCTCAGGCGTCATGCCCGCAACAAAGACACCAGGAATCATAATCACCGGGTCATGCAGATACTGGCTCAGAAAATCAATGACGCAGAAACGCACTAACACCCACAGCCAAAACCGCATTCATGCTCGGATGCTGCAGACGATCCTCACACCGCAATAGAACATGACAGCTGACGTTCTCGCTGGCCCAGGCTGAGGTCGTTGAAATGAAGAATCTCGAATACTTCTGTTCAGAGTTGCCCCTGATTCACTGTTCTTCCAGAACCATTCGAGATGTTTCAGTTGACTGCCCCCACGTGCCCAAACCTCGCCGCATGCAGGCCCTTCCAAACCAGTGCCATCGAACCCTCCTGGTTCGACGACATCATTCTGACTGCAGCAACAATGTGCCACACCTCCAGCCGCTTTCCCTGCAGCGGACTTCGTTACAGAACAGACACACCGACAGGCAAAGCGCGATTTGCGTCCTGCGTCCCCCGGAAGTCGTGAGATGGATTGCCCCGGCGATACACCGCGGTCCTTGCCAGTTCCCGAGCCTGACTGGATCCAGCCAGTTCCAACGCAGTCTCCAGCACACGATCACCTCCGACAGCTCCGTCGGCATCCACAACCTCGACATCGGGAGTAACACCTGCTCCTGCCATCCTGCGACCATTGGGAGAAAAGAACAACGCGGTTGTGAGCCGCAGATTGCCCGAAATTGACTCCAACGGGAAGTGCGTCTGCACAGATCCCTTCCCGTAGGACCTTGTCCCGACAACAACCCCACGACCATTCTCCTGAACAGCGGCCGCCAGGATTTCACTGGCCGAAGCACTATTCTCGTCAATCAGGACAACCAACGGCAACTTCCACGTTCGAGCGAACGAGGCCGTCTCATGCTGATTGTCAGATGCCAGCCGACCGCGTGTGGAAACAATGGTCCCTCGAGGTAAGAACAGATTGCTGATCTCCACACAGGTCGTCAGCAGGCCGCCAGGATTACCACGAAGGTCAAGAATCATGGAACGCATCCCACGCCGGTAGAGCCCCTCCATGGTGCTGCTGAGCTCGGCTGCGGACGTGCCGGCAAATCGACTCAATGAGACATATCCCACGGAAGTATCCCTCAATAACTCGGCATCATTGACCGTCCACAGTCGGAACCTGGCTCGCACGAGGGTGAAATTCCCCACGCCTGCACCATCCCGCCGGACTTTCAGACGTAACGACTGCCCCTCCGTCCCCTGCATCAAATCAGACGCAACAGCCACACTCAGCCCCGCCAGCGATCGACCGTTTACCTCCAAAACCAAATCCCCGCTTCGCAATCCGGCCGCCGCTGCCGGGCTTCCCCGCAAAGCACGAACCAGTCGCAAACCAAGAGGATCACCCACGACCTCAATCCCAACCCCGACCATATCCTTCTCCAAAGCAGCAGTCCGAACCTCCGTCAGCTCACCGCTGCGACGGCTGCCAGGATCCTCAGGTGTCAATCCGGAAAAACGATCCAGCGTATCCACACCCGCTACCGCAAACTCCCACGCTACAACCGCTGCGGGAAGTCCGCGAACGGACCGGGAATCATTCACAACCTCCGACAACACCCGGCGAGCATCCGAGAAGCCAACAACACGCAGTCGGTCGGCACGGTCTCCCAGTCGCTGACGAAATGTGTCGAGTTCAAAACCGGCGTCTGCCAGTCCCATTGCATTCCGAAATGCCTCGTTCCCAACAGCCAGCAACAGATTGCGTAACGCCCGTCGGACGCGCGTTGCATAGGACGTTGGCTCCAGCGAACGATTGTCGATCCGCTCCGAAACTTCTGCATGCAGGTTCATTGCCGACTGCAAACTGAGCGAACGTATCGCTCGTACCATCGGTGGACTGGAGTATCTTCGAGTCAATGCTTCGCGAATCTCCTCCGCCTCCGGGTCTTCCAAACCCGCGGGAACCGGGGCCGGGACAAACTCATCAAATTCCGGTCGCTCGACAGGAGGTTCAACAGGGAAACTCTTCTGCAGATCCGGAATCACCGGTCGCAGTAATTGCTCTCCACCATCATTCATCAGATCCTGTCGCAGAACGGGAAACGACGGACGGCGAAAATCTCCCCGCATCCAGCCCGGCAGCAGTGCGCTGTCACGATCCGGTGACGCCACAGCCGACAATTCCCGCACACTTCCCGGCAACAGCGGAAAACCCGGATCCCGCCCTAACACCGGTCCGGACCGAACGCCTGCCGGATCCTCAGCCGACAACACGCCAGTCAAACCAACCCACAACAACGCCGGAACCAGCGACAACAAACTCCTGTTTGAAAACCGACTCATGGCTCATCTTCCTTTCTGAAACCAGCCTTGATCAAACACCTGTCACAAAACCCCACTCAGGAATTTCACCCGAACTCTCAGGCAACTTCCTGTCGAGGACCCACCAGCGGTGGCGACACCTCCGGGATCTTCTCTTCCACACAAGCAAGCTCCACACGCATCACACGAACCGTAGCCGGAGCTTCGATTCCCAACTTCACCTGGCCCTTGCCTACTCGAGTCACTCGGATAACAACATCTTCGCCAATCCGAATCGTCTCCAGTGGCTTTCTGGTAAGTACCAACATCGCAGTTCTCCTTCATGCGAGATTTCGTGGTGACAACTTCGCAGCACCGACCGCAACGTCATCAAACTGAAATACTCCCAAGCGATCAGCGTGCCAAAACGGAACAAAAAGCGCGGAAACCGCAAGAACAAATCGCAAACCACATCAAAACATAGACTTATGGAAATACGGCAGACTTCGCCGATTTGCATTTAATACAAGCCAAACAACAGCCAAACCACGCTAAAAACGACTTGACCCGCAGACTCAATGCAAAAGTGATGTCAAATTGACAAACACTAACGCACCAACGAAGCATTTATGAAACACGCCAAAAAACTTTGTTCGTACCAATCGCCAACGGCAGTGATCAAACGTATTCAAAAAGATACTCAAACAAGATTCTGAAACGGTCCGAGCACAGCACGAACCGCATCCAGCACAATGATGGCCACGCTGCCGCTGGAAGGTCCCCAACCCGTTCACGCAGGTGGCACAATTAGGAGCAACGGCGACGTCCGACCGAATCTGCATCCAGGCAATTGAACCTGCTGGCGTCGCTGCAGTGGCGACCAGCGTGGTGATTTGAACTCGGCCCGCAACATCGCGCGCTGGCAGGACTGCAATGTGCAGTCGACGCTGGGCATCACCGATCGACGTGATTTGAAGATTGACGGCCTGCCGATCCTCGCAAGTGACAGACAATTTCAGCGGCAACGCGGCCCCGGCCACCCGGGAAACCGCGCAAACATGTCACATGTCAGCGGAAGACTCCGCAGCGACGTTCCATGCAAAACAACACACGCCCCTCGCTCCGTCTTTTGAGCTGATTGCTGACGCCATGCCGTGCTGCCAGCCATCGCTGCCCCAGATCAGCCGGGCCTCAGCAGTGTCGATTCCGCGTCAGTCAGGAGTTGG
>JAFMMM010000470.1 GCA_017859815.1 Planctomycetota bacterium | reverse complement strand
TCCGCCATTGCTCCATCTTCCTGCCACAATTGCGAAGGGAATTTCATGCGACATCACAGCAGTTCCAGAAGCTATGGGGTTCCCCGTCGCGATTTTCTGCGTTACTGCGCAGCGGTCTCGGCGATCCCAGGAACAGCGATCCGCGCTGCCGGCACCGTGACCGCCCCCGTCCGATTTCAGGACAATCCGTTTCAGCTGGGAGTTGCCTCCGGAGATCCGGCCGCCGACGGAGTGGTGATCTGGACGAGGCTGGCCACAGATCCCATGAACGGCGGCGGAATGCCCCCGGAGCCTGTCTCGGTGAAATGGGAGATTGCCGAAGACGAGCAGTTCACAAAGCAGGTGCACACCGGCACGGCGCTGGCGATGCCGCAGCTGGGCCATTCGGTGCATGTGGAAGCCAACGGATTAAGACCCTTCCGTTGGTACTTCTATCGCTTTCATGTCGGGGATTTTACCAGCCCGGTTGGTCGAACCCGCACGGCCCCGGCAGAGGACGACCATCCTGACCGGATGCGGTTTGCCTACACATCCTGTCAGCATTACGAAAGCGGATACTTCAACGGCTATCCGCACATGCAGGCGGAGGATCTTGATCTGGTCGTGCATCTGGGCGACTACATTTATGAGTACGCCGGTGTCGACAATCGCGTGCGGAAACATGCCGGTCCGGAAGTGACGACACTGGATCACTATCGCGTCCGCTACGCCCAGTATCGGCTTGACCAGACACTGCAGGAAACCCACAGGCTGTTTCCGTGGCTGGTCACGTGGGACGACCATGAATTCGACAATAACTACGCGAATTTGGTTTCAGAAGAAGACGGTATTTCACCGGAAGAGTTTCTGGTCCGCCGGATGAATGCGTATCAAACCTATTACGAGTTCATGCCGTTGCGACGCAGATCCTTTCCGCAAGGCCCCACAATGACACTGTATCGGCAGTGCAGGTACGGGCGACTGGCTCGTTTTCATGTGCTGGACACACGACAGTATCGAACCGATCAGCCAAATGGTGACCATCAGAAACCGATGGAAGGGAAAGTTTTTGATCCTCAGGCAACAATGCTGGGCGACAGACAGGAACGCTGGCTCATGAAAAACCTGCTGCAGTCACAGTCCACATGGAACGTACTGGCCCAGCAGGTGATGATGGCGCCGCTGAATCGAGGCGAGGGCGAGGATCGCCGCTACAGCATGGATCAGTGGCCGGGATACGAAGTCAGTCGACGGCGGCTGTTGCGATTCTTCCACGAACGAAGCATTCCCAATCCGGTTGTCTTAACAGGTGACATCCACCTGAACTGGGTCAATGATCTGCAACTGGATTTTCAGGATCCCAACTCTCCACTGGTTGGAACGGAACTTGTGGGAACCTCCATGACGTCGGCAGGCAACGGCGGCAATTTCATTCCGGAGTACGAGCGAGCCGCTGAGCAGAATCCTTTCGTGCAGTGGTACAACTCCAATCGAGGTTACGTTTCCTGCGAGCTGACCGCAGAGAAATGGACCACGTATTTCCGGGCCACACCATTTGTGGATCGCCCCGGGGCGCCGATCGAAACGAAAGCCACATACGTCATTCAGAATGGGACACCGGGGGCACGCCCGGCCTGACCTGCTCGACAGCTGAACCCTGTGAAAAGCAAAAACAGTAATGGAAACTGCAGCAAACCCGGCATCAGTGCTTCTGATTTCCAGCCACATACAAACTGACAGTCGGGTTCCCATTTCCGTTTTTGGACATTAAGACAGCCTCTCAGTCCAACAACCTTCAAATACAAAGGACCGTCCTGTGAGCGGAATTGTCGGACACACGATGTACGCGATTCTGGCTCAGCGTCAGTTGCGGCAGCAGGGCGCGTCGCTCGCTGACCTGCTGCAGCGAAACCGTGATGTCTACCTCAACGCCGCCTATCTTGGCTGCGATATCCAGACACTTCCCGAAGCGATTTGTGTCGATACCGGAAAAGAAGTGGGCTACGGCACCGTACCACTGTCCGCCAGCCCGCTGACCGGGGGGCCGGTAAGACCGTGGACGCTGAAATTTGCCGGAAGTGAATTGACACCACGAGACATCCACCGCCGTTTCTACGGACGAACTCATCTGGTCTTCGGCTGGTCACCGGAGGAAAGACAGCTCTCCGTACCGTGGGACCATCTGCCCGATTATGTGTCGCTGGTCGCGCGGGACGGACTTCAACGCGGCCCCGACCGTGAAGCTGTCATCGCCTGGATCACCGGTTGGTTGGTCCACATCGTAAGTGATTCGCTGATCAAATCGATTCAGCCCGGGCTTTCCATGAAACTGCTTGATGGTCTGTATACGCCCGCCAATCGCCCAATTCAGGATCTGTACACATGGCATCGGGTCGGGCTGGCCGAACTGCAGCTGGACTGGACGTCATTGCTGCAGGATCTCTGCAACGCGCCCGTGCTGGATGTGCAACTGCACGCGATGCGAGTCGCTCGTCCCTCCGGATACCTGCCACTGGATTTCCCGGACGGATGGAACCCGGCTGACGAACAGCTCGCTCGCCGCGTCTGTACGGAAAACCGCCGGTATCTGAAACTCTACCTGCAGCAATTGCTGCCGCGATATCAGTTGCATGAACAGGACGGAGTCCTGCAATGCACTGCGGAACTCAGCCGCATCGCCAACGGAATGTCGTGGACGGAAATGCAGCAGGAAGCCATCAAAGCCGGAATGCGGGACACACTGGAACAGATTGCCACACAGACCGTGCAATTGATTCGTGAAACGTATCGCCGCGTTCCGTCTCTGGCGGGCAGCACTGGCTAAGCACAGCCTGCAGTGACGAAAACGGAATTTGACAGGATCCTTACCGCGAAACTGGAACCACATCATGACCAACACACAACCCACACACCACGGATCCAGGTTGACACTGATAACCCTTGGTATTGTGCTGTCGCTGTCAATTGTCGCCCGCGGGCAAATTACAGCCGAGCAGTATCAGAGCCTGAACAGTGATCAGTATCTGGGCGCAGTCGAAGAACTGGCCGCTTTGAAATACCCGCCAATCTTTACGGAAGGTCCGGCGGTTGCTCCTGACGGGACTGTGTACTTCACGAACGTCCCCGCAGATCAGATTCTCAGGTGGTCCCCCCAAACGGGTCGAACAGTCGTAGCCATCTCAGACAGCCGCAAAACGAACGGCCTGCTGTTCGACGACGAGGGGCGATTGTTGTGCTGCGAGGGTGGGGCAGGGCGAGTGACTCGTCGAAATCTGCAAACCGGGACGCTTGAGGTTCTGGCTGATCAGTGGAATGGATTCCCTCTGGCCGCCCCAAATGATCTGTGCATTGATCATGCCGGACGAATCTGGTTTTCGTCGCGTCCCGGCGTCGACGATCCGGCCAAAGGAAATGTCAACGCAGTCTACTGCATTCAAACAGACGGAACGCTGACGCAGCCTCTGGCATGGCCGACGGTTCAGATGCCCAATGGCCTGGTGATCTCGCCGGACGGCAGCACGCTGATCGTAATCGAAGCCCATCCGGACGAGAATCACAACCGCAGCCTCCGGACATGGACGATCGCTGCAGATGGCTCCCTCAGTAATGAGCGTACGCTGTTCAATTTTTATCCCGGCCGCGGTGGAGATGGAATGGCCGTGGATGAACGGGGCAACCTGTACGTCGCCGCAGGATTACACGCCACCAGAGACACCA
>JAFMMM010000101.1 GCA_017859815.1 Planctomycetota bacterium | reverse complement strand
TGGTGGTCCGGAAACCGCATGACAGTGCAGACTGGCAGCCGTGATCGCCTGCAGATTCGCAGAACCGTACCGGCAGTTTCCGGAAAACCGGGATTGTGGCGTGGTTTGATTCCGTTTGGGGGCAGGAATACAGCACCGTTGCCACCGCCAGTGGTCGTGACACCTCAGATCAGGTCGGTGAGATTTCGCTATCGAGACGGATATCGATGGCTGCCCGAATGGGACAGCGATGAAAGTAGAGGACTACCAACCGCGGTTGAGTGTACCCCGGTATGGGCGGATGGCAGAGCAGGGTTTCCGATGACAATTTCTCTTCCGCTGGCGAGGTCCTGAGTGATGAACCAGCAAAGAGATTTTTCTCGCCCGCGCCAGCGCAGCAGTCGCGAGGGATTTGTACTGATTCTGGTGCTCGTGCTGGTGTCAGCAATGGCACTGGCGGTCTATACGTTCTCCGGTGTCGCTGTGGAGAATCTGATTGCGGGCACCAGTGGTCTGCAGCAGACTCGCAGAAGACATTTGGCGGAGTCGGCGATTGAATTTGCCGCTGTCCGTCTTGCGAAATCGCAGTCAGAGATGATTGATCAGGTCGAAGAGATTAGCTTTCCTGACGGGACTAACGGACGATTTCTGCTGTTGCAGCAGCAGCCAACAGGCTCGTTTCGTCCGCCGGGCGGTTTGATGGACGAGTGTGGCCGCCTGAATCTGAATTCGCTGTCGTTGCGGCTCTCTCGCCGAAGGCAGTCTCGGAATCGTCTGCTGGCGTTACCCGGGATGACACCGGTCATTGCGGATTCCATTCTGGACTGGATGGATGACGACGATGAAGAATCTGAATTCGGTGCTGAATCGTCGTGGTATCTGACACGGACGCCACCGCGTTATCCGGCGAATGGCCCGATTCGTGATCTCTCGGAACTCCTGCACGTTCGCGGTATGACACCGGAACTTCTGTGGGGTGAAGACGCCAATGGTAACGGAGTTCTTGATCCGCGGGAGGACGACGGCAATCGAAGTCTGCCGCGGGACAACGCTGACGGTCGTTTGGATGCCGGATTTTCTCAGTGGTTGACGCTTAGCAGCGCAGAGTCAGAACTGCGATCGGATGGGCAGCAGGGTGTTTGGTTAAATAGTGATGATCCTGCGGCGATGTACGACGCCGTTTTGTCGAAGTTTGGTTCGGAGACCGCGTTGTATATTCTGGCGGCCCGTTTGAATGGCATTCGCTGGTCGGATCAGGCTGCAGTCAGCCCGGCGATGGCTGCAGAGATGCGGCGACTGGAGCGTCTGGAGGAGGTGCAGGAGCGACTGCGGGCACAACTGGGTCTGGACCAAAGAAAACAACCGCGGTTCCAGCCCACGATGCGAGGGGGAGTTTCCATCAATTCACCGGGGATCTACCGCTTTCGATCACTGCTGGATCTTTTTGGTGGCACTGTTCGGGTTCTGCTCGAAGGCAAAGACCGAGTCCTGAAGTCACCCTGGGCAGCTGATGCAGGCACAATTGAACGTATGCTGCCGGAACTGCAGGAGTTCTTCCGGATTGGTGAGGAGCCTGTTGCTGTGGGACGTGTGAACATTAATTCGGCGCCACTGCCGGTGCTGATGTCTGTTCCCGGGATTTCCCGCTCACTGGCGACGGCAATTCTTCGTGGTCAGCCTCAACCGGGTGAACCGATTCCCGCTGATCAGTCATCAGTCAGCTGGTTGTTGCGCCGCGGGCTGGTATCGCCGTCTGAACTCCGACAAATGGCCCCGTTTATTACAACACGTGGCGATGTCTATCGCGGTGTTGCCGTGGGTCTGATCGAAGGTGAACGATCTGCTGCGATGATTCAATTCGTTTTGGATGTGACCGGTTTTCAGCATCGGCTGGTCAGCTTCCAGGATCTGCAGCCAGAATCTGCTGTACGACTGAAGCTCCCGTGGCAGAGACGCAGGGGACAGTGAACGGACGGGCATCGTTGATGACAGAGACGCTGCTGGTCGCGGCAGCATGCCTGTCAACAACAGCAGGGGAGACAGCTGAGGAAGGTGGTGCCCGGTCCGGGTCAGGCTGGCTCTTCGTCGTCCAGCGGGCAGACGCGAATTAATTCGTCCAGCGATGTTTCGCCGGCGAGTACGCGTGCCCAGCCATCCTGTCGCAGTGTGACCATACCTTCCCGGACAGCTTCGTCGCGAATTGCGGTCGCGTCGGACTGCTGCATGCAGAGGCTGCGAACGCGACTGCTGGTCGTCAGCATTTCGAAGATCGCGATGCGTCCGCTGTAGCCCGAATTGCGGCATTCACGACAGCCTTTGGACTTCCATAGCTGTGCTTCGGCGGGAAGGACGCAGTCTGATGGAACCTGATCCGGAGTGGGCGTCCAGGGCTGTCGACAGATCTTGCAGAGCCGGCGCACCAGTCGCTGCGCCAGGACCCCCTGAAGCGTACTGGCAACGAGATAGGGCTCGATCCCCATGTCGATCAGACGTGTAAATGTGCTGGCCGCGTCGTTCGTGTGGACAGTGCTGAAAACAAGATGTCCGGTCATGGAAGCCTGAATCGCGCTGGTTGCTGTTTCAGAGTCCCTGATCTCACCGATCAGAACAACATCCGGGTCATGCCGCAGAATGCTGCGCAGACCGGCGGCAAAAGTCAGGCCAATTTTCGTCTGCACATGGATCTGGCTGATTTGTCGCAGGTTGTATTCAACCGGATCTTCGACCGTGATGATCTTCAGATCCGGTCGTCGGATTTCGCACAGGGAACTGTAAAGCGTTGTGGTTTTTCCGCTGCCGGTCGGGCCCGTTACCAGAATCAGGCCATGCGGCCGATGAATCAGCGACTCCCACCGCGTGCGGAGAGGAGGTGCAAACTGCACGGCGTCAAGGCTGAGCTGACTGCGGGACTTGTCAAGCAATCGCATGACAACACTTTCGCCGTGGACCATTGGAATCACGGAGGCGCGAATGTCGATTTCACGTCCACGCACGGTCAGTTGAATACGCCCATCCTGAGGCAGTCGTTTCTCGGCGATATTCATCTTCGCCATGATTTTCAAACGACTGACAATTGCTGCTCGAAATCGCTGAATCTCAGCGGGCATGGGCTGAATGTGCAGTAAGCCGTCGACGCGAAAACGCACCTCAAGATCATCTTCTTCGGGTTCGATGTGGATATCACTGGCACCCAGTGTCACGGCCTCGATAATCAGCTCATTGACGAGCTTGACGACCGAGGAAGCCTGGGATGCATCACCAATTTCGTCTCCGGCAGCGGCCTGCAGCGAGTCGATTTCTTCCTTCGACATCGCCACAAGTTCCTGAACGGTTCCTCCACCCACGCCAAGGCTGTTCTTCAGGTGTCGCTGAATCTGCTCTTCTGCAGCAACCACGGCATCGGAATAGAGCCCCGTGCGGATTGTCAGGTCCTGCAGTGCTTCCAGATTGAGCGGATTAGCAACGGCCACTGTGACACGATTCCCATCGCGGTGCAGAGGCAGAATTCGTTCACGAAAAAGATCCTGACTGGGAAACTGGCGGAGCAGTTCAAGATCGACTTCATGATGTTCGAGATCGACGAAGGGCATGCCGAACCGGGCTGCGACCTGTTCCACCTGAGAAGGGTCGGACGCATCATGTTCGCCGTTTTCGGATTGGGCAGAGATCACAGATCTGGATCCAACAGTTTGTGGTTTTACCAGTCAAATTCCGCCGTTGCTGCAGGACGGACATACTTCCTTTATTCTTCACCGTGAAATCGATCGTGGCAGAGATGAGTTGGTGGACAAGGCAGAAATCCCGGGGTTTTCGCCATCACGATGACGCTTGACGATTGTGTCTGCTGTAATTCTGCAACGAATTCAGCAATTGAACCGACTGAGCGGGTCATAACGGCCGGGAGAACTGCAGTGGCGGCTGAAATCTCCCCCGGGCAGTGCTGCACCGGCTGACATGCCGTCCGAAATTCACAGAACACACGTCTGTGTCAGGGCTTGTTCTCTACGGCGTCGGAGACCACGCCATCAGCATAGCCAGCGCGAGGAAGCCTGACCGGCGACGTTCTGCCGATCGGTGTCTGAAATCTCTCTGCTTCTACCGGTCTGCTGAACTGGGACGCCATACGTGATCGCGCAGTGCGCAGCCTTGAAGCGGATCGTGACCACAGGTTGGAAGAGTCTTCTGAGTTGTTCAGCGGCATGGGCGATGCCTGCGTTGCAGTCTGTTCCTTCTCAGTGAATGTTTCCGGATCATCGATGGTGTGCCTGGTCGGGTCAGAAGCGATGGTGCTGCGCCCTGCCAGCACGCTGGCAGCGTCACGGGTGCGAGTGGAAATTCGTTTGAACAGGTTGGGTCTCTGGATCGGGGCTGCACTGGATTCTTGAGTCGACTCTGCTGCCGCGCCTGATACCGCCGATTGCTGCAGCGGCATCGAGTCTGTCGACTCCGTCGCGGGCGCCTGCAGGACCGGTGCGGGTGACATTCCCAGACTTGGGTGCATATTCCAGGCTTCCCACGGAATCGGTGTCTTGTCCATTTCAAGTTGCCGTAGTTGGTCGGAATGCTGGTTGCTCTCGACCACAGTCGGTGTCAGGAAAACGAGCAGTTCTTTGCGTTTCAAACGGTTGTAATCGTAACGGAAGAGTTGCCCGATCAGGGGCATATCGCCGAGCCACGGAAGTTTCCGAGTCAGGCTGGTCTGATCGTTGGTAATCATTCCACCCAGCACAATTGTGTGCCCGGACTGGATACTGACGGTCGTCTGAGCCGTTGTGATATCCTTGATGGGGGCTTCAATGACGTTGCCATTTGTGGCATCCGAAAAGATGGGGACGCCGGTGCCCGGTGTCAGGTTGAACGAACTTTTTTCGGCTTCCACATCCAGCTGCACAGCCCCAACCGGACTGATACGCGGAGTGACACGGAGGATAATTCCAGCTTTGTCCTGGGTGATATTTGGATTTGCGCTGCCGCCCGGGGTCAGCGAAACTCCATCAACAATCGGAACCTGCTGACCAATCTGAATCAGCGCTTCTTTGTTTTCCACAGCGCGAATGGACGGACGGCTCAGGATGTCCACGTTAAATGTGCTGTCGAGTGCTCGCAGCAGTATGTTGACCGATTCGGATCCGGCCGACAGGACAAGTCCACCAAACCCGAGATCTCCGTTGACACGACTGAGCCCCAGTGAAGAAAGCCCCTGTAGTCCGATGCGGGACGGGTTAGCAGCCACATTGTTTCCAAGTGGCTCATTGGTGAAGTTAAATCCGGGCGCAGCAGTCTGAGACAACACTTTTTGATTCGTTGTCTGAGTTCCATTGGGGGCCGTGGTGGTTTCCGTAATCGTCACAAGATTATCAAGCACACTCCGGTCGAAGAGGACCGAGTCCTGCATGCCCAGTTCAATCCCAAGTTCATCAACATTTCCCAGTTCAACTTCCAGCAGCAGGGCCTGCACAAGTACTTCTCGGGGAGCCCGATCGAGATCCGTGATCAGATTCTCGATCATCTCAAGGTCCTCGGTGGTCCCGCGCACCAGCAGACTGTTGGTTGTTGCTTCAGGGACAATCTGCTGACTGCCGCCTCGACCTTCCGGTGCTGCGGTAGACTCGACGCCACTCAGAAAGCTTGAGATCGCCGTGGCGACATCTTCAGCTCTGGCATGTCGCAACTGGTAGACACGCGCGAGTTGGTCTCCGGCAGCCAGTCCGGAGCCCAGCAACAGATCTCGCATTCGTCGCAGGTAACTGCCCGTGTCTGTGACGATCACACGCCCGGCGCTGCTGAGTACCCGAACTTGTCCGAGAGGGCTTTGCAGCTGTCCGACCTCGTCGACCGTCTGCATCGAATCGACCGCTTTGAGTGGAATAGCAACGGTCGCCAGTTCGTTTCGACCGAGCGAGTCGATCTGATTCATTGAGACAAAGGGAACCATATTTCCCGGAATCGCCTCGCTGGCATCGACAAGTGTGAGTCGCTCCCCGTCTCGAATCAGAATCCGGCCTCTGGGCAGCAGGGCATCGTTGAGGATGTCCATTGTCTCTGTCGCGTCGAGTAGTCGTTCGTCATAGAACGAAAACAAACCTTCGGTTTCGGCAGCGATTTGCAGCGTGAGTCCAAATTCCTGTGCGAAGGAGCGAAGAACAAGCAGCCACGGAGCATTGTGAAAATTGAATTCCCACCGCTGTGAAGTGACTTGTACCGGGCCCGAAATCGGTCTGACCGAGCCGACGTGGAGCGGGTATTGAGTGCGCGAGGGTGGTGTTCTGTGGGGCGCTCTCCGCAGAACCTCATCCTGTCCGCTGGCAATTGGGGCAAACAGCACAGCGACAGCAAGCAGGATTCTGATCTGCACCGAGGATTGATTCACAAGAACAGTTCCGGGGTAAAGTGATCGACAGGTTGTGAGCCCGCGGTCTGGTGCGTGACTGCTGCAGCCCGGTAAAGGTGCTTATCCAACAGCCAACGACAGCGCTGTCTTCCACTGGCAAACAGGAAAGACACGCCAGATTCCTTAATCGTCATTACCGGCATGGCAATTGAGGAAAAGGATGGTGGGCGTTTGGAATTGACTGAAGATGCAGCTGGCAGATTGCTCAGAACGGGGTCTGAGCAATCTGGTGCTGCTCCGTTGCCAGCTGCTGTCGCGGTGGTTTATTCACCGCAGGAATCTGGAGAACGGCCATTCCCGCCCCGATCCCGCTGCCGCCGCAAAAACTGCCGCAGTAGCTGGCAGATTCGAATAAGCCGGCAACAGTGCGCAAAGATACCGGGTGAAGCGTGCGATGCGGCGGCCATGAAGTGGTTCGGATCAGCCGCGAGGTATTGGGGACATGTCCGGCAGGCATCCAGTCAGTCCGCTCGTTTGCAACTGCGGCGGACTATTGTACTTCCGGCTGTTGATTCGCTGGCAGGGCGACAGCCGCTGGCGGCGCAGAGCCGTCAGCGCGCCTCAGCAAACTAATCAGAGCCGATTCCCAGAGCCGGAAGTCGTCGTAAGTTATTGGCTCATTGGGCAGGGCGAGTGTCAGCACCTCGATCGGAGAAGCCGTGGCAAGGCAGTGCTCGAGGGTGCCTTTGCGGATCATCCGAGGGTAGCTGTATCGGGCTGCACGCAGCTCGCGCGCGATCCGGATTGCATCTGCCGCTGCATTTTCTGTTGAACCAATAACGGCGCTGCCCGGCACGGAGCGTACATGAATCACTCGACGAGGCTGGGTGGTTTGGACCAGGCCGAGCAGAAACTCGACTTCCGGAATTCCATCTTCCGTTTGGTCCAATGAAGACAATGGAAACCGACCGTTGACATAGGTTCCGTCCGCGTTTACGGCCTGCCCGGAAAGGCTTCCGTCCGGGTTTCCTGTGCGAACAATCGTCGCTTCGAAGCCGCTAAGGATCAGTGCATCGTCGTGCAGTTGCTTTGCAACAGCGGTGATCAGACTATCTGCATTCGGATCGCTGCCACGAATGCTGCCGATGATCAGAACATGAAAATCATCGTCACCAATATGACACACTTCAAAGTGATTTTTTCCGGCAGTCCGCCCGGCAGATTCCCAGCGAAACGAAGACGGTTCCGACGCTGCGAGGGTTGCGTCTTTACCTGCCGCGACAGGTCCGGCAACCCGGCTCTTCGCGTCGTCGTCAGCAGCGGTCGCAATGCCGTTATTGCCCGCAAACGTAGAGTCGCCGGCGGGAATGGAATCCGCAGTTGTTTCCTCGGAATCGTCTGGCACTGCCAGAGTACTGTCGTCATCGGCACTGGCTCCGGTCCCCAGTTCCGCTTCAATCTGCTCTGCTTCAATCTGCTCTGCTTCAATCTGCTCTGCTTCAATCTGCTGCGGGTCGATCTGTTCGACGCCGTCGGGATCGATCACCGAATCCTCGGTCGGTTTCCCGGAATCGTCGGTCAATTCAGAATCCAGCCCGTCGAATGACGACGGTGTTCCTGCAGATTGCGTCTGATTGACTCTCGATATCTCGGCTGCATCTCTACCCGGCGTCATACTTGCCGCGAATTCTGAGACGGCTTCCTGCTGTTCGTCTTCACGGAGTTCGGCCTCGACGATGTCTTCTGCTTCCACGGCGAGCGAGGTTTCCGGACTGGACGCCAGCTCGGTCACTGTTGGACTTTTCTGGTCTGACTGCGGCAAAACGGCGGCAGTCGCAGCAGCAAGTTCGGTGAGATCGTCTTCATTATTCGCAGCTGGAGAATCCAGACTTGTCGGGTTGTTGATCAGCGTGGTGGCATCAGCCGCAGTCGTTGCCGTTGAGTCGGTGACACGGTTTTCGTGGGACATGGAATTGCTGGTTTCTGCCAGCAGGGTCGAAGAGGCGGTGGCAGCTTCAGTTGCAAATTCTTCAGCGAGAGCCGATTCGGACTGCTGAATGAGTGTGTCGAAGACCGGGATTTCAGCAAGGCCCGACGATGTGCCCGGTGCTGCCGCGGGATCTGCGGATTCGGTGGGGAGCGGTTGCCCCTGCAGCACTGAAGCGCAGCCGCTGCAAAGCGCGAGCAGCAGCGGGCAGAGGACTGAGGCAGAACGAGTTGTGAAGCGATCAGAAGAAAAGCACATGGCAGGATCCCGAGGCGTCCTGTTGCTCGAAATCAGCATCACCGTATTCGGCACAGGAAATCAGTCCGATGCAAAGCTTTTCCCTAAGCGATTCAGCATCAGACGGTGCGACGAGGCTCCGTACAACGTCGAGGTCAGTTGTCGATCCCGAGACTGCGGCGGAGTTCATGGAAGCGATCCAGGTACTCCAAAGAGGAGTTGTGGACGTGTTCTGCTTCTGTAATGAACTTCATATCGTCAATGCGTGGCACTTCGTAGTGGCCGAGCACTCGTTCACATATCTCGTTATCTCGACCGTAGACCACCAGGAGTTTGTGCTCATCCATCTGAACTTCGAGCGGTTTCCGAGGATTCAGTACCGCGATGCCGAAGCAACCGTCATCAAGGAGCAGATCCTCAAAATCCAGCAGAACGCTCTGAAGCACACTGAGGTCAATATTTTCACGACAGAAATCGAGATGCTGACCTTCAGGCTGTTCATGACTGGTTTCAACAATTACATCGACTGTATCACCCAGCCTGTCGAGCAGAGACAGAAACGTGTCCATCAGGATTTCGCGGGATATCGACGCCATAATGACCGGGATTTCCGAATTCGTTTGGTCATCAATGTATCGGTCGTAACGATAGCCGGACTGCGGAATGACAACCGGATTGAAAGCGGGACGCACTGCATTAGTCAGCATGAAATCGTTGTATTGAGCGATGCTCATGTGTTTTTCCAGTTGCTCTTCGGTCAGATTGCGAAAGCTGCTGACGTCTCGCGATGGAGTGCCGTCGCGATAGCCCGTAGACAGAAAATTGCTGAGGGTACCCATGTTCAAACTGGCCTGTGTCAGAGTGTGATGACCTCGATGCTCTGGCAACTTAGCTCGCAGGAAAGACCTCGCTCGTCGGTTTTGGAAAAAACAATGTGTCCGGCGGTGGTCCTGCATCCGAAACTGTCCGGCGGCGTCTTCCAGATCCGGGTTCTCACGGCCAGCTGTTGAATTAGAATTCGCATAACCGAAGTGATCCGCAGCAACCGAACGAAGTCAGCAGGGAGCCAGTGATGCAGGAGGCATTGAAAAGCAGATACGCCGCGGTAATTCCGTCGCTGACTTGCTGTTGCGCAGCACTCCGTTTGCAGGGTGGCTTGCGAAACGCTGTGCTGTGGTTCATGGTGCTGACAGCAGCGCTGCCCGGCACTTATGGGCAAAATCGCAGAGAACGTGATTCCGATCGCGAGGATTGGTTTCTGATCGAGTTTGACGGAACTCCCGCCGGCTACGAAGTGGTCAGCGAACGCAGTGTTGCGGCGAAGGGCGAAGAGTGGGTTCGTGTGCACCAACGCCGAACGATGCTGCGAATACGTCGGCAGGAACAGGATCTCTCGCTGACGACAGACTTGCACATTCGCACCACGGCTGAGAATCGGGTGCACAGCTGGACTTTGAGTCGAACATCGGCTGATGGCGGTGTGATCCGCAGTACCGGAACCTGGTCGGAGTCCGACCGCGGATTTCTTGTCAGTGCAGGGAATGGATTGTCTGTTGAACTCCTGCAGACTCTGCAACCGACCCCCCCACGTTCGCCGGTGTTTTCAACGTGGTTGAGAGCGGATCAGCGGGCGAACCCTGTCGCGCAGGAGTTTGTGATCTTTCCCGAAAGTCAGGCTGTCCTGCCAATGCAAATCCGGCGGCGGCGGATTCCTGATCGTCTGTCCGCTCAGGCAGCGCGCGGCTTCCTGGCGGAGATTCGCATTTGGCCTGCCGACTACCGCGATCTGGAGACGGTTGTTTTGCAGACACCTGATTCGCAGACGCTGCAACTGGAGCTGAAGGTCCTCGGGCAGCCTCTGACATTCACACGCACTGACGCCTTGACCGCGCTGGGCCTCGAATCCGCTCAGGGGCTGGATATTCTGCTGTCTTCAGTGATCCCGGTAGCGGGGGCTTTTCCGAATCCTCACTCAAAGACGACGGTGCGACTGCGCCTGCGTGCGATCGAACCGGCACCCTTATCATTGCCGAATTCCTTTGGGCAGAGCGTGCAGCGTGACGAGGACGGGTCGCTGATCGTTGAGCTTGGGCTTCCGCGCGAAAGCAGTGATGTGGAGATGAGGTTGAGAACGGCTGAACGGGCGGATCAGAGTGAGTATCTGGCGACCGGGCGCTGGATCGACTGGGATTCGGCCCAGGTTCTCCGTGCGGCTGCCATTTCAATACCTTCTCGCGCGGGCTCCGAAGAAACAGCCCGGATTTTCGCGGCACTTGTTCACCGAAAGATGCAGCAGTCGCCGTTTTCAACACAGCTGCTGCCCGCTTCAGAAATCTGTCAGCGCTGGTCCGGGGACTGTACCGAGCACGCGATTGCACTGTGTGCTCTGTTGCGAAGTCAGAAAGTTCCGGCGAGGCCCGTGACAGGATTCTTGTTTGTTCCACAGCTGAACGCGTTGGTACCGCATATGTGGACGGAGTATTTTCATGAGGGGACCTGGCAACCGCTCGACTCTTCGCATCCTGAGGGCGTCCCGGCGATGTTTTATCTGAAGGTTGCAGATGCAGCCCTGGCAGGCGAGACCGAGTCGGGGCTTTCGATGTTCGCTGCGTTGCTGAATTTTGCCGGGAAAGTCAGCGCGGAAGTTCTCGCCAGGTAGCAAAACAGGACTTCCCGATTACAACAACAGCGATGCTGATTGCGACCGCAGTGACGGATCGTTAAAACGCCCCGCAAAGTAAGGCGAGACCTGGTTGGGCTGCCTGCATCAGGAATGAAATCTGCAATGACAGACGACAACACTGCGTGGAGTCGAGAGATCCCTTTTCGCGTTGATATCGCGGGAATCATTGAGATCATGGGGAAATCTCTGTACAGCCGCATGGATACTCCGGTGCGCGAGCTGATTCAGAATGCCCACGATGCCGTGATTCGTCGGCGGCATACAGATCTCGGGTTTCAGGGACGAATTGATATTCGCCAGGACGCAGAAGCGGGCACGCTTTCGTTTTCCGACGACGGAGTCGGTCTCAGTCCGGAAGATGCCGAGAAGTATCTGGGGACGCTGGGAATTGGGATCACCGGTTTGCTGAAGGGTGTTGCCACCGCGGACGCAGAGCACGGTCTTCCGGGTGACTCTGATGACCTGATTGGCCAGTTTGGAATTGGTCTGTTCAGCGCGTTCATGCTGGCGGATTTTCTGCGGGTGGAGAGTCGTCGCGCTGATGCCGAGCAGGGCGTCTGTTGGGAAGCAGGTCCAGGCACTGCGATCTGTCTTTCATCGTCGTCCCGGGAAACTCCCGGTACAACAGTCACCCTGCATCTCAAGAAGAAATACCGGATCTACAGCGAGTCTGCGGAAGTCCTCGAACAGGTCATTCGAGAATACGCTGATTTCCTGACGATTCCGATCCATATCAATGACTCCGCGGCTCGAACCAATGTGATTAATGTGGCATGGTTCGAAGCAACGCCGGACCCTGAGGCGGTGGAATTGGCATTGGCGGGCTACTTTGAGGAGTCACCGCTGGATGTGATCCCTGTACGGATGGAGACACCGCTGTCGATTGCCGGGGCCCTGTACGTGTCGCCGGAAAGGATTCCTGGTTTTTCCGAGGAAGCGACCGTCGCAGTTACCGTACGACGCATGGTGATCTCACGCAGGATCTCCGATCTGCTGCCCACGTGGGGGACGTTTTTTCGGGGTGTTCTGGAACTTGCTGATGGCACACCCACAGCAAGTCGGGAAGACCTTGTGCGGGATGAACGATTCGAGATGTTGAAGCAGACGCTGGAAGAGTATCTGTTTCGCCATCTGGAATTGCTGGCGGAAGTGCAACCGGCTCGGCTGGAGGCCATTGTCAGCTGGCACCGATATCACTTTGCCGCGTCGGCTCAACAGGAAGAAAGGCTGAGATACCTGCTCCGCAGGATTTATCGTTTCCAAACTTCGCAAGGGCCGCTGTTGATTTCCGAGATTCTCGAACGAAGTGAGGCTGACCCGCTGGTTGAATCGGAGGCGGATTATGTTGTCTGGTACAACGCCGACCGACGTCAGGAACGCTGTCTGGATGATCTGTTTTCGGGGATCTCAATTCCCTGTGTTCATGCCTGTCGCAGTTTTGAGGAGTCGCTGCTGGCATCGATGCTGGCTGATGAAGATTCCGAGAGTATTGAACTGCGACCGGCAACTCCGTCATCGCAGAATTTTGCCGCATCGGTGCTGGGAATGAGCAGCCCGGAATCACCTGGCGATCTCTGGGCCGTTTTTTTTCGCGAATGCAACGCACAGATCATGGTCTGCACAATCGACAGCCCTCTGCCGGTTATTGCATTCCTGAATGATCGGTTTGAGTTGTATCGCACTTTTGATGAGTTGCGTCGGGTGGGTGAAATCCCGGCTGGTTTTCAACGGCTGATAGATACCCACTTTCGCAGTCTTCCAACCGGAAAAAATGAAGTGGTGCTGAACCGCAGTCATCGGGTTGTGGAACGAGCTCTGCAGCAGGGTCCGCGCAGTCCACTGGCCAGTGTACTGCGCGTTCTTGTGCTGAATGCACTGCAGGCAGCCGGCGCCGCTCGTTCACAGCAAGCCGCTGCCACTCAGATGGAAGATCTGGACTGGATCGCCGACGCATTGTGGGGAAATGACGGCCTGCCCGGCTCAGAACAGTGAACGCTGAGACCTCGTCGGCTCGCGACTGCCGGGCCATTCCGCCGGAACCGGCAGCGCATTATTCCTGTTGTGCAGCTCCTGCTGCAGGGACGCTGCCATTGTGGGGGCGAACAGATCATCCGGTGCGTGTGTGAACAGCAAGGGCCGCAGCCCGTGGCTGATCCAGTCGCAGATCACAGGAGCCCATTCGCGAATCCATGCTTCACTTTCTTCGAGTCGATTGCGACAGATCAGACGCAGGAAGGGCCGGCCTGCGGTCACCGTTGTCCGCAGCGGTGTCTGTGGTTTTCGACCGACTGCTCGACGTTCACTATCGTCATTGGGAGGTCGTGAGAACAGCGGTCGCGAGTCAAACAGAACAAAATCAACGCAGTGGGCAGTCAACAGATCTGTCAGCCATTTTTCCTCCGCGGCGGAATCAAACCAGTCATGGTGTCGCACTTCCATTGCCCAGGGAAATTCCTCGGGCAGTCTGGAGACGAAGGTCTCAATGCTGGATTTCTCGGCCGGAGAAAAGTCCGGCGGAAGCTGGATGAACGTCGGGCCGAGAACCTGCTTCGTACGGAGAATCTCAGCAACCTTCAGAAACTGTCGCAATTGCGGACCAGAGCTGCTCAGACGCAGATCGTGAGAAATCGTTCGCGGAAGCTTAAGACAGAATTCAAACCCCGGCTGTACACTCGCGGCCCAGCGTCGAGCCGTGGCGTCGTCCGGCAAACCATAGAACGTGCTGTTGCCTTCGACTGTTCCGAAGACTTGCGAGTATTGCTGCAGCCACGATTCACGACGACTGGATTGGCGATAAAGAGTCCCCAGCCAGCCGGCGCAGGCCCAGACCGGGCAGCCGATTCGAAAGGGCGGGCTACTCATTGGTTCTCGCTGTTCCTGTGGCATCCGCTTCGGCATCTCCAGTTACAGGCTGTCTTCCGGAAAGGTTTTCCGACTCCGGGGATCCTTTTCACAAATGCCGGTGCAGAGGAAATGCTACAGGGAAAACAAGTCTGCAGACAGCATCCGCATGGGTTTGCTGCTACGCCGCAGTTGCTGCGTCGGAGTCGTCGAACGGCAGTTCTGACTGCGACTGGTGCTCGCTGCGGCTGAGTCGATCGAAGTCAGGCAGATCTCGCAGTTGACGCAGCCCAAACATCAACAGGAACTGCCGCGATGTTGCGTACAGAAAAGGGCGTCCGAGGGAGTCTTCCTCGCCGGTGATTTTAATCAGTCCGCGATCGAGCAGTTGACGAATCATCTCCGCACACTGCACACCACGGATGGCTTCGACATCCGCTCGTGTGACCGGTTGCTGATAAGCGATGACGGTAAGCGTTTCCATCATCGGTGCTGACAGTCTCATTTCCGCCTGGCGGTTATGCAGTCGATCAAGCCAGGGGGCAAGCGATGAACGCGTCAGCATTTGATAACCGGATGCGGTCTGTTCAATACGAAATGCCGAGCGAGTCAGGTCATAGCTGCGATTCAACAGATCAATAATCTGTCTTACTTCAGCACCGTCGATCAGCCGTGCCTGTTGAGCCAGTTTCCGTTCCGAGATGGCTCCGTCTGCGATCATCAGAACGGCTTCAAGTCTCGCTATTCGAGGGTTTCGAATCAGGCCGCCTTCATTCGTCAGCTGCAGATCCTGGCCAGCCATCCGCCGGGACGACGGATACAGCCACCCCATTTGCTCCCGCAGAGGAACAGTGGGTCCGCCCCGCCTCCAATCGTGGTTCCGCGAAAGGGCAGCAGACCGCCATTTGTGATTCGTTGAAGAGAGGCTCACTGGGACTTTGCTTCACCTGGGAACGAGAGAAGACGGACGGGGCTCAACGTTGTCCCGGTGGACTGCCGGCTGGCCGAATGGAACTGGCTTCGCGCTGTTTCTGCCACTCTGCGACTTGATCGAGGACCTCAGTTAACGCTTCAATCCTGGTTGGTGCGGCGGCCATGAACCCGTACTGTACTATCTGATCCGAGCCGCGGAAGAAGACACTCAGTCCAAACGGTTTCTCAGCAGATGCCTCGAACCAGTGAACTCGGCTTGCGCCAAGGGTTCTGAGACGCTGTTCCGCCAGTTGAATCTGATCCACTGGAGCCGGCTCTGCTTCCGCCGCCGCGGCGGTTGGTTGCAACACC
>JAFMMM010000469.1 GCA_017859815.1 Planctomycetota bacterium | reverse complement strand
CATGCTGAAACAGCGAGGATGGTGGTCGCGGCCATAGTTTTCCCGACTGAGACTGCCCTGCGAATAAATCGTTCGACCAAATTCTCCCCCCCAGATCACCAGTGTTCGATCAAGCATGCCACGCTGCTTCAGATCTTCCAGCAGTGCGTAACACGGCTGGTCCACGTCGCGACACTGTGAAGGCATTCGTCGGGCAACATTTGAATGATGGTCCCAGTTATTGTGGTAGACCTGAATGAACCGGACGCCCCGTTCTGCCAGTCGACGGGTCATCAGGGCCGTATTCGCAAAACTCCCCGGCTTCTTTGCATCCTCACCGTACAGTTCAAAAATATGATCCGGCTCGGATGACAGATCTGTCAGTTCCGGCACACTGGCCTGCATGCGAAATGCCATCTCATACTGCTGGATGCGTGTGTGAATCTCCGGATCACCCAATCGATTGAAATTCATTTCATTCAACTGATTCAACCTACGGATTGTGCTGCGACGAATCTCACTGGGCACCCCGGGCGGATTATTGATGTACAGAATGGGGTCGCCCTTGCTGCGGAATGAAACACCCGCATGTTCTCCTGGCAGAAAACCCGAACTCCAGAGTCGAGAAGAAATGGCCTGCTCCTGTTCACGATTGCTGGGCGTCGCCACCAGCACGACAAATGCGGGCAAGTTCGAATTATCAGATCCCAGACCATACGACGCCCAGGAACCAAGACAAGGTTTCCCGGGGACCTGATTGCCGGTCTGCATCGCCGCTATCGCTGGCTCGTGATTGATCGCCTCCGTGTGCAGGCTGCGCATCCAGCAGATCTCATCCGCTTTCTTCGCCAGATTCGGCAGCAGTTCCGTATTCATCATCATGCCGCAGTCACCGGCAGCACGAAATCGAAACTTCGACGGCGCGATGGGAAAGCGAGACTGCCCGCTGGTCATTGTTGTCAGACGCTGCCCATTGCGAATTGACTCCGGCAGGTCACGGTCGTACCAGTCACGCATTGCCGGCTTATAATCCAGCAAATCCATCTGCGCCGGTCCGCCCACCATGTGCAGATAGATCACTCGATCGGCTGTGGCGGGAAAATGTGTTCGCCCGTGTGTCGACTCCGTACCGGAGACATCCCCCATGAGCGACGATAACGCCGCAGCCCCGGCGATGCTGCCACCCCGACGAAACAGCCCTCGACGTGTTTGCATCGCTGCCAGGTCACTGAACTCTGTCATCTCTGCCTGCCCTTCTTCTGTAACCGTGTCTTACCGCAGTCGAAAACCTGACTACCTGTTTGTCTTTCGATCGACATCTTCGATCACTTGCTCAACACTTCGTCCAGATTCATCAACTGATTGCAGACCATTGTCCATGCAGCCAGTGCTGCAGTGTCCAGATCCTGTTCCAATTCGGCTTCACCAACTGAAACCAGCTCCGCCGCGGCATTCGCAGCGTCTGAATAAAACTCTTTCAGCTCCGCGTAGCTGGCCATCACCACCTGTCGCTCTGGTTCGCTGAGCGACCTGCAAAGCACCTGACGACTGATCAGATTAATAACGGATGGCGAATCGTTCCCGTGCGTGCGCAGTGCCTTCTGGGCCAACACACGAGCGGCTTCCACAAATTGCACATCGTTCAGAGTGACCAGTGCCTGCAGCGGCGTATTCGTCCGCTCTCGACGGACCGTACACACCTCGCGACTGGGAGCGTTAAATGCCTCCAAACTTGGCGGCGGCGCCATCCGCTTCCAGAAATTGTACATCGTGCGACGATACAGATTGTCGCCCTTGTCCTGCACATAGCTGCGAGTGTCTCCGCCCGGCAGACCGACAACGTCCCAAATGCCTTCCGGTTGATACGGTCGCGTCCCCGGCCCGTACATGGTCTCCGACAGTAATCCACTGACGGACAAGGCGTAGTCCCGCACCATTTCCGCATCCATGCGAAATCGTGGACCGCGGGACAGCAGGACGTTATCCCGATCTGCCTCCAGTTTCTGAGGTGTTGTTAAGGCGGCCTGACGATATGTGGAACTGCTCAGCATCAGACGGAACAGATGCTGCACGTCCCAGCCGGATTCCCGAAACTCCACGGCCAGCCAGTCCAGCAGTTCGGGATTGCTCGGCGGTGCACCCATTATCCCGAAGTCTTCAGCCGTGGCGACAATGCCCAACCCAAATACCTCCTGCCAAAATCGATTCACGGTTACTCGAGCAGTCAACGGGTTTTCTGCGGCCACAACCCACTCTGCAAGTCCCAGCCGGTCCGGTCGAGCATTGGCAGGCTGAGGGTGCAGGGCCACTGGTGTCGCCGCCGTAACCTGATCTCCCTTGCGGTCGTATGCCCCCCGCATCAGCACATAGGCCATCGCCTCAGAATCGGTTTTTTCCTGCTGAATATGAGTGACTGGACTGCGAGCATCAATGGCGGCCTTTTCCGCATTCAGTTGATCCACCTTTGCAGTCAGTTGCCGATAGTCCTGATCCAGATTGTTCAGATAGTGCTCCTGCAATTGCTTTTCCTGTTGCTCAGTACGTTGCTCAAACGGAGTGGAAACCACTGGCAGCAGTACACTGGCATTCCGAATCGCCTCGACTTCGGCCGCGGTAAGCTCACGGTCATAAATTCGAACGTCCTGAATCGCACCGTCATTCAGCGCAGCAGCCTGGCTGCGCTGACCGATTCGAAATGCGGTCGCCGCGCGGATCGATGCATCCGGCCGTAGAGTATTGGTCAGCGTTCGCAGAGACTGCTGCCGACCATCGACGAAAATTCTTACACTGTCCGGCGTGCCTGTTCCGCTGATCGTGACAAACACATGCTGCCACTGACCGGGCTTGACCACTCCGTCAGCTGTAGCCACTTTCAGACCGTTGTCCGGCCACGAGTCGATTACGTGAACGGCAAACCCCGACCCGTTCTGCCATAAGTCCCAGCCGCGATGTTTGGACGCTTCATCCATACGAGCGATAATGGCCGCATTCGTATTGCCGTTGGTTCGCACCCAGCATCCATAACTGAAGCTGTCAGTCTTCTCGTAGTTTCCGGCAGCCCCAAACGAAAACGTCTGACCGCCGCGAATGATGGGGGCCGCACCCAGCGGGCCATCCCTGCGATATGTCAGATCGGCAGTCACCGTGGAGATCTTTTCGACACCTTCCTCGGCCACTGCGGCTGTCGCCTGCTTTCCCTGCCCCTCGGTCAGCGGAACGTGCAGTGCCAAACCCGCGGCAGGCAAACTGTTCTGCAGCGATTCCGCAGTCAGTGCAGCCGCCCATGCTTTCCACTCATCGGCCGCCGCCTGACGTCTGGCATGACGAGCAGACATCGCGGCTTCCAGTTCATTCGGAATCGCCTCCCAGCGTTCCCGGTCCGCCGCCGGTGTGACCTTGATCGAAGGCCCTCGTCCATCCTTGACGTTACCGTCTTTCGGCCCTTGAGTCGTATTCCGGAAATAGGCCGCAAGAGAGTAGAAGTCTCTCGCTGTCAACGGGTCAAATTTATGATCATGACACTGCGCACAATTCGTCGTCAGACCCAAATACACCCAGCCGAATGTTTGGACACGATCTACCGCATAGTTCGCCAGGTTCTCTTCGTCGATCGTTCCCCCTTCGTTTGTGGTGATATTGCACCGCTGGAATCCAGTGGCAATCAGCTGATCCTGCGTCGGCTGGGGCAGGAGGTCGCCGGCAAGTTGTTCCACCGTGAACTGATCGAACGGCTGATTCGAGTTGAAGG
>JAFMMM010000100.1 GCA_017859815.1 Planctomycetota bacterium | reverse complement strand
GTCCTCTTCCCGCCATCGGTCCGCGCCCTCTGCCAGCGTCTCTCTCTTCACCACCAGCATCAGGTCGAGGTCCTGGTCGATCGCCATCTCTTCCGAATGGTCCTCTTCCCGCCATCGGTCCGCGCCCTCTGCCAGCGTCTCTCTCTTCACCACCGGCATCAGGTCGAGGTCCTGGTCGATCGCCATCTCGCTGGGAGAATTCAGGACGCCGCCCGCGTTCGCCTTCGTCAGCTTGAAGGTGTGATGTCAGGCTTGCCGATGCGGCAACCGTTGCTGCTGCAAGTGTCATATTTTGGAGATGTTTGAGATTCAACATGAAGATTTCCTTTGCCTGCAATTGGCGAGTGTAGGGCCAATGAATCGTTCCGCTGTTCTACAATGCGACAACATCGAATGCTGGGTGTCACGGAATCTCATATTTCGGTTTGAAATTCTGCAGCTCCCGCTGTTCAACGTTCTCGTTTTGCTGCAGATTCAGAGGAATACGGCGTTTTCCGCTCGCGGCATTGATCGCGCGTGGATCTTTGCCTGCTCACGGGAAAAAGAGCCCGGCTGGATTCACCACAGCCGCTGTAGAAAAACTGGACAAGGTGCCTCGGACGGCAGACATTTGCCGCGTTTTCAGTCTGCAGGCGTACCGTGGGCTGTGTCTGAAATCACTCGTTCATTCCTCGGCCGGAAGTTGCGGCAGATTCGGTCTCGTTTGGATTTGCGACACGTGGCAGCCCCGTGCCCGGCATTTGGCGTCGTCAGTCTTCCCGCTCCGCAGACAGCCTACTGCGAAAGAATGCTGCAGCGAGTTCAAACTGAAACTCATGCTTACCTTTCGGGGCATGAAATTCGGGCGGTTCAACCCCGGCCACCTGCAGCACGGGTTTCATTAACTCGATACATCGTCCGGCCTCTGCCGACGGAAAACCGTCTTCGCTGCCGTGACAGATTTGCAGCCGACACGGACTGGCCAGCAGAGCGAGCTCCGGCAGATCAAAATCAGGCAGCAATCCGGGAATCGCACCGCAGGTGCAGTGGCGATGTCGATCGCGGATGAAACTGGTTCTCATACTGCCAAAAATTCCCTGAATGCTGACTGCTGCAATGCGAGGCTCGATGACCGCTGCGGACAGTGCCAGCAGACCACCCGTGGAAACGCCTGCAGCAGCTACGCGGCGATGATCCACCATGCGATCATTGAACACCTGCTGCAGAAGAATCTGCTGATGTGCGAACAGCAGGCTGTACCAGCCGTAGCCTTCCAGTCGTAATGACTGGTCGAGGTCAAGATGCGTGTCCGCCCGTGGACTCATGCCCACGTTTTCCATGGCATAAACGAGGTAACCCTGCTCAGCGAAGCGAGCAGCACAGGCATGCTGATAACTATCCTTTTCTGCAAGGATCTGTGCGACTTGTCCGTGTCCCATGAAACAAACGATGGTCGGTCCGCTCTCGGGACAATTTGTCGGCTGCAGTCGAAAGAAACGAAACAGGCGATGTTTGTCCAGCATCACTTCGAATTCCTGCTGGACGCCGAATTCTCGCTCGGTGGCTTCACGGAGCTGGACGCGGATTTCACCACGGCATGGGTACAGCATTTTACTCAGGAAGCGACGTCGAGTTGTGCTTTGCCAATCCCGGAATTGCTCGGTCGTATCGAGTGGTGGCAGACTGAGTGCTCGCGGAGCGGCCGCTGTGGCGGCCCATGGATAAATCGGCGCCCGCATCGTTTTTCTGGAGATGAACCCTGCCTGAAATCCTTTCAGGCCGGCGGCCTGATGCGGTGAAATGACGCCAAGACAAACCCACCATTGTGGCAGTCCGGACAACTCCTGTCCGGCAGTGTATTCCCGAAACCAGATGTTGCCGAGATTCGGTTGAGTCGCATCACCAGGATTGCTGGAGCCACGGTAAGCGTCGGCACGCAGGCGATGCCAGCCAGCATCCTCAGGGTCTGCTTCATCAGCAAAAGACCACAGGCCGGTTCGGTTGTAGTCAAAGACTGCAAGCACGACGGCTGGTTTCCGAAATCGCAATCGTAATTGATGACCGTCACCGCCATTAAAAACGCAGCGGGGCAGGCCGATCAGATCCGGTGGCAGGTTTAACATTTGATAGTCGCGATTCAGGAATGTCTGATCGCGGGGGAAAGTCAGCGAAACCTGCATGTCCGTTCCATCGACAGCTTCCACGAGATCGTGCAGGGAGCGGGAAGGGCGATCATCTTCGGCGATCTGTCGCAGTGATTCTCGCAATCGGGCAGGGTGGTCCGAAGACAGTGAATCCGGAGTGTGCTGAAGCAGCATTTCCGTTTCGGCAAGCAGGCCCATTGTTCCATTGAGATGCAGCCGGCAGCCAGCATTACGAATTCGCCGAACCGGCTGTGATTCATCGTCCAGCCAGCGGGGCCACAGTCGAATCGTCTCGGTTCCGGCTTCCGCAAACGCTTCGATATCGGCCAGCCCGGGAATCAGTCCCAGTTGTCGTGCCGCTGGCAGCAGCTGGCGGAAGCGTTTTGCCTGCGCGACGCTGCGAACACCAACGATCGTTCGGTTCGGGTCGCCATGCTGCTGAATTACCTCCGCGACCTGCCGGTCGTAGTCGTCACCCTGTTCCTTCAGGTCCAGCAGTAAATCGATACGACCGCGGCAATTTTCAGCCGCCTCGATCAGAGATGGGATCTTCTGTTTGCGGTATTCGAGTGCAAACCAACTGCCCGCATCAAGTTTCTGCAATTCGTTGAGCGTCAGCTTTGAAGCATTTCCGGTACCAGTGGTTGTCCGATCAAGGGAAGCATCGTGAAGAATAAACAGGTGACCATCTGCGCTGGTGCGGACATCCACTTCCACGGCGGTGGCACCGGTTTCAATTGCGCGATCCATCGCTGACAAGGTGCATTCCGGGCGTTCTGCACTCGCGCCGCGATGGGCAATGAGCTGCCTGATCCGTCGCGCGGCCTGTTGCAGCGAGGAAGCCAATTTTTCGTCGGCGCTGGCGAACACAGAGGAGTCGTGAAACAGAACTGCGGTGCTGAACAGGAGCAGCGTTCGCATGAAATCACCGTGAAACCGGCGAGCGATGGTGATCAGCAACATGCGGCTTACTCCTGCAGGACTGCGTTGTGCAAAATGCTTCAAAAACGAGTGAGTGTTTGCAGCCATCACGCGGTCCATAATAGGAAACCGCTCACGCTGAACAACCCGGTCACAGCAACGCCAGACCCAGCAGCCCGGCAGAGGGGATGATCCAGATGACATCCAGTTGATATCGCAGCAGTGCGGTCAGCGAGGCGGCAAAGATCAGGGCCGTTGCCCAGTGTGGTTCCGCAGTCTGGATGACAGTGACTGCTGCTGCCAGAATCAGCCCGGTAATCGCGGCACGAACACCGCGAAGTGCAGACTGAACAGCCGGCGACCCCTTGATGCTTTCCAGGGCCTGAGATGCCATGATCATCAGCAGAGAGGGGGGCAGAAAGATACCGACGGTGGCCACGAAACCGCCAGGAAAACCCTGTTGTAGAAAGCCGATCACGGTCGCGCTGACGAGAATAGGTCCGGGTGTAATCTGCCCAATGGCAAGGGCTGTCGTGAATTCGTCTGCAGTGACCCACGCCAGATCCTGGACCACAATTCCCTGAATCATCGGAATAAAGACGAAGCCGCCTCCAAACAGCATCAGGCTCATGCCGCTGAACAGAGTGAACAGATGCAACAGCGGATTTGCAACAATTAGCGGGTGTTTCTGGAAGAACAGGAACACGATCAGAAACAGCATCAGCAGCAGGCTGACCGCGATCCACTTCAGCATGGCAGGACGCTGCCTGTCATACGGTTCCGATGAATCAGGCGTCTGCTGACGCGGCCGGCTGCCTCGGTACCAGATTGCCAGCCCCAGCACCGCAGCCCCGGCGATGACCGAAATCGTCAGATAGAATCCACCAACAGTCAGCAGCAGTCCTGCGCAGAGAACAGCGATGATCTTTTCCGGACTCCCTTTCAGTGTCTTGCGGCCCATTGTGATCACTGCGCTGATAATGATTGCGGCGATCGCAGGAGGAAAGCCCGCCATGGCACTTTTGATCTGAGGAATTTCTCCATATTGCTGCCAAACCCACGTCAGGCCAATGACCAGGAAAAATGAAGGCAGCAGCACCATTGTGGCACTCACCAGAGCGCCGAGGCCGCCGCGCAGTCGATAGCCTGCAAAGGAAACGACGTTCACGGCCATCGGTCCTGGCAGCAGTTGTCCGAGTGAGATGCCATCCATCATCTCTTCAGCGGTCAGCAGACATCTTCGCTCAACCAAAATCCCCTGGACGATTGCGACCAGCGCCATGAAGCCGCCCCATGCTGTCAGGCCGACTTTCAGGAATGTTGCAGCCAGAAACTGGAAAGAGACCGAGGGCTCGTCTGTTTCCTGCGGCGGCTGGGACTGAATCTCCGACTCAGGCACTGCGGCTGACTCCTGATGGAGCACTCAGACTCAGGCGATGTTTGATGATTCGCATGATCACAGCCTGTGGCTCACGTTTGCGAAGATCCGATTCGGCGGTTTGTTCGAGAACAGCGGACTGAAGCTGCTTATTCTCTTCGTCAAACTGCTGCAAAGTTTCGGAAGAGAAGATCAGTTCCTGTCCCGGCTGTATGAAGTGTCGCTCATAACCAAGCGCAGATAATGCAGAACCAGCAACGGATTCAAAAATCCTCAATTCGTCTTCTGATGCCTGAGTCAGGTATTTGCGAGAATTGTCTGACTTCACCGGCTGACCTACGTTGGCCCACATCGCGCCGGCTGTCGCAGTCCTGTCGGCTTCACTGGATTCGTGATAGTTCATCATTTCCGGCCGATAGGTCTGGCCCATGAAGTCGCACAGCCCTCGCAGGATTTTTTCGGGATTGGCAGTCAGTTCTTCGTACTGCACGGAAAAGAATCGGTCGGCAGGAATCTGTTGCTGCAGTTGCAGTGCAAGTTGCTGTTCGGCGTTCCACTGTTTGGCCAGATGATACCAGTGTTTGTCGCCAACAATGGCCTTTCGAAAGGACAGCGCGACATCGCGTCCATCCCGATACAGGTGGATGTATCGCGCTGAATCGCAGAAGATACTCTCGATCTCTTGCAGGTAGTGGACGTTGGCAAGACTCTTGCAGCACCAGTCATCTGCTCCGGAAGCTTCGGCCAGCATGTCATACACGGCACGGAAAACGCTGGCCAGAGAACGTTGCTGACAACGATCGTGGATCTCGCCGCGATTCAGCACGACACCGTCCCATGGGACCGGGTTGGCCTCGATGAGCCAGCAGATATCCTCGATCAGCTGACTGAACGCATTCAGCGTCAGCGGTCCGTACTCCGGCAGCAGTGGCCCCATTCGCTCCATGATGTGTGGAGGATGAGGAGCCACAATTCCGGGCAGCTGATTGATCATCAGACGCAGCAGGTTGGAGCCGGATCGCTGTGTTCCAATCATCAGAAACGGCATCGCGGAAAGTCCATTTTGTAATGTTCGCACAGGCAGGCAGCTAACGGCTTTCAGAATTCAGTACAGGTTGGATCGATTAATCGGTCCGCCATGCATGAGCCTGATCCGCACTGATATTACCAAGGTGGTCGTGTGCAGAGACTCAGCACGGCAGATAAAAATCAACAATTGGGCTGGGTTGAACTTTTGCTGACAGCAGTTGGTCGCGCGTCAGCGGAATCGATTTGGGGTTCTTTTCCGGACCGGTGGCATGCGATACGCTTACGGCAGTCTAACTTGCTGTGTTGGTCTTGTGCGGGAGAGCGCGATGTTGCTGAAGTGGTTCATCACCGGACTGGCTGTGGTCTGCTGTTTCATTCCGACACTTTCGGCACAGAGTCCCGCGCTGATTGCTCACCGTGGTTTGTTGCGACATGCCCCGGAAAACACCATGGCGGCATTTTCGGCCTGCGTGGATCTGGGATTTGGATTTGAACTGGATATCCGCACCACGGCAGATGGATCCCTCGTGGTCCTGCACGATTCCAGTTTGCTGCGAACCACAGGTGGCAAAGATGCGAGGTCGCTGCGAGATGTGGCACTGTCTGAACTCCAGCAGCTGGACGTTGGCAGCTGGTTCGATTCGGCATTTCAGGGTCAGCATGTGCCGACTCTTCGCGAGGTGCTGCAATTGGTGCATGACCGAGGATCCGCAAGCACCTTCGTAGCACTGAATATCAAGGACATTGATCTCGATGGAGAGCGACAACTGGTGCAACTGCTGGGCGAGCTGAACTTGTTTTCGCGATGCTTTGCGTTTGACCAAAGTGAGGACTGCAGTCGTCGGTTGAAGCAGCAGGATGCGAGAGTTCGTATCGGCAGGAACATATCGCGGGCGTCCCTGAATGATGCACTCGAACAGGATCTGGTGGATTGCTTTCTGCTCACCTTTGTCCCCACTGTTGAAGAAGTTCAGCGTCTGCGGAAAGCGGGGCGCAGTGCGATGATGAATTATGCCGGGGAACAGGCTCGTTCGGCTGATGTCTGGGAGCGGGCTGCCCTGGCGGGAATTGACGGACTCCTGACTGACTATCCTCTGGAGTGTCGTCAGATCTGGCGCGAGATGACGGCTGCAGATACTGTTCTGAAGATCAACGAGCAGCATGTCTGGGTGGAAACTCCATGGGGGGTTCCGGTACTGGATCGGGGACAGCCCGGGGCATGGGATCACATGGCAGTGGACAATCCGTACGTCACCGTGGGTTCGGACGGACGGCTGTATTGCTTTTACGAAGCTCAGGATCGTGACTTTGCAGACGGCGGGCAGGAGGCGATCGGAGTGGCAACTTCGGATGACGGGATCAGCTGGATGAAACTTGAGCAGAATCCGGTGTTGTCTCGCGGTGAGGCAGACAGCTGGGATCAAACGGTGGCCAAGTTGCCGTCCGGAGTTGTCAAATATCAGGGGCGGTTCTATCTGTTCTATTCCGGTCGCAACGGGGAACAAAAGCAAATTGGTGTCGCGACTGCTTCTCAACTCACCGGACCATGGACTCGAGTTTCGCAGAATCCCGTATTGACCGGACGTGCGGATCACTGGGATCGGGTCCTGTCCACGCATCCCACCGCGATCTTTCGCCGCCGTGGTCAGTGGCAGTTGTTGTACCGTGGTATGGAACGGCGTTATGCGGGTCAGGGTCTGGGGCTTGCCGTGAGTGATGACCTGTTGAACTGGCGTCGTGAATCAAATCTGCCGCTGACGCCTCTGCAGCAGGAAATTGCGTCCCTTGCGGTTGTCCGCGAACAGGGACGCTGGGTCGCGATTTCACAACCGCTGGATCTTTCCCGGCGACGATACTGGGTTTCCGATGACCTGCGGAAATGGACACAGTCGGGCGCAGTGAATTTTCGTGCGTCAGTCGCGGCCGAGACACTGTCGGCCCCATTCCTGTTTGAGGGTGTGTGGACCGTTCTCTATGAGCAGCAGGACCGAATTTACCGGGCGGTTCTGCAACCGGAACCGTGAGATTGATCAGGCGAAAACCTGGTGAATAACATTGCCACCAAGCACGGTTGGGATCTCATCGCGGTTCCGATGGGCGAATGCCAGACGATGCTGGTCAAGACCAAGGGCGTGCAGCAGGGTGGCATGCAGATCGGCTGGCAGCAGCGGCTGCTGCACCGGGACATAACCCAGTTCGTCGGTTTCGCCAATGATCCGGCCGCCCTGCACTCCACCGCCTGCAAGCCACATCGTGTAACCGACTGGCGAATGATCTCGACCACGTTTTCTTCCGGTGGCAACCCCCTCTGTGGTGGGCGTTCTGCCAAATTCTCCGCCCCAGACAACGAGTGTATCATCCAGCAGCCCGCGCTGACGCAGATCCTGCAGCAGCGCGGCAACTGGTTGATCCGTCGCCGCCGCTCTGGCGAGATGATTGGATTCCAGACTGCCGTGAGCATCCCAGCCACCGTTGCGTAACTGGACGCAGCGAACACCGCGTTCGATGAGACGTCGCGCCAGCAGACAGTGTCGGCCGAATTCAGCAGTCCGCGCGTTATCAAGGCCATAAAGGGAGCGGGTTGAAGCTGTTTCCCCGGACAAATCGAAGACTTCCGGTGCTGCCGTCTGCATCCGAAAACTGAGCTCAAAGCTGTTGATGCGAGCGGCCAGTTCAGTGTTGTTACCGGATCGCTGCAGATGCTCACGATTCATCCCGTCAAGAAAATCCAGTTGCTGGCGCCGCTGCAGATCGGAATCGGCCGTCGGCATTGCTGTCCAGGGGATGGCATCGTTGCCGGTAATTGCTGTTCCCTGGTATTGGGCCGGAAGAAATCCGGAATTCCAGCCGGGTCGCTGTGGTGCCGGCCCAGTGGAGTTGGACAGGAATGTCAGGAAGCTCGGCAGGTTGCGGTTGTCTGATCCGAGGCCCCACGAAATCCATGCACCCATGCTGGGACGGTTACCGACTGATGTTCCGGTCAGCGAAAGGCACTCCGCTGGTCCGTGCACGGGATTTCGATGGCTGAGTGAACGAAGCAGGCAAAGTTCGTCCACCAACTGTGCTGTATGAGGGAACAATTCTGACACAGGAATGCCGCTTTGACCGTGCTTTGAAAACCTGAAAGGCGAAGCCATTAGCCGCGATGCCACACCTGAACGCGGGATATCGGGGACCTGAGCGGCGATGGAGTCGGGCACGCGCTGGCCGTCCAGTTTCTGAAGCACAGGTTTCGGGTCGAATGTATCAGTCTGTCCGGGTCCCCCTGACATGAACAGAAAGATGATGTGTTTCGCCGTGGCCGGATGATGTGCCGTGCGAACTGCGGAGGTCGCAGACGCATGCTGTTCTTCTGCAGCCAGCATGGCGTTCAGTGCCAGAGTTCCGAAGCAGAGTGCACTCTCCTGCAGCAGCGTGCGGCGACCGGGTCGACCGATCGCCGTTGAATTTCCGGGATGATTCATCAGCATGTCCGGCACTCGCTGTCACAAGGTCAGGGGACGTACAGAAACTCATTCAGGCTGAACATGGCCTGGCAGAATCGGCGCAGTTGTTCTTCGTCATCGGTGCCGCGGGATTTCAGCAGGTATTGTTCACTGCGGAACAACTCGCTGTCGGTCGGTTGACGTCCGAGAATTCTCTCGAATGCGGCAAGGATCTGCTGTCGCGAATCAGGTCCGGCCTGCTGCTGAATCAGGGCTGCCAGCGCACGAGATCGATTCTGCATAAAGTCACTGTTTAACAGAAAGAGTGGCTGCTGAGCGACGGTGGAAACGTCTCGACGTGAGCAGCTTCCGATCAGGTCCGGTGCATCAAACAGACGCATGACTTCGGGCATTTCGCTGCGTCTTTGGTACAGATAGACGGTTCGCTGCAGCAACTGCTCTTCTGTTTGTGGCGGTACGCTGCCGAGGACTGGATTCGTGTTGAGTTCGCCGGTGACTGCCAGGATGGAATCGCGAATGGATTCTGCCTCCAGGCGGCGAATCGACCAGCGATGCAGCAGCTGATTGGACGGATCGATATCCGCATCGCTGCGATCAAACTCGGCCGACTGCCGAAATGTGGCTGAGTTCACAATCAGTCGCTGGATATGCCGTGTGCTCCAGTTGTTTTCCATCAATTCCACTGCCAGCCAGTCCAGCAATTCCGGGTGAGAGGGAGCAGATCCCGCTGGTCCGAAATCACTGGATGTCTCCACCAGTCCACGACCAAAGTGATGTTGCCAAATACGGTTGACCCAGACGCGTGCAACCAGTGGGTTTTCCGGGGAAGTCAGCCATCTGGCGAGGTCGCTGCGGGTCAGCAGTCGCTGTGAGTCCGGCAGCGGTCCGAGAACTTCCGGCCAGCCAGTCCGGACAGTCGGTCCCGGGCTGCCGGTGTCTCCGCGAATCAGCAGGCGAGTCTGTTGCGAGAGGGATGCAGATGGCTGCCAGGGCAGGGGATCCCGATTGACGACAGGAAGTCGTTCAACGCCCTGCTGCGCTGCAGTTGCTGAACAGAAGCCCCAGGTGTGAGGCTGTGGAGTGTGCGCGAACATCCGGCGACGGACGAGTTTGTCTGCTTCAGATTTGTAAAATGAATAGGTTGCTTTCGGCATCCATTCGGAAGCCTGTTCTGCCGGGAATGAATCGGCCTGCTGCAGTGCAAGGTTGCCTGGCTGACCCGAGGCGAAAAAGGCCTGCAGTCGGTAGTAGTCACGCTGGCTGATCGGGTCTGTTTTATGGTTGTGGCATTGTGCGCATTCCACAGTCAGACCAAGGAGCGCTGCGGATGTCATGTTGACAATGTCGACGAGCATTTCATTTCGCTGAATGGCCTTATTCATTTCATTGCCGCTGATCCGCGCCGCGGCGAGGAAACCTGTTGCGATCAGTTGACGATCGTTAATTGGCAGGATTTCGTCTCCGGCAATCTGTTCCGTGATGAATTGATTCCACGGCATATCGTCGTTAAAGCAATCGATCACATAGTCCCGATAACGCCATGCAAATGGTCGCGGAAGATCGTGCTGGTGTCCGTGGCTTTCGGCCCAGCGAGCCAGATCCAGCCAGTGTCGGCCCCAGTGTTCACCGTAATGCGGCGAATTCAAAAGTTGCTCCGTGTAGTTCTGCCAGGCGGTGCCGTCAGGCTGCAGTAAAGTGGCGAGCTGTTCGGGTTTTGGAGGAAGTCCGGTGATTGTTAGTGCGAGTCGACGTGCCAGTGATTCCGTGTCGGCTTCTGCGGACGGTGTCAGCTGGTGCTGTTCATGGGCTGCGGCAATAAACGCGTCGATTGGCGTGCGGACCCATTCTGTGCTGTTGATTTGCGGCAAATGCGGGCGTCGAACAGGCTGGAAAGCCCAGTGATCTGAAGTTCGGCGCGGTGCCGGGGGCAGCAACTGATCGTCCCAGCTGAGCCCCTGATTGATCCACGCGGCCAGCAACAGGGTTTGTTCTTTGGTGAGAGCTGGTGCGTGATCTGCGGGTGGCATCCGGAGTTCGGGAGATTCTTCACGCAGGACTTCGATCATTCTGCTGCCCGCAGAGTATCCCGGGACCGCCATGGGGAGTCCGGTGCTGTATCCGAGGATTTCTTCGCGCAGATCCAGTCGTAATCCGGAGTGCGGTTCCGCTGAGGAGTGGCAGTCGAAGCAGTGCTGTCTTAGCAGTGGGAAGACATCGGTCTGGAAACTCACTTTACGATGATTCGCCAGCATCGGGTCAACCGGGGAGCCATCTGAGTTGCGGAGAGGGAGGCTTCCGTCCGTGGAGAAATCGAGAGCGTCTTTCCACGTTCTGCTGAGCACCAGATTGCTGACTCGAATTTCATCCGTGGGTTCGGTTTTCAGGCCGGTTGCAAATCCCGCCCAGCGTATCAAATCCGGACCTGCTGCGCTGATCTGAGCGTCCGGAGTGGGCAGGGTGTCCGGAGTTGGATCAATCCAGAGTCTCAGCTGATCATATCGCGTGGATGCTGTTGATCGTTTGTCGAGTGCGGCGACCAGAGTGTAGGTCTTTCCGGGCTTCACTGCTGTGCTGGTCCACGCCACGTTGGAACTACCGATGCGGATCATGAAGACGTTCTGTCCCTGCAACGGTCCGCGGTCCGCAACATGAAGTCCGATATTTGGAACATTGGTGCTGTGGACAGCGGTGTCGCCCCCATCGTTCCGGTCCAGCCACAACACAAAAAACTCCGGGTCGATCGACGTGGCGTCAGCTGGTTGCGGTGCGTAGCAGAGTTGGAACCGGATAAAGAAAGGTTGGTTGCGCAGCGGCTGTGCGAGTTCGCGGCGGAAGGGATTGTTGCGTCCGCCTGTTCCGTGAATCAACAATTCTCCGGGGCGGGAGGCCTCTGAGTGAAGCAGTTGCCCAGGCAGGATGGAGGACAGAACGGGGGAGTGTTTCCAGCCGCCGCGCTGGATCCCCGGCAGCTGCGACTGGGAGCGAAACAGGTCTTCGGCGATACGGGGGGAAGGATGAACGGCATCCTGCAGCAGCGAGCCGGCATGGCACAGCCGGCACCCGAACAGCACCATCAACAGGACAAGGACGCCCGAACTTCTGATCGGCGCGGCCGTTGCTGCGTGTGTGGGATGATCCTGGGAAGGCATGCTGCAGAGCTGGTCGAAAGTTATTCAGAGGCGAGAGCCGGCTGACAGACTGTCGGAAGTCCACAAGCCCGGTTGCGACGAAGCAATCGCCGCCAGATCACTTTAGCCCGGATGACATCCGGAAACAACGATCGATCGTGTGCCCCGCACCACGACCTCAGGCTGACATCTGACAGACCAATATGACTACAGCCTGTCAGAGTTCATCGTCATCTTTGCCGCCGAAGACAAGACCGATCAGGACCGTCAGCACCAACGCGATGACATACAGGATTCCTGCGAAAATGCAGTGCAGGAAAGGGAAGAACAGAATGTGCATATGAGCGGCGGAATTAATGCTGTCTGATTGCCCGTCGAAAGCATATTTGCACCATGCTGCAGTTCCGGTTGCCGCGACAGCGTAAGCTGCCAGCATCATCGGGTGAAAGGCTGACCGGTGACAGTCAAATCGCCATTTGCTGACGGCCAGACCGGGAAGCTGGCTGAGTACGGCGAGGAACAGCACGAGGACGCTGCCCCCGCTGAAAAATGGCGAGTTTTCTTCGATGAGATCACGGGTAGCAAACATCAGCGTCAGAACGACTGACGCAATCAGAATCTGATGAGCTTTACTGTTGAGAGCAGGTTGATTCTGTACCGGCCGTCGCCTGGTATTTCTGTGACGATCTTCGACACGGAAGGGATTTTCAGGCATGAAGATGATCCTTTGCCGTACTTGCAGCAGATGTCACATGCCGGAAGACGGGAATGCAAAACCGGTTGGTCATGCCGATTTCTATTCACGTTGTGGGTTTTCAAACCAAATGACCTGCAGGCCACGTTCATCCGTTGTCAGGATATCAAGGTCACCATCGGCATCCAGATCGGTGAGCGTCACGTCATCAAGTTTGCCGCCGCTGCCAACACTGTGACGGATCCATTGCCCGGAATCCAGAGAGCCGGTCCATTCCAGCCATGCGGCACCACCCAGTTCGTGGGCCACAACCAGATCGATTTGTCCATCGAGATTGATATCTCCGGCGGCGATTCCTTTGTTGCGTTCGGTTGGCAGCGGCAGCGTGATGTTCTGCCAGTTGCGGCCTGTGCGATCAAGTCCGCGAAAGATCTGCAGCTCTTTTCGTTCCATCATTGGAGAGACGACATCCGGAAATCCATCGCCGTCGAGATCGCTGAATTCCACGAATCCGGCTGACCGATGTTGCGGGTCCAGCGGTACTGCTTCCCACAAATCACGCAGGCCAGGGCCAGGGCCGGGATTCCGCAGCCAGCGAACGCCGGGATTCGTGCGGCGAATTCCCAGCAGCAAATCGTTGTGGCCGTCATGATTCACGTCGGCAAGCATCATTCCCATCGTCCAGCCGCCGCGACTGTGAATCTGATGGCGTTTCCACTCGTTCAGGTGGCGTGGGTATTCGGGGGCTTCAAACCAAACGACATCCGTGCCTTTTCCCGCTGCAATCAGATCGGGACCGTGATTGCCGTCGAGTTGAGCAGGAATTGTGAACATCCAGTTCTGCAATCCACTGGCGGCGGGAAGCTTGACTGTTGTCCACGCATTTGGATTCAGCCATTCGGAGGCGGAAGTGGGAGCCCAGTGAATCCTGATTTCACGGTCCTCGGAGGCACTAATCACGTCGCAGGCACCGTCGGAATCAAGATCGCAAAATACAGCGTCTTCCACCGGGCCTGCCGGTCCCACAGTCACGGTCGGCCATGAGCCGCGAACTTGTTGCGATCCGGGATGCAGATAAACGCGAGTTTCCCGGGCTTCTTCCCAGCCGCAGGCGATATCCAGCCGACCGTCTCCATTCACATCCAGCAAACGTACCCCGTCCGCTCCTTTTCCGCGGCTGTCGATACTGTGCTTCTTCCAGTCCTGTGCCTGCAGTTGAGACCGGAAGAGCATAAGCAGCATGCAGAATTGCAGGGCTTGTGCAGCCATCCGGCAGGGGGACTTTCCGTAACGTATCGTCGAGGCGTACTGGGTGGAAACACTTGCTACGAACGTTGATTTGGGTTTGGGGGAAGGCGTCATGATGTCCATGAGAGCAGCTGTTTCAGTTCTTTTCGAAGAGTTTTTCAAAGATACAGGGCGGATTTTCTCCTGCTCAAGGCCTTCTTCACTCCATGGGCAGATGAAGACCTGCCAAATCTACAGGCAAACACGACTACTCGGTGAAGAGGAATAAAACAATGACTCTGGGAAGACCGCTCCTTGCGTTGGTGGCACTTGCTGTGAGTGCGAGTGCTGCATTGGCTGCTCGACCAGCCGATGGTGATTATCTGGTTCGTTTCAGCAGTCCTCCGGGACAGGCTGAAGCGGCAATGATCAACGGACTTGGCGGGAAAGTGAAGCGTCAGTTCAAAATTGTTCCCGCGTTTGCTGTTTCGCTGCCGGCTCCGGCCGTCGAGGCATTGTCAAAGCGAGCTGGTGTCGCTGCGATTGAGCCCGATGGTCAGTTTCAGGCTCATGACGACTACAGCAGTGTCTGGGGGGTGCGTCGGATTTACTCTCCGCAGGTTCACGATGGGTCCTGGGTAGGCAGCAGTGCGACCCCAATCCCAGTCACGGGCAGCGGAATTCGCGTCGCAGTGATGGATACCGGGATTGATGGCAGTCACCCGGAGCTGGCCGCAAATTATCGAGGCGGTTATGACTTCGTGAATAACGACAATGATCCGTTTGATGATCACTGGCACGGAACTCACGTCGCAGGCACGATTGCCGCTGTGCTGAACGGTTCGGGTGTTGCCGGAGTTGCACCGGATGTTGAGCTCTACGGAATCAAGGTGCTGTCTTCCACAGGCAGTGGGTCTTTCTCGTGGGTGATCAGCGGGCTGGACTGGTGCGTCGCCAACAACATTGACGTGGTGAACTTGAGTCTTGGTGCCAGTGGAAACCCCGGGTCAACGGTGGAGGCGGCGTTCGACAACGCCTGGGCGGCCGGAGTTGTGATTATGGCGTCTGCAGGAAACTCCGGAGCGGGTACTGATACCGTAGGCTGGCCCGCTCAATATGGTTCAGCGATCGCGATCGCATCGACGACTTCTGCTGATGCTCGCTCCAGCTTTTCAAGTACAGGACCGGCGGTGGAACTTGCCGCTCCCGGATCTTCAATCTTCTCAACATACCCCGGCAACAGCTACGCCACTGCAAGCGGGACTTCAATGGCCTGTCCACACGCTGCTGGTGCGGCAGCACTGGTGATTGCCGGCGGAATTGTCGATGACAACGGCGACGGACGAATTAACGATGAAGTCCGCGCTGCTCTGCAGGTGACTGCTCTGGATCTTGGATCAGCTGGGCGAGATCAGGAATTTGGCTACGGCTTGATCGATGTCGCTGCAGCAGTTCTGATCTCTGCTGACACCGGTGA
>JAFMMM010000468.1 GCA_017859815.1 Planctomycetota bacterium | reverse complement strand
TGCGATTGAACTGCGTGAACACCAGATTCCAGATTTCCACCGATTCTTTGGCACTCGGTGGCAGGTAATAGATTTCGGAACACGGTCCGCAGACACCATCCGGGCCTTCCGAAGGAGCTGACGCCGGCCAGAAGTTTTCGTCTTCATCACAGCGGCTGATGCGGGACCCCGGCAGTCCAATTTCCTGATTCCAGATGTTGAACGCTTCGTCGTCATCCAGGTAGACCGTCACGGTCAGACGTTCCGCCTCCAGCCCCAGCCATTTCGGGGACGTCAGGAATTCCCACGCCCAGTGAATCGCTTCCTTCTTGAAGTAATCCCCGAAGGAGAAGTTCCCCAGCATTTCAAAGAAGGTGTGGTGATACGCGGTCACACCCACGTTGCCGATATCGCCCGTGCGGAGACATTTCTGGCTTGTGGTCGCGCGGGTGAAGTCGATGGGACCAACACCCAGAAACTGGTTCTTGAACTGATTCATTCCTGCCGGCGTGAACAGGACTGTCGGATCATCTTTGGGGATCAGCACATCACTGGGGCGACGGACGCAGCCCTGAGCTTCAAAGAAAGACAGATATTTTTCGCGCAGTTCGTTGGTGTTCATGACGGTATTTCCTGGCAGTGATCACGCGGTGCAGGATGGGGATCCAGTGCCGTTGGTTTGCAGGGAAGCCCACAAGCTGAGGCGGTCAACTGGAAAACAGTCCCGAATCCGGAGTTCCACGGGAGCAGAAGTCTACTGAGTTTGCCGCTTTGCTGCATCTGAAAGTCTGCTGTGAGCGGGCGATTATCAGGTTGGGTGCAGGATGTGTGGTGAAGGCCGCTGCGTGTGCCTGACGACGGGGCAGATGACCACGGCGGAGACGCGGCGGGATGTCGACCTGGGGCAGAGCCGAATTGAAATGGCAGCAGCCGGCAGCGGATCTGGTTTCAGGACAGCAGGTCGTTGATGACGTGACCGTGGACATCTGTCAGGCGGCGATCGAGGCCATCGTGGCGGAAGGTCAGTCGCGTATGGTCGATGCCCAGCAGATGCAGGATGGTGGCGTGGATGTCATAGACCTGAGTGGGGTGATCGCGATCGAGTGGTTTATAGCCCCACTCATCGGAGGGACCGTAGGTGGTGCCACCCTGAATTCCGGCCCCGCACAGCCAGTTCGTGAAGACATACGGATTGTGGTCGCGGCCTTTGCTGCCCTGAGTGGACGGCATCCGGCCGAATTCGGTGGTCCACAGCACGATGGTGTCATCCAGCAGACCACGTTCCTTCAGGTCCTTGATCAGAGCCGCTGTACCGATGGCCATGCCTTCAGCCAGCGGACCATGGTCACGTTCGATATCTTCGTGACTGTCCCAGTTACGACGGGGGAAGCTGTTGTCGTTACCGCTCCAGATTTGCACAAAGCGAACCCCGCGTTCCAGAAGGCGTCGAGCGATCAGGCATTTTCTTCCGAAGCAGTCAGCTTCTTCCGGGACATTAATGTCGGATGACCACTGCGTTCCGGTATCGGCCACACCATATTGTTTCAGCGTGGCTGCTGTTTCGTGCGACAGATCGAAGACCTCAGGCACACTCAGCTGCATGCGTGCCGCCAGTTCATAAGAACGCAGCCGCGCCGCCAGGCGAGAATCCCCCGGACGACTTTCGTTGTAGCCACGATTTAACAGGGAGAGCAGTCGCTGGCCGTCTGCTTCTGCCTGCGGAGTCAGGAAACTGGCAGTGGCCTGCAGGTCCTGAACTGGCTGATCGCGTTGTGGGAAAATGATCGTGCCCTGAGTGCTGGCAGGGAGGAATGCTGCGCCCCAGTTCTTGGGACCGTTGCTGGCAAAGCCACGATGATCGGGAAGCACCACAAACGTGGGCAGGTTTTCATTCAGCGAGCCGAGAGCCCAGGTGACCCACGCGCCCATTCCCGGAAAGCCCGGACGTTCGAAGCCGGTTGCCTGCAGATAGGTGGCCTGACTGTGTACCCCGGTGCGGCCAATCAGATTGTGGACAAAAGCCATTTCATCAGCGACATCCCCCAGCGCGCGGACCGGGTGGCTGAGATGTTTTCCGCATTCGCCGTACTGCTGGAATTTGAACGGCGACTTCATCCACGGGCCCAGCCCATTCTGAAAGGCTTCGACATGTTCGCCAAAATCAGACTGCTCGCCGTGATGTTTTTCGAGAAAGGGTTTGTAATCCCAGAGGTCGAGGTGGCTGGCTGCACCGCCCATGAACAGCTGCACCACACGTTTCGCTTTGGGCGGATGATGCAGTACACCCAGCACACCGGTGTTGCCGGATGGCGGAGCAGTTGGCGAGGAACTCTCTGAACCGGCCTGCAGATCCTCCGCCAGCATCACAGCCGCTGCCAGCGAGGCAAAATCGCAGCCAGCACCGAGAAGTTGTCGCCGGGAAGTTGTGGGAAACCCGTGATTCATGGGAAATTTGTTCCGGACAGTTCTCGTTAATTGAGACGAAAGGCAGCCGTTACGACTGCCTGAGCAGAAGTGTGCTGCAGTATTCTATCGTCAGAATGAGCAAACGCCAAAGCGGAACGCGATGGCGGCAGTGCTGCGTGCTGCGAAATTTTTCCAGGTGATTCCGCGGACAGCCTGAGTGGCGGAATCCGGGAACTGACCTGAGGACCAGGAAGTGCGGACGATGCCCAACTGGAACAAATGTTGCCGGCCGATTCGATTCCTCGCATTGATTGCGTTGTTGCAGCTGTGTGCCGCCGCAGGACTGCGGGCGCAAACCGCAGTTGAAATTCAGGTTGTAGACAGCGAGACGGGGCGGGGAGTGCCGTTGGTGACGTTGACCAGCGTAGACGAACAGACGTGGGTGACGGATAGTGCCGGGCGCGTGGCCGTGACCGATCCGGAGTTGCTGGGACAGCGGGTGTTCTTCACGGTGTCCTCGCCTGGGTATCAATATCGAAAAGATGGCTTTGGTTATGCGGGAACGCGGCTGGAACTGGAACCGGGCAGTCGACATGAACTGCAGCTGCAGCGATTGCAGCCAGCCGAGCGACTGTATCGAATCACCGGACGCGGACAATATCGGGCGACAGCAGGTCTGGGTCGAGAGATTCCGGACCGGGCCACAGCACTGAACGGACAGGTCGTCGGTCAGGACTCCGTGCAGACCGCGATTTACAACGGCCGGATGCACTGGTTCTGGGGTGACACCAGTCGTCTTGCCTATCCACTGGGGTTATTTCGAACCGCCGGAGCAATCACTGCGACACCGAGCAGTGGGCTGTGGGATCCCCAGGTTGGGATTCCGCTGAAGTACTTCGTCAAAGCTGATGGGTTTGTCCGGGCCATGGTGGATGTTCCGGAATCGAACGGAGTGGTCTGGATTCAGGGCGTCTGCACCGTGCGGGACCAGGGTGGTCGTCATCGCATGGTTTGTCAGTACTCCCGCCGCCGCGGGTTGGCTGAACCGTTGGAGCAGGGGCATTTGATCTGGAATGACGAGCGGGAGACCTTCGAAGTTCTGGAGCAGATACCGCTGGGAGAAACGTGGCGGCAACTGGGGGAACATCCGGATGTGATGATTCAGGGCGGCACTGAGTGGTTGGTTTTTGGTCGACCGTTTCCGACGGTGCGTGTCCCAGCCACCGTTGTCGGCATCACTGATCGAGCTGCCTATCAGGCGTGGAGTTGTGTGACCGGGGAGAGTGTGGACAAGCAGCCGGTTCCACAGCGAACGGCCGCAGGGCGACTGGATTATGGCTGGCGAGCGC
>JAFMMM010000099.1 GCA_017859815.1 Planctomycetota bacterium | reverse complement strand
CCGGGGGGGCTCTGGTACTGGAATTTGCCCGCCAGCTGATGTGGATCAGTCTGAGTTACACAGGATTCAACGCAGCCATCTATATTGCTGCTGAAGTCCGTGATGCCTCCGTTACGGTACCACGGGCACTGGTCATCGGAACTTGCGCTGTCACAACACTCTATCTGCTTCTGAACCTGACTTTTGTGACCGCGGTTCCTGCAAATGAAATTTCTGGCCAGAAGGATATTGCGGCGATTGCTGCCCAGGCAATTGGCGGTCCGCGGCTGGGAACGTTGATGCGGGCAGCGGTTGTACTGGGAACGGCATCCTCAGTTGCCGGGATGATCATGACCGGCCCGCGTGTTTTTTCGCGGATGGCGGAAGACGGATTGTTTCCGCGTTTCTTCAGCGTTGAGCAGGACGGTATTTCCCGCACAGTGATGTTGCAAACAGGAATTGCAATGGTGCTGGTTATTTTCAGTGACCTTCAGGAGTTGCTGAGCTATCTGAGCAGTATTCTGGCTTTGTCGTCCGCCTTGACTGTACTCACTTTGTTTCTCCCGGAACGAGGATCAGATTTGCAGTTGTCTCCCGTATCACCGGGAGTACTGCTGGCTGCCGGGATTTACGTGACTGCGACCTGCGTCACGGCCGCGTTGATGCTGGCACGCGATCCGAAGGAGCTTTACGGTGCCGGGGCAACGATCCTCGTGGGTTTGGTACTGTGGCAGTGGGTGGGCCGAAGTCGGTGGAAGCCGGGTGCTGAAACTGAATCCTGCAAGGGCGGATGAAGTTTCTGGCAGACTGGCGGTATTGGAAGTTCAAGAATTCGTGAACAAATTCAGGGTGTTTCAGCGGCGGCTGCTGCCGTGGCAACCACGGCAGCATTGATGCTGGTTTTCCAGCCGCACAGGCCTCAGAGACAGCAGACAGAATGAATCCGGACCAAACAACAGCAGAACACCGCAGTCAGTTGCGGGCGATGGTTGAACAGCAATTGCAGTGCTTCACGCGGGGCAGGAACTGGCCGGGTGGTCTGGAAGAGGCGGTTAATTACAGCCTGCTGGCGGGGGGGAAGCGACTTCGCCCGGTGTTGGTCCTGATGGCTGCGGAAGTCTGTGGGGGCCAGTTGGAGCGGGCTCTCCCCGCCGCCTGTGCTCTGGAAATGATCCACACCTATTCGTTGATCCACGACGACCTGCCGGCAATGGACGACGATGACCTTCGCCGAGGAAGGCCCACATGTCATCGAGTTTTTGGTGAAGCACTGGCAATTCTTGCCGGTGATGCGCTGTTGACACTGGCATTTGAAGCGATCGCGGAATCCGGGGATTCCGCTGCGGTCATTTCTTCGCAGATCATGGTGTTGTCGCGAGCTGCGGGCGGCGGGGGCATGGTGGGAGGACAAGTTCTTGATCTCGATGCCGAAAAAACAGAGAAAAACCGGGGAAATTTCGTTGAGAACCCAGCAGACCCACCAGTACGCGAGCCACACCAGGCAACGTCGCGGGATTCTCAACAGAAATGCTCCAGCGAATCCCCTGAATCTTCCGTAGAACATCTTGACCGTATTCATAGAATGAAAACAGGCGCCCTGATCCAGGCGGCACTGGAACTTGGGGCAATCTCCGCTGGTGCTGATCAGACGCAGGTTTCGGCCCTCCGCACCTACGGTGAGTGTGTCGGGTTGGCGTTTCAGATCGCCGATGATCTGCTGGATGTCTCCGGTGATTCTTCGCGTCTGGGAAAGAATGCTGGCAGAGATGTTGATTTGGGGAAATTTACCTATCCTGCCCTGATGGGTCAGGATGTCAGCCGAAAACAGGCTCAGGAGCTGATCCACAGAGCCTGCGCGGCGATCGAGTGCTTCGGGCTGCGTGGTCAGTATTTAAACCAGGTCGCTCGGTTTATTGTTGAAAGAGATCACTGATGTCCTTTGACATTCTCAACCGACTTGCGGGGCCTCAGGACCTGCGATCACTGCGGGAGCCGGAACTCGAGCAGTTGGCGGATGAGATTCGCGAAGCCCTGTTAACAGTGGTGGAGGATCGTGCTGCGCACTTTGCCAGCAACCTTGGCGTCGTTGAATTAAGTATCGCACTCCATTTGACGTTTGACTTCACCAAAGACCGGCTCATCTGGGACACCGGCCACCAGATCTATCCCCACAAATTGCTGACCGGACGTTTTCCGCAATTCTCGACGATTCGTCGTCGCGGCGGTCTGATGGGGTACCCCAATCCGGTCGAGAGTGATTACGACCTGTTCGTGACGGGGCATGCCGGAAGCAGCGTGTCCACTGTGTTGGGTATGAAGGCGGCAGATGATTTGTTGTTTTCCGACAACCGGCGTTCCGTAGCAGTGATCGGCGACGGTGCTCTACCGTCAGGGATTGTCTTCGAGGCAATGAACAACGCGGCAGGTCTGGAGAAAGATCTGCTGGTGGTTCTGAATGACAACGAGATGGGGATCTGCCCGCGGGTGGGTGGGTTGGCCAGCTACCTCGACAAAGCGCGTGTGGCTCCGTTCTACAACGGATTGAAGCGTGACATTTCATGGATTCTAAATCGGGTTCCTGTCGTCGGTGAGTCGACGGAAAAGATGCTGGGCAGTTTTAAGGATGCGGTCAAGTCCTTCCTGCACGGTGGCATGTTGTTCGAGGAGATGGGTTTCCGCTACATCGGTCCCGTGGATGGACACGACATCAAGGCGATGACACGTTACCTGGAGATGATTCGCGACGTGCGGGGCCCGGTTCTGCTGCATGTGTTCACAGAGAAAGGACACGGCTTCGAACCTGCCTGCAAGGATCCTGTTCGATTCCATACGCCGGCGCCATTCGTTCGCGATGAAGACCGCGAGATTGTTCCGGTGTCGCAAAGTTCGAGCCGCAGCTATACAGAGGTCGTGTCACAGACACTGCACCAGCGAATGCAGAAGGATCCGTCGGTCTGCGTTCTGACCGCTGCAATGTGTGCCGGCAACAAGCTGGAAAGGATTCGAGACGATTTTCCGGCTCGGTTCTTTGACACAGGGATCTGCGAAAGTCACGCAGTCGCGTTTGCCGGCGGTATGGCGAAATCGGGGATGAGGCCTGTTGTTGACATCTACAGCACATTCCTGCAACGCAGCTTCGATCAGATTTTCCAGGAAGTCGCACTTCAGAATCTTCCGGTCGTATTCTGCATGGATCGTGCGGGATTGTGCGGTCCGGACGGCCCTACACACCACGGAGTCTTCGATAATTCGTACATGCGAATTTTTCCGAACATGGTTGTGACAGCACCAGCGGACGAAGCCGATCTTCCGCTGCTGCTGGACTTTGCTCTGGAGTCTGACAGTCCCGTGTCAGTCCGGTATCCCAAGACGGCAGTGAATCATGTGAAACGAGTGGTTGCTCCGGTCGTGAAGGGCAAGGCTGAAGTCCTTTCCGAAGGGACTGACGGAACGATCCTGTCCTGCGGAACAATGCTTGCTGACGCGGTTGCCGCGGCAGACCTGCTGAAGGAACAGGGAATCAGCGTTGGGATTGTGAACGCTCGCTTCGTAAAACCGATCGACGAGCAGATGGTTCTTGATGCAGCATCTCGCGGATTCGTCATTACGATTGAGGAAAACACGATCGTGGGAGGATTTGGCAGTGCCGTGCTGGAGACGGCTGCCGCCCACCAGCTGAGCACCGAAAGATTTCGTGTGCTCGGAATTCCCGACCAGTTTGTGGAGCATGGGGATCGAAACGAATTGCTGGCAGATCTTGGTCTGGATGCGGCCGGGCTGGTTCGCGTGGCTCACGAGCTTGTCGGACGCCCCCTGACCGTTGGCTGACTTCTGGTTGTCATGTTGTGTGCGGGACAACGTTGTTTGAACGCAGCTTGCTTCACGCACGTTCAGCCAGCCGCCGCGTTCAGCGCCGTAAGTGGTCAATGGTTCCGGATGCTAGGGGATGAACGCCAGTTCGTTGCTGTTGAGAAGAGCTCGGCAGAATGACTCCATGCCATCCGCGCCGATGAGTTGCAAAGCATCCTCGCGTTCTTCGCTGTCGGCGGGGCGACCAAAGCACAGCTGACACGCCAGATCGATTTGCGCATCGAGATCATCTCCACACTCTCGTTTGAGGCGTTCTGCAAAGAGACCGGACTGCTGCAGAATGAAGCTGCTGTTAAACAGGTTGAATGCCTGCAGCGGGGTGGTGGATCGGCTGCGTTTGGGCACAGATGAAGAACCATCCGGACAGTCAAAGATTCCGAAGACGGCTTCGCGTTCCTGACGAACTCGAGTTTGATAGACCATTCGTCTCCAGTCTTCGGGGCCAAAGCTGGTTTTGGGGAAATAGTGTCGCACATTCTCCAGTTGCACTTCGTACGCACTGAAGCCGCGACCAAACATCTGTTGGTTCAGCACGCCAGTTGCCTGCAGGATACAGTCCCGCAGAGGTTCTGCTTCCAGCCGCCTCATTGGAAACCGCCACCACAAACCAGTTCCGGAGTCGATCTGCATTGCATCAGGCCTGGCTTTGCTGGACTGCTGCCATGTGGCGGAGTTCAGCAGCAATCGATGCAGGTGTTTCAGCGACCAGTTGTTGCTGATGAATTGAGTACTGAGCCAGTCCAGCAGTTCCGGGTGCGTTGGAGAGGTGCCGGCTGCTCCAAAATCGCTGGGTGTCGGAACCAGTCCATTACCGAAGTGGAATTGCCAGACACGGTTCGCCATGACGCGTGCAGTCAGCGGATTGGTGGGATCGGCGATCCAGGTCGCGAGTGCCAGCCGCCGCTGTTGTTCAGGCGCATCAGTCTGCAACTGCAGCTCCCCGAGCGCGGTGACGGTATTCGGACCAACCTGTTCTCGCTGTTGCAGCGGCTCGCCGCGATAGAGTCGGTGCGTGGGTCCGGGCTGACTGAAATTGCCGTTGTAGACCGTGCGTGTCTGGGTAAGTCGTGTCCGAAGTTCGTGGAGCTGGTCAAGTTCCTGCAGCGCCTGCTGCGCGGCTTTTCGTGCGGCTGGAGGAGCCTGCGAGAAGTCGTATGAGGGCTGCCAGTCGGGGGTGCCGAATGCGGCTCGGTCGACCGATGAAATCAGTGGTTGCCACTGATCGCCGGATTCCTGCTGTGAGTATTCAATGCGATAACTGGTTGGAACCCGATCTGCGTATTTGCCGGTCGCATCACGAGCCCAGCTGATTCGCTGGATACGGACCGTCTCAGGAAACTGTAACTCAACCCAGCCGGTTCCTGCAGTGCTGGAAATCCAGCTGTGATCGTTCCCCTGCAGGCCATCGTTGATGTGAGCCAGTTGGTGAATCGAGTAGCCTGGCAGTGTGCCTGATGCAGTGGCTGTGGTGCCTGTGGAGGCCAGTGCCACATTCGTTTTGCCACTGAAGACCTGCAATTCATCGATACAGGGTTCGGATGAATTACTGGCTTCGATGACGAATTTGATTCTGCGGACGGAAATCGGATCGAACAGCTCTTCGTTTTGCAAAGCAGTGACGGGTTCCCGATTTCCACCGTCCTGCGACTGCCACGGCTGCAGGATGCCTCGCAAGGTCGGGATCCGTTCTTCTGCGGCCTGCAGTTGCTGTTGTTGTTGTTCGGAGAGTGGCAGTCGCTGCTCTCCGTGTTTGACGCCCGCAAAGATCGCCTGCATCGAGTAGTAATCAGACTGCAGAATGGGGTCGAATTTATGATTGTGGCAGCGTGCGCAGCCAATTGTCAGACCAAGAAACACGGTCCCGGTGGTATTGATCATGTCATCAAGTTCGTTCTGTCGCTGCATCAGCGTCAGATTGATATCCGGGCTGCGAACAATATCCACGGCTCCTGAAACCAGATAAGCGGTTGCTTCCGGCACACCGGTGGCGTCGCCGGCAAGCTGCTGCAGAATGAACTGATCGTACGGCAGGTCTTCGTTCAGTGAGCGAATGACGTAGTCTCGATAGGGCCAGGCGTTGGGACGCTCGCGATTGGTTTCAAATCCATTCGTTTCGGCAAAACGGACGAGATCCAGCCAGTGTGACGCCCAGCGTTCCCCGTAGTGCGGACTGGCCAGCACGCGTTCCACCAGCTGCTGCCACGCGTCCGGTCGTCTGTCTGCAGCGAACTCAGCGACTTCCTGCGGTGTTGGCAGCAGTCCCAGCATGACCAGATACATGCGGCGAATCAACGTCGCCCGGTCGGCGGGTTCTGATGGCGTCAGTTGATTCTCACGCAGTTGAGCAGCGACCCAGTTGTCGACAGGATTCTGACTCCAGTTGCTGGGGTCGGCCGGTGGCGGAAGATCACGGATTGGTTGGAAGGCCCAGTGCTGCAGTTGTTCGGCAGCGGCAGATTCCAGCGGGTCGAGCCCCGGGATTTGCGCACCTTCCCGAATCCACTCTCGCAAAGTTTCGACTTTGTCCTGCGGGAGTTGCTGTTCTGATTCCGGTGGCATACGGGATTCAGGATCGCTGTGGGTGATCAGCTTGATCAGATAGCTGCGATCGGCGTCGCCCGGGATGAGGGCTGGCTCACCCGAGTCGCCTCCGCGGAGCAGTGAGATGCGGGAATCCAGCCGCAGACCGCTTTCCTGAGTCTCATTTCCATGACAGTCGAGGCAGTGCTGTGAAAGAATCGGTTGCACGTGTTCCTTCCAGCTGATTTGCTGCACTTCATCTGCATGGCAGTTGAGTAAGTTGCAAAGCAGGCCAACCAGGCAGGCTGGAATGATCCGGAATTGAAGCATGTCATGGTCTCTTTCAGGGAACGGTGTCTCAACATCGTCAGGTTAACGACAGAGACTCTCAGCGTCACCCTGATTTTAGGGTCAACGCCGTTCGGCTGTGGCTGTGACCGTATGTACGGCCGATCGACGTCATTCGGTGAATACGACCGATATGTGAAATCAGGCAGCCGGCTTGCGGTGAATTTCCCAGCGAATGTGCGGGGTTGATGAGCGTCGCAGACTGAGACTGTCGGATTCGTGGAAGGTCTGTTGTCTTGCTGCAATTTGTTCAGCGTCTGCAGCTCCGGAGTGGACGTACAGCAGGTATCGCAGTTGCAGAGGATTTGTTCGGGTTGTTGTGTGCGGGGAATTCATGCAGGGAGATGCGCACATCCAACCATCGTTTCTGACATGCCAGCCCGTCGGCTGCCCAGGATTCTGAGGATGGTCAATCAGCGTAATGCCCTCGAATTCATCGGAGTTCCGCTGGGTTGGTCCGCTGTAGTCCATCCAGGCAGCGGGCCGTCCGAACAGTTTTTCTTCCGTCTGCTGCCCGTTGCTTCCCGTCAGAATTCCGCCGCCAAAGAATGCGGACACTGATTCGGCGACGCGAACGGCCAGAAAGCCAAAGTTTGTTGTGTCGAATTCCAGAGACTCAGAGACCGGCAGAAAACGGCTCTGAATTTCAGCCGTGAACTCGTGCTGCTTCACCTGGGGACGAAACTCACAGATTAATTCCTGTCTGATCAGCGGCGCTGGATTGTGGCCGTCGAACCAACCCAGTTCGACTGCGATTCGACAGGCTTCATCACTGCTTTCGTAGCAATACCACTGCAATTGCCTGATCCGGGCATCGGAGTTGTTTCCCCAGAAATTGATACCGAGGACTTTGTTGTGAGCAAACCAGACGGATTGATGATGGTCGTGATCGGGAGCCCCGGGATGTCCCATCCGCGTAATCATCTCCCCGGATGGAGCCAGGACAGGGAAGAAGTAAGGACGGGGGTGCTCGGTACCTGCATTCCAGCGCATGAATTCACGGTCATCGATCCGGAGTGACACTTTGTGACCGTCGAGCGGAACAACCTGGCAACGGGGAATGCGGGGCATTGCTTGTCTCCGGGTGGTTTTGGGATTCAGGATGGGAGTTGAGAAGTTGTCAGCAGCTGCCGGGCAGCCATGAGGTTGGTTCGGGCTGGTCAACGGACGCTGCGTGTGACAGTCTACACTGATGGCGGCGGAGATCCATCTGCTGCCCGGGCTCATCCAGGGGGAGGAATTCATGCAACAGGGTGTAACAAGTCGCAGGACTTTTTTGCAGCACACTGCCGTCTGTGCAGGTTTGCTGTTTCTCGCCGGTGCCGCCGTTCAGGCAGACGAATGGAAGGCTGGGACAGCTCGGGCTGTGATTACTCCTGACCAGCCCGTCTGGCTTGCCGGCTATGGAAGTCGCCGTGTTCCGGAAGACAAGCTGCACGATTTGTGGATGAAGGCGTTGGCACTGCAGGCGGGTGATTCCGATCCCGTCGTGCTGATTACCAGCGACTTTCAGGGCGTTCCGCGTTCGATGAGCAATCGAGTCTTCGCGCGTCTGCGGGCCGAATACGGGCTGCAGCGAACGCAGGTGATGTTCACGTTCTCCCACAATCACTGTGGTCCGCGTCTGGGAGACGACTTGATTGATTACTATCCGGTGGATGCCCGGCAGGAGAAGCTTGTCGCGGAATACACCGATCGCATGGTGGAGCGAACAGTTTTGCTGGTCAGGGATGCCTTGAATTCGCTGCAACCAGCGAGGTTGCAGCACGGGACAGGCCGGACCACATTCGCGGTCAATCGCAGAAACAACAGTGAGGCGGATATTCCGGAATTGCTGGCCGCAGGAACTCCGCTGGTCGGTCCGGTGGATCATTCCGTCCCGGTCCTGCATGTCACCACGGGGGATCAAAAATCACTGGCAGTCCTGTTTGGTTATGCGTGTCATCCAACGACGCTGAGTTTCACGACATGGTGCGGCGATTATCCGGGTTTTGCGCAATTGCAGATTGAGAAACAGTTTCCCGGAACCTGCGCGATGTTCGTGAATACGTGCGGAGGTGATCAGAATCCTCTGCCGCGCCGCAAAGTCGAGCTTTGCGAAAAGTATGGAACGATGCTGGCAACGGCCGTCAGCGAAGTTCTCACGAGTTCGATGCAGCCCGTGCAGCCGACCTTGCGTACGGATTTTCGAATGATCCAATTGCCTTATCTGGAGGTGGTTGACAGAGAGCAGTTGGAAGCGTTGTTACAGGACGGTTCTGCCATCCGTGCTCGCTGGGCTGCCCGACTGCTGCGGCAACTGGACAAAGGGCAGGAATTTGAAACCGGGTCACCCTATCCGCTGCATGCATGGAAACTGGGACAGGAGTTGCTGTGGATCGGCATGGGGGCAGAAACCGTTGTCGATTACGCGCTGCGTTTCAAGCTGGAGTACGGTCCCGGAACCTGGGTGATGGGATATTCCGACGATATGCTGGCGTACATCCCCAGCCGGAGAGTCTGGGAAGAGGGTGGATATGAGGGGGGAAGTTTCCTGTATGAGTATGGTCGGCCTGCGTTTCGCTGGCAGGGGGATATGGAAGACCGAATTGCCACCGCAGTCGACCATCTGGTTCAGCAGGTTGGCGGTGGCCTGAACAAATGAGGCCTGACGTGATTCACAATCCGCAGCAGATGAAAACTCAGCGGCTCCTGCCCACCGTTCAGTACCTGTATCCAAACCGATTCAGTTCAGGCTGAAACAACGTTTCAATTCTTCGCCGCGAGCAAGGGCTGAGGATTTCGGAATAGTGTCGCCTGTCGGTACGAAATCCGGACTTGGCATGCGGCAATCTGACGGGTTCGGGAAGTCCCAGTTCCAGCCGGAGTTCTTCCAGCTGGTTATCCAGTTCTTCGTACCGCAGAATCCTGTGCACAAGCGGGTTTCCGTCCTGATCAAGGTAGATTCGGCGGCCCCGGTCGATCAGCAGATTCAACTGCGGAGATTCAATGAATTCATCGAGTGACGGCCTGTGTCCGCGGCGAGTGCACCAGTAGTACAGCGAAAGCACTCGGTCGAACGGATTGCGTTCCACGCAGAATCGAAAGCTGTTGTCCCAGACATCAGCGGGAAGAAGACGACGCGTCTCCTGTCCGGTCATGTGATTTCTGAACAGCGAGTGCCCGCGATGCAGCAGAGTTCGCAGTTGACCGATTGATTGCCACTGTCCTGGTCGAGCATGGTGATTTCGAGGACCGCAGCCACCTTCCTGCTGCCGCAGCTTCTCATCGGCTTTCATGATCGGAGTGATAATATCATTCGGCCCTGCGAAGCGTGACAACGCGATTTCCGTGCTGGTCCCGGCTGTCCGCGCGGTTTTCAGGAAGATGTAATGAAAGCGTCGGGAGACAATCACGCTGCTGTTTCCGTATTCGGTTTCGGAAGCTCGCCACAATCCCCGGAAAATGCTCTCACCCATTGTTGATCCGGCTCATATCCATCATCGATCAGCAGCCTGGGGAATTCAGGGATCTGTCGCAGAAGTTGGTGAATCCTTGAGTAATGCTCCGCACTCATCCATGCCTGCAGGCGTTTCGTTTCCAGCGGCCGCAGACCATTCAGTGCGCGTCCGTCAAACCGGCGGGGAACTCGCTGATGAAAAGTGGAAAAGTCATGCGCTGCCCGCCAGCCCGTGAAGTTCAGGATGCGTTGCTGAGTCTGACGCGGGTTGGCGACAAGCTGTTCATAACTCAAAGAAAGAACATCGCTGCGCTGGATGGCCCATTTCCAGTGAGGGTAATACTGCAACCACAACTCCGGTGAGAAATAATATTCCGTCGGTCTGGAAAAGTGACGGGACGTCAGGATTGCCCGCGGATCCCGATGCATGACCAGAAACTGTACCCGGATGCTGCGGTCCTGATACCACTTCGCAATTTCCGGGATCAGGAACAGATCCTTGGGACGTTTGGAAACAAACGCCGGAAAACATCTGTTTCCGTATCGTCCAATCTGCAGGGCGCGGCGTTCACGACCAGCGGTCCCCACATGATCCACGCAGGCTTCCAGCATCAACTGGCAGAGGGTCGTACCGCTGCGAGGAAATCCGCAGATGACCAGTTGGTGCTGCAGCGGCGTTCCTCCCAGCAGGCCCTGCTGCAGCAGCCATGTGCGAATCTGCATTGCCGGCCCAAGCAGTGTCGCGGGAAACTGGAAACCGGGGCGGCGTTTTGTGACGGAATTGGGAGGCAACGCAGGCCTTGAGCTGATGTGGTCATCAGCCTGTCGGATCCGGGCAGACGCTGTCGCAATCGGCAGTGACACGCGATTTCAGATCCTTGTGCGAGATAAGGTGTCTGCAGCGGCTGTCTGCGGATGAAGCAGCTGCTGCCGGGAACCGTTACTTCGTACCATGTTGGAGAGCTGCACTCCCAGCAGACGCTCAAGCAGGAAGTCGGCACAGCGGTCAGCTTCCGGTACAGGGGCGACGACGCGGCGCGGTAATCGATGCAGGGGAATCTCTTCGGATACCGCCGGTGAGTCTGCAATCAAACGATCAACGGCTGTCGTGATGCGTGATTTTCGAGCGGCTGGCAGTCGCAGCAGAGAGGTTTCAGATGGGCTGGCCAGAGCTTCGGAAATCATGGACATGCTGTCACAGGTGACCAGCAGTCCGGCACTGGTGTGTAGTTGTTGCCACAACTGATGCGCCGCTGTTGATTCGGGCGGCAGCAGTGGAGCAGCGCGTGACTGACGTTGCCAGTTGGCTGTGAACTCTGCGGGAGTTCGGCGAGATGTCAGAATGGTCCATGGGCCCGGTTCCTCGCTGAGCAGATGCTGCAGAGTTCGGACGACCAGATTTGTATCCCAGCGAAAATGTCGAGAGGGTCCGCCGAGCAGGATCAGTTTGAGGTTCGGGTTGATATCAGCAGCCGGTCGAGTTTGCGTGAGTGCACCCTGCGTCCGAAACAGTGCCGGATGACGAGTCCGGACGCGATCATGCAGCGGGATTATGCAGGCATCAAACAGATTCAGCGGCAACCCAGGTTTCATCAGAACAACAGTGCGGCCCCCGTAAAGACGCTGACAGGTCAGCAGTGATGCATGCGTGCGGTGCCCGGCGGCGATCAACAGGTCGGGGGCCGGAGTTTGTGGCGGAATCGACTTCCAGCGGTTGGGCAGGAATCCGCGGAAGCCAAACTGTCTCGGCTGCAGGGGCAGATCCACTGTGATGGCAGATGCACGTCGGCAAATTGCTTCAGTGAGTGCCCGGACCTGATTCTCATGCCCCCGGCGTCCGTCGAAGAATCGCCAGATGACCGTCGGCGGCTCCGGTCGCATCGAATGATCCTTTTCAGACAGGGACGAGTCGATCGGGGGCGGGAATTCAGGCTGCTCTCACGGGCGACATTTCGCCCTGAAGCAGTCGTGAAAACTCGGGAGACTTGCGAATCTCTTCACAGGATCCGTCGGCGATGACACACCCCTGGTCCATGACCACGATTCGCGTGACAAGGTCCAGAAATGCTGCGCTGAGTGAGTGGGTGATAATGAAGACAGTCCGTCCGACAACAAAGTCTTTCAGCACCGAGTGAATCACATCTTCGCTGCGTGAATCCACGGCTGAGGTGGCTTCGTCGAGGATCAGGATTGAAGGGTTGCGGATGATCGCTCGCGCCAGGGCTATTCTCTGTCGCTGTCCGCCGGACAGCTTTCCACCGCGGTCACCAACGGGGGTGTCATAACCTTCGGGAAGCTGCTCGATGAATTCAGCCGCCTGAGCCTTGCGGGCGGCATCCATGACCATTTGTCGAGTTGCCTGCGGATTTCCATACAGGATGTTGGCGCAGATGGTGTCATTAAAGAGCATGGTTTCCTGAGTCACCAGCCCGATTTGCGAACGCAGATCACGGGTTCGCAGTTCGCGGATGTCCACACCGTCAATCAGCACGTGACCTTCGGTCGGATCGATAAAACGAGGCAGCAGGCTGAGCAAAGTCGATTTTCCGGAACCGTTTCCTCCGACAACGGCCACAACTTCCCCGAAATTTACTTCCAGGCTGGCGTTGCGAAGTGCAAGCGGTCGAGCTCCGGACGCGTCAGGATCTCCCGCATAGCGAAAGTTGATGTTCTTCATTGAGATTGACGCCTGATGAGGAATCATCATGCGAGGAGATCGGGGTTCCGGAACAATTGATTTCTGATCAATCAAAGCAAAGACACGATCGGATCCCGCCAGTCCGCGTTTGATGCCTTCAAAGACATTTGAGAGTTTGCGCATGGGGTCCAGGGTACCCGCCAGCAGGGCGTACAGAGTTGCCAGTTCAGCGATGCTCATCGGTGCTGACGCAAGGCGAATTCCCCAGATGGAGGTTGTTTCGCGCAGCACCAGGTAGGCTCCCGGGGCGAGCGCTGCGAACACACCGACAACCCCCATGATTTCCGAGACAGGTCGCGACAGGGCCCCCAGTCGCACCACTTTCATTGAGCCATCGTAGTACTCACGATTGGCTCGAAAGAACTGCCGTCGATGTTTGCGAAAGCCGGAAAAGGCCATGACGATTCGGGCTGCGCCAAATGTCTCTCCCATGCATTCATAAATTTTCGCCATACTCTCCATCGTGCGATGAGAAGCTCGGCGCAAGCGTCGACCGAAGTAGTTGAAGACGAGCCCCAGCAGCGGAACCATCGTGACCGAAAGCAGTGCCAGTCGCCAGTTGACGTAGAATGCCGCCGCAGTACAGGCCGCCGCTTTCAGTGGCTCCCGAACAAGCGTCACTCCGAACAGCCGAATCGCCAGTGTCATCTGTTCCACATCATTTGTCATCCGGGCCATCAGCGTCGGCGTGCCAATTCGACCGAGTGACTGACAGTCGAGTTTCAACGCCGCTCGGAAGCAGTCCTGTCGGATGGCATTCACAGTTAGCTGCACGACACTGCCGACAAGGATGTCCTGAAAGAAGATGAAGATCCCTTTGATGACAGTTGCAACCAGAAGCAGGGCCAGCAGGCTGGCCATGGTGTCGAACTTATCCCGTGGTACCCATGGCAAAACCCACGTCTGAATGCGGGTCAGCCAGAGCAGGGTACTCGAAGCTTCTCCGATTCTGGATTGCGTCCGTGCACGCTGTCGGAGGTCTCTGGCGGGAATGTTCTCCAGATTTGTGGAGTGCTCCTGAATCACGCCCTCAAGTCCGGCGATTTCCACATCCACATACTCATGCAGGCTGCCATTCTGAAACAGAACCTTAACCACCGGGAACACGATCGACAGGTTCAGGGTCCAGAACAGGGATACGCCAACGGCGCACATCACCGACATCGCAACCAGTCTGCGATGGCGCATGACGTAACTAAGAATCCTCAAAAAATTCTGCATCAGCCGCTTCCCTGCGTTCTTTTCGGCCCTTTCGGCCGAATTCGCCCTTCTAGCAGGCCGCGTCGGCAGGGGTCAAGATCAATGCCGGTGGCGGTGATCTTCGAGAGCTCGTGGTCAAATCCCAGGAAGGAGCTTGCTCCCGGCCCTGATCAGTTCGATTCCAGCGACGGTTTCGCCAGAATTCGGAAAGCGCAAGGGATTTGAATCGTGCATGGCAAAGACTGCAACGCAACTTCAGCATCCTGGCGGCTGCAGTCGATGAATCGACTGGGACGGAACGACCGACAAGAACAGAGGTGCCGACTTGTTTTGCCAGATGGTTTCTCAGCAGGGAGTGAATGGTGCGATCAGGCATTGTTACGAATTGACAACTGCGCTCGGCAATTCTGGCGAGTCGATCCTGCTGGTACATAAGCCCGGTGCGTGGATTTCCTCGCAGGCGTTTCCACCGCGGGTGCAACTGCTTGAGTCTTCCTTCCAGCGCCGTCCTCGTGAATTGAAACGCGTTGCTGGCGAGCTGCGAAGGTGCGGCGTTTCGCTGGTGCACACGCATCTGAGCAGCGCGAATCTCTTTGGTGTGCTGCTGGCGAGGTTGTTCCGATTCCGTTCGGTGGCCACATGTCATATGCCGCATCTGCAGCCGCACTGGTGGTGGAACGATCGGATTATCTGTCCCAGTAAAGCTACGGCAGGATTTCAGAATCGCGTCAACCTGGTGCCGCGGAGCCGTATCGATGTGATCCCCTATCCGTTGAACTGCCGGAGTTTTCAGCCTCGTCATACCGCTGCAACGGTGCGGACGGAATTACAGATCCCTGCGGATCGTTTTTTGATCTGCGTTGTGGGAGATGTTTCTGCCAGGAAGGCCCCGCATATTCTTCTTGAGGCGTTGCCGAAACTGATTGCAGCTGGAGTCCGGCCTCATGCGGTATTCGCCGGTCGTTTGGTGTCGGACTATGAGAAAAGATTCCGGGCGACACTGTCTGACCTGCAACTGCAGCCATTCGTTTCCGTACTGGGACTGCGGGAAGATGTTCCGGATCTGGTCAATGCGGCGGATTGCGTGTGTCTTCCGAGTACTCGGGAAGTGACCCCTATGGCACTTCTGGAAGCAATGTCGCTGGGCACCCCGGTGGTGTCCACGAAGGTCGGCGGGGTTGCTGAGTGCATTCGCGATGGCGTTGATGGCTGGGTGGTTGATGCGAATGAACCGGATCAACTGGCGGATCGTTTGATGACCCTCGGGCTGGATTTCGCACTTCGACGACGCATGGGGGAGAATGCTGCCCGGTACATTCAGGAGCGATTTTCAACGGATGTCGTGCTGCCTCAGATCCTGAACTGCTATGACAAAACATGTGGCCAGCGTCAGGCGGCGAGAGCGGCCTGACCGGATCCCGCAGGATGCTCCAGCGTTGATGAATTGATG